>CATLFA010000003.1 GCA_949927585.1 uncultured Clostridiaceae bacterium
ACATGTTTTTTCTACATTTTCTTTTTCAATTATTTCTTTTTCGCCCATAACATTATCCCTTTTTGTTAAATATTTATATATTATAACATTAATATATTGAATTTCTATTACTAATTGTTTACTTTTGCATTACAGTTATATGACAAAATAAATTGTAGGAGTAACTATTTGCTATCCACACTTTAAAGAGTTGTCTTGCATTTTTGTTTAAGCTATTTCTTTAAAGAATGGACGATTAAAATTACTCCTACAATTTATTTTTATTAGAATATTAAGCCTACTATTATACCCATTGCTGCTCCTACAAAGACTTGTATTGGTGTATGTCCTAATACTTCTACTAACTTTTCAGACATTTGTACACTTGTAAGCCCTGGTGTTTCTACTATTTTATTTAATAATTCAGCCTGTTTTCCTGCTGCTCTTCTTACTCCTGCTGCATCATACATAACGACTGCTGAGAAAATGATTGCTATTGCAAATATTGGAGATTCTAATCCATATTCCCTTGCAATCATTGTTGAAAGTGCTGTTACTATTGCTGAATGTGAACTTGGCATTCCTCCTGCTCCTAATATTCTTTTAAAATTAAATTTATGCTCTACAATTAAGTCCCATATTACTTTGAAAGATTGTATACAAAACCATAACACTATTGGCACAATTAGATATCTATATTGTGTATAAAAATTCATAACTTTTCCCCTTTTTATTCTTCTAATTCAAAATTTTGCTCTTCTAATTTTCCATCTTTTTCTAATAATACTGTTATTTTCTTTTCAGCATTTTCTATTATTTCATTACATTGTTTTGATAGCTTCATTCCTTCTTCAAATTTAGTAAGCGACTCTTCTAAACTTAATTCTCCTTTTTCTAATTCAATAGCTATATTTTCTAATTTTTGAATTGATTCTTCAAAATTTACTTTTTCCATTTTGTTTTTTCTCCTTCTATTCTTTAACAAAAGTACCATTTGAAACGTCTACATAATAAAATTGTAATGCTGCTGTAGTTTCTATATCTCTTACTACTATAATTTGTCTTCCTTTTGAGTCTGTTCCTTCTGCATTAAATTTAATATTATCACTTGTTCCATAGTCTTTTTTTACAATTTCTATTGCTTTTTCTTTGTCTGTTTTTTGAGTTTCTTCTGGAGTAGCTGTTGTTTGAGTATCGTCTGATATATTATTTTCTTCTATTTCATTTTCTTTAATTTCATTTGTAGTATTGTTTATTTCTTCATTTGTAATTGTATTTTCTTCTTTTTGTGTATTTGTAGTAATATTTTTATTGCTGTTTTTGCTAAATGCTATACCACAAATTATTCCTATTATTATAATTAGTGTTATTAATATTATTAATGTTTTTTTATTCATGTTTTTTCTCCTTTTTTATTAGAGGTTAGATTACTTGTGCTTTTTTGCTTCCATCTTTGAAGGTTAATTTTATTTTGTCTCCTTCTTTTAATTCTTCTACACTCTTTATTATTCTTCCTTCATATTCTGTAATTGCATATCCTCTTGTTAATGTTTTTAATGGGCTTAATGCATCTAATTTTGATATTATTTTTATCATTTTCGTTTTTTCATCTTTTACTTTATTTGATATTATAAATTCTAACTTTTTAATAACATTATCTATAATCATATATTGTTCATTGACTTTTTGCATTGGATCTCTAAACGCTTTACTTCCCATACATTTTTGATATCTTAATTTCATAAATTCTATTTTTTTTATTAATGCATTTTTAAAGCGATATTCATATGATGATATCTTTTCTTGCACTTCGTTTATTTGTGGAACTGCAAGTTCTGCTGCCGCTGATGGTGTTGGTGCTCTTAAATCGCTTGCAAAGTCTGCTATTGTAAAATCTGTTTCATGACCTACTGCTGATATTACTGGCAACTTAGAATTATATATTGCCCTTGCTACTATTTCTTCATTAAATGGCCATAAATCTTCTAAAGAGCCTCCTCCTCTTGCTATTATTATTACATCTGCTAGTTCTTTTTCATTCATTATTTCTATTGCTTTTGCTATTTTTTCTGCTGCTCCTTGACCTTGAACTGGTACTGGTAATAATTTTATATATACATTTGGATTTCTTCTTGTAGATACATTTATAATATCTCTAATTACAGCTCCTGTATTTGATGTTAATACTCCTATACATTTTGGCATAAATGGTATTTTCTTTTTGTGTGAAGTGTCAAATAAACCTTCTGCTTCTAATTTTGCTTTTAGTTTTTCATATTCTGCGTGCAAGTCTCCAATTCCATCTTCTTGCATTGCTTTTGCATATATTTGGTACACTCCATCTCTTTCAAAAACAGATACTGTTCCTAATATCATAACCTTCATTCCATCTTTTGGAACAAAGGTTAAATTAGAAGTATATCCTTTAAACATTACACATTTTATTAACGATTTTTCATCTTTTAATGTAAAATACATATGTCCTGTATAATGATGTTTAAAATTTGATATTTCACCTTTTACAAACACATTATTTAAAAATTCATCTGTTTCAAATTTATCTTTTACATATGTATTTAACTCTGTTACAGTTATTGCATTATATCCGCATTTATTTTTTCCTTTCTAATGCTTTTACCTTTTACTCTGAAACATCTAATTCTTTAACAATACTTGCAAGTACCCCATTTATAAAACTTTTTGAAGAGTCATCTCCATATTTTTTTGCAAGTTCTACTGCTTCATTTATAACTACTTTATATGGTAATTTAGAATATACTATTTCATAAATTGCAAGTTTTAATATAGCAATATCTATTCTTGAAATTCTTTCAATAGTCCATTTTTTGCTTAAATTCTTTGATATTAAATTTTCTATTTCAGTAATATTTTCTCTTATTCCAAAAAAGCTACTTTTAATATATTTTGTTTCTTCATTACCTATAATATTATTATCTTCTAGGAAAATATCAATTTGTTCTTCTTCAAATTCTTTTTGTATTTCACTACTATATAATAACTTAAATGCATTTTCTCTTACTGCTGATCTATTCATATTTTACCCCTTTTTTATTTTACATTTTATCTATAATTTTTTTAAGTTTTTCCTTAACTACTTCTTTATTTAGCTGTATATAGTTTCCTAAATAAATTCCTAATGCTATTATTAGAATCCCTATCATTAATTCATAAAGTCTTGTAAGCAATATTAAAGCTGCTACTATTCCACCTATAATTGCTCCTCTATATTTCATTAAAAACTTTCTAACTTCATCCATATTATCTTTTCACCTCTATTTACTCTATAACTTGATTTTCTTCTGATTGTAATTCCTTTATACTTATATTTACTTCTTTTACTTCTAAATCTGATGTTTTCTTTATTGCACTTTTAATTTTGTTTTGAACATTTGTAGATAATTCCTTTATTATTGCATTTTCTTTTACATTTAATGTTACATATACTTTTAAATTCTTTTCTTCATCAAGTATAATTTTACTTTGTACATCTTGTGCACTGTCAAAGCCTTTTACTACATTATTTACTAATTCTTCTAAAGTAGATTTAGATATAACTAATTGTCCATCATCATTTTTTAATAATATTCCGTCTTTTATTCCATTTATTTTTTTATCTGTACTAGTAAAGAATATGCATTTTATTGCAAGCAATATAAGTACAACTGATATACCTAAAAATATATTTGTTGTTACTGTATCATTAAGTGCTAATTTAATTACAAAATATACACTTTCTGGATCTAACCAACCAAATATTAATAAACATATTATTACTGATAATATTAATATTAAGTTTGCAAATATTATCATTCCTATTTTATCTAATGTTTTCATATGTTACCTCCACATTTTAATAGGGATGCAAAGAATTTTCGCACCCCGCTTTTTTTATTCTTCTGTTGTTTGTTCTGTTTCTTCTGTTTGTGTTGAAACTCCTTGTACATGTACATTTACTTCTGTAACTGTTAATCCTGTCATTGTTTCTACAGATTTTTTTACTCTATTTTGAATTTCAAATGCAACATCTGGTATTCTAATACCATATTCTACTATAATGTTTACATCTATTTTTGTTTCTTTATCTCCAACTTCTACTTTTATTCCTTTTGCTAGGTTTTTCTTTCCACTTAAAACTTCTGTAATTCCTCCTGCAAAACCTCCTGCCATTTCGGCAACTCCTGATACTTCTGATACTGCTACACCTGCTATTACTGCAACAACATCATCTGCTATTTTTATTTCATTGTTATCTGAAGATATTGTTATCTCCTCATTTACAACTTCTTCTTTTCTTTCTTCTTCCATTTTATTACCTCCTATAAACTTTATTTCTTTTGTTTATTTGTATTTTTTTGATATTATAAGTATACCAATATCTTTTGTTTTTTACAACTATTTTATTAAAAAATTTTCTTAATTTTTATAGAATAAAATATATTTTATTTTTTTATTATTATGTATTGTAATTATCTTTATATTATTGTATAATTATTTATGTAACTTAAATTGTTTTTTATATAATAAAGGAGGCTTGCTAATGCAAAATCGGATTATTAATGGTCAGTTAGTTATTGAAAATTGTGAATATGTTGTTAAAGGAAATCTTGAAGTTACAGATTCAGTTATTATTAAAAATGGAAGTTTAGTGGTTGAAGGAGATTTATTAATTCACTCTAAACATTGTAATAACATTAATATTTATAATGGTAAAGTTTACGCTAAGTCTATTACTACAACAGCAAATATATATATTTCAAATGGAAATGTTATTACTTTTAAAAATTTAAAATGTAATAACATTCGTTGCCATGGCGGAGACATAATTGTAGGTGGCGATGCTCATGTACGTTCTGTTTTCTGCCGTAATTATTTAGTAGATGGTTGCAATAATTCTGATGATATTGAAGCAGAATGTACTGTTTACATTATGGAATTTAGTAATTCAAAAAATATTACAGCACCAGAAGTCTTTCTTGGTGGAGGTGGTAATTTCAATGGTAACACAATTAAATGTGACTATTTTGAATTTGATGGACATATATATAGTTGCCTCAGAAGATATTTTTTAACTAAAGAGTCATAAATAATAAAAGCGAGAAATTTCTCGCTTTTATTATTTTTATATATTACATTTATTCAAACATTTCTCCGACCATTATATCATTTCCTCTTAAAAAGTCACATATAGGCATTTTTCTTGCGTTTTCTCCTTGTATTTCTAGTACGCTTATTATTCCTTCATTTGCTTTTATATATAATCCTTTTTTATCTGATGAAAACATTACTGTTCCTGCTTCTAATTCTTTTATTTTAAAACTATACTCTTCTAATTCTGGAAATATATTTATCAAATCATTTTCTGATATAGCTTTTACTTTCCAAAATTTTATTTTCTTTTCATTTAAAAATGTATATGCCCCCATAATTGGGTTTAAGCCTCTAACTAAATTCTGAATCTCTTTTGCTGTTTTTTCCTCCCAATTGATTTTTGCCATTTGTTTATCTAACATTGGTGCCAAGCAAAAGTCTTCTCCTTGTTTTTTTCGTGGTGCTATTCCTTTTTCTATTTGTTTTACAGTTTCTATTAAAAGTTCTCCACCTATCTTAGAAAGTCTATCCCACAATTCTCCTGTTGTTTCATTTTCTTCTATCTCAGTTTCTTTAATTAAAATCATATCTCCTGTATCCATTCCTATATCCATATACATTGTTGTGACTCCTGTTACTTTATCTCCATTTATTACTGCCCATTGTATTGGTGCTGCTCCCCTATATTTAGGTAATAATGATGCATGAACATTTATACATCCTAACTTAGGAATATCTAGAATTTCTTTAGGAAGAATTTTACCATAGGCAACTACCACAATTAAATCTGGATTTAAACTTTTAATTTCATGTATAAATTCTTCATTTTTTCTTACCTTTTCAGGTTGATACACTTTTAAACCTTTTTCTAAAGCATATTCTTTCACTGGACTTGCTAGCGTTTTCATTCCTCTGCCTTTTGGTTTATCTGGATTTGTAACAACTCCAATTATATTGTGTTTTTCTTCATATAAACATTTTAAAGATTCCATAGCGAAATCTGGTGTTCCCATAAATAAAATTCTCATATTTTTTCCTTTCAATTTTATTGTTCTTTTGGCTCTACATATTCTAATGTCCCTGGTATCATTTTTTCTATAAATGTTATTCCATTTAGGTGGTCTATTTCGTGTGACAGTGCTTGTGCTAGTAAGTCTTTTCCTTTTATTTTTATTTTTTCTCCATTTTCATTCAGTGCTTCTACTACTACCTCAAGTGGTCTTATCATTTTTGCGTATTTGTTTGGGAAACTTAGGCATCCTTCTTCTACTTCTTGTTCACCTTTTTCTTTTATTATTACTGGGTTTATTAGTTTTATTGGTCCTTTTTCGTCATATAGGTCTATTACAATTACTCTTTTTAGTATTCCTACTTGTACTGCTGCTAAGCCTACTCCATTATATTTGTGCATTGTTTCTATCATGTCATCTAGTAGCTCCTTTATTCTGTCATCTATTTGTTCTACTTCTCTTGATTTCTTTTTTAGTATTTCGTCTCCTTCTTCTCTTATTTGTCTGATTGCCATCTTTTTCTTTCTCTCCTTTTCTAATTTACTGGTATTTATCGGATCACCGAAGGCAGCAGCCCCCTACAATTATTATATTTATCATAATATTCAACTTTATTTTGTATCCCGTAGGGGTCGCCACCTTCGGCGACCCGCATCTCTAATTTTCTACATCATATTATTGGGATTCAAGTCTACAACTAGTCTTGTGTCAGTATTTTTTGTTTGTTCGTAACCGAATATTTAGTGCTTCTTGTAAAAGTTCGTTTATGTGATCGTTGTAGATGCATTTTATTATTATTCGCCATCTGTATTTATTTTTTATTTTGTCTATTGGTGCGGGTAGTGGCTTATATAGTAGTAAGCCTATTTTTTCGTTTATTATTCTTGTTTTTATATATTGGTGTAAATTTTGTGCTACTTCATTTACACTTTTTTCGTTTTGTCCACTAATTCCAATTACCATTATATCGCAAAATGGTGGATATTTCAACTGTTTTCTTATGCCTATTTCTGTATCATAAAATTTTTTATAGTTTTGCTCTTTTGCATATTCTATTGCTAGGCTATCTGGGTTGTAGGTTTGTACTATTACTTTTCCTTGTAAGCTTTCTCTTCCTGCTCTTCCTGCTACTTGAGTTAGTATTTGAAAGGTTCTTTCGTTTGCTCTGAAATCTTCTATGTTTAATGAGCTATCTGCTGCCATTACTCCTACTAATGTTACATTTGGAAAGTGATGACCTTTTACTATCATTTGTGTTCCTATTAATATGTCTATATTTTCTTCTTTAAATTTGTTTAATATTTGTTCATGTGAATTTTTCTTTGTTATTGTGTCTATATCCATTCTAATTGTTGATGCACTTGGAAATATTTTATTTATTTCCTCTTCTAATTTCTGTGTTCCTGTTCCAAAGTATTTTATATTTTTACTATTGCATTCTGGACATATATTTACTTTTTTTCCTTCATATCCACAATAATGACATTTTAGTTTATCTTTTTTTAAATGATATGTCATTGTTATATTACAGTTTTTACATTTTATAGTATGCCCACAATCTCTACACATTATAAATGTTGAGTATCCTCTTCTATTTAAAAATAGAATCGTTTGATGCTTGTTTTTTAGATTTTGTTCTATTTGTTCATATAATATTGTGCTTATCATGGACCTATTTCCATTTGCTAGCTCTTCTCTTAGGTCTACTATTTCTACTTGTGGAAGACTTGATTCATTTGCTCTTTTAGTTAGCTCAATTAGTTCTATTTCTCCATTTAATGCTTTGGTATAGCTTTTCATATCTGGAGTTGCACTTCCTAATACTAATGGGCATGAGTATTGCTTTGCCATATATCTTGCTACTTCTTTTGCCTCATACCTAGGTGAACCTTCTGATTTGTATGAGCTATCATGTTCTTCATCTATAATTATTAACCCTAAATCATTAATTGGTGCAAATATTGCTGAACGTGCTCCTATTATTATTTTTGCTTTGCCTTCATTTATTTTGTTCCATTCATCATAGCGTTCTCCTAACGATAATTTGCTATGTAACACCGCTATTTTTTCTTCTCCAAACCTTGCTATAAACCTATTTACCATTTGTGGTGTTAGTGATATTTCTGGAACTAGTACTATACTGCTTCTTTCTTCTTTATATACTTTTTCTATTAGTTGCAAATATATTTCTGTTTTTCCGTGAACCTGTTACTCCAAATATTAAAAATTCTGAATTCATTTTGTCATCTATTGCTTCTTCTATTTTTTCATATGCTTCTTTTTGCTCTTGTGTAAGTTTTAGTTTATTTGAAGGCTTAACTTGTTTATTTACAAAGGGATTTCTTGGAATTTGCTTTTCATATATTTCTATATATCCATTTTTCTCTAAAGTTTTCATTACAGCTTTAGAAACTTCTGTAAATTCTTCTAAATCAGATATGTATATGTCATCATTATTAATTAAAAAACGTAATAACCTAATTTGCTTTTCTGATTTTATTTTACCAGTTTCTATTTCAAATTCTATTTCATCTTTATCTTTTTTTAATATTACAAAATTACCAGTTTTCTCTTTTATTCTTTTTTCTATATTTTTTGTTTTTGTGCCAGGTGGTAGCATTAACTTTATGCTTTCTGATAAATTACAAAAATACCTTTTTGCTATCCATTTTGCAAGTTCTACTTTGTTTGCATTTAATGTACTCTCTTTACCAATTTTTGAAATATCTTTTGTTTTATATTCTGTAGTTCCTTTAAAGCCAATAACAAATCCTTCTTCTAACCTCTTCATATTTCCAAAAGGAACTAACACTCTACTTCCTATTTTTATATCATTTTGAAATTCAATAGGAACATTATAATCAAATGTTTTATCTAATTGTTTTGCACTATTATTTATTATAACTTCTGCTATCAAAAGTATTAGCCCCCTTTTCTTCTATCTAACAAAATAAGTATATCAAAAAATTTCAATATAAACAATAAAAATCTCTATATTTTAACCATTATTCATTATTAATTATTCACTATTTACTATTAATTAGATATTTTAGTATAATGTATTGATTTTTATGTAAAATTATGTTATAATTAATATATACAAAAAATTGCCAAGTGCAAAATATATTTTTTAGGAGGACTATTTTATGTTTAAGATTACTCTTGATTGCCCCAAAGATTCTACTTCATCTGCTTCTTGCTGCGAAGGCTTCAGAAAAGATGGAACTCTTAATAACGACTGTGCGTTTTGCCCTGCATATCGTAAATACTTACAGAAGAAATTTCCGGGCGATGGGATTCCTGCACAGACAAACATTTAGTGAAGGCATTGCCTTCACTCTTTTTATATACTTTATTATTTAATATTTTTAGAAATTTGACTTTTTCTTTCTTTTATGTTAATATATTTTTATAAAAAATTTTCAACTATGGAGGGATTGAATCATGGCAAGAGAAATCGCAACGTCAAAGGGAACTTGGAGAATTTATGGAATTTCTTTTACACCATCAAATTCAATTTATACTAATCTGAAAAATGCTATTGAAAATGGCAACTTATGGCAGAGCTACTTACAACGGATAACTGGTTATAATGGAACGATTCTTATTGATCGTGCCAGTAAAGAAATTCATTTTTTAAAATTTTAGTAAAAAAAGAGAGAGGAAAGCTTATTTGGTTTCCTCTCTTCCTCATTTTTATAGAATTCTTACATATCTTTTAATAATTCTTTTCCATTTTTAATATATTCCCAACCCGAAAAGATTGTTGCTATTACTGATATTGTCATTATTAATGTAGTTGTTAAATTTAGCGCAAAACTAAGAGCTGTTAGTTCTTCAGTAAATATTGCTCCATATTTGTTTATATCTATAAAGGCTAATATTATTGCTATCATTTGTGTTACTGTTTTTATTTTTCCCCATATGTTTGCTGCTATTACATTTCCGCTTGATTGGACTGCTACTAGTCTATATCCCGAAACTATGAATTCTCTAAATACTACTATTGATGGTATCCATGCTGGCAACCTTCCCATTTCTACTAGCATTATCATTGCTGTAACTACTAATACTTTATCTGCTATTGGGTCTAAAAATTTTCCAAAAGTTGTTATTTGATTTCTTGAACGTGCTATGTATCCATCTAAATTATCTGTTATTGATGCTATTATAAATATTAAGTCTAATATTAAACAAGTTATTGGTATTCCATATAATTCTCCTTTAATTCCTAAAAATGGTATTATTATCATTACTGGTACTAATATAATTCTGAATATTGTTAATTTATTTGGTAAGTTCATAATCTTTTCCTCCATTATTTTTATATGCTAATTATATAATTACATTCATAAAAAAGCAATATTTTATAATATATTTTTCTGCACAGTAGCGATAAAGCCCTTTTCGTTCCAAATTTAGAACGAAAAGGACCCCTTTCCTACCATGCATTATATATTATTTGTTAGTTCATTTACTGTGTTTTCTTGAATTGTGTTTGTGTTTTGTGCTTGTTCGTTTGCTTCTCTTTGATTTTCTTCTTCTACTAGAGTTTCTAGTTTATTTATTAGTTCTTGTAATTTTTTTACGTCCTTGCCCATCATTTCCCAGTCATTGCTTCCGTTTGAGTTGGTTAGGTTTTTATTTGCTTTTATTATTGTTTCTAACAAATCTTCTATTGTATCTGTATTTTCTATTTCTAAGTCTACTGCATATTTAGAAACTAAGTTTGAAATTGCATCTTTTAAATTGTTTCCTATTGCTACTTTTGTTCCTGATGCTACAATTACTTTTTTAAGTGTTGGCAATGAATCTTTTTCGTTTATATATTGTGTATATATTGGTTCTACATATAATAGTGTGTTATCTAGTGGAACTACTATCATATTTTTACTAATTTTTATTCCTGTTACATTTAGGCTTTCAATTTCTTTTTGTATTGTTTCATCTTCTTCAATTTGCGTGTCTAACTGCATTGGTCCTAATATATTGCTATTTGCTTGATATTTATAAATTTTTAAGTTTGTATTTCCATCATTGTTACATGTTCCTACTATGTATGAAATTAAGTTTTGTCTTCCATACATTGTATAAGGTAATATTAGACCTAAATTTGCTTCATTACTGTCTACTGATTTTACCATTGTATAATATGGTTTCATTTGAGTTCCTGCTTTTGTTGTTACTTTTCCTGTATTACTTGTTGCTATATCCCATACATCATCTCCTCTGTATAGTACATCTGGTTGAATATTGTGATATCTTGCTATTATATCTGCTTGAACATTATATAAGTATTTTGGATATACAAAATGACTGCTTATATCACTAGGTATATTTTCTTCTAAGTTAACAAATAGGTCTGGATATATGTTATAATATGCCATTACTATTGGGTCGTTTCTATCTGTAATATAGAATTTCATTGTTCCATCGTAGCTATCTATTAATACTTTTACTGAATTTCTGATATAGTTTAATTCAAGTTTTGTTGTTTGTGTTTCTTGAAGTATAGTTTTTTGTGAATATGGATAATTATTTGATATTGTGTATGCATCTAATACCCATACTAATTTTCCTTCTTCTGTTATTACCATATATGGGTCTTCATCATATTTCAAATATGGCATAACTACTTTTGCTCTATTTATTATATTTCTATTAATTAGTATTTTACTATTTTGTGTTACATTTCCTGAGAATGCTAATTTTAAGTCTCCTTCTTTTATTGAAAGAATTATTCTGTCTATAAAGTTTAAGTTTAAACCTGATTTTCCATTATATTCATTTTCCGCATTCTCTGCACTTTCTGAATCTAGTATAGGGTAATCAAATTCTGGATTTGAGTTACTTTTTGTAACAACTGTATCGTTTGTTTCTAAACCATAATAAATTCGTGGCTCTACTATTGCTATTTTTTGTTCTTTGCTTTCAAAATCTTTTTGTATATTTTCAATAGTTCCATTTTCATTCGTAGTTGTTGCAGAAGTTATTATTGTTCCATATCCATGAGTATGTTCATATGTTTTACTATTATAAGTTCCTATACTATTTACTATTTCTCTTGGTGAAATATATACTAGGGTTTCTTTTCCATCTACTATATATTTACCTATTTGAGAAGTTCTATATGAGTAATATCCTTTTGCTGTTTGACCATTATTTAAATCTTTTAGTACTATATCTTTATCTACTATTGCTATATTATTTAATACATTTTTGTAAGTTGTAACATCTTCTAATTTCATTGTTTCTGCATCTGATAATGATATTTCTTCTATATTAATTCCATATGCATCTTTTGTATTTCTTATATTTTGAGCAATATATTCTTTTTCTTTATCATATTCATTTGCATTTACATATATACTTTGTGTTCCTGCTAGTATTATGAATAACAATATTAAATAGACTGGTACTGAGAATATACATATAAATACTTTTTTGGTTTTATCTTGTTTAAAATATTTTATTCCCATATATACTGCTACTATTATGATAACTGCTAAAATTCTATATCCCCATACTTTTATATTTACGTCTACAAATCCTGAGCCATATAATGAATATGTTGTACTTTCATCTTTTAATGTCATGAATTTATCTGTTCCTATACTTTGTGAACTTAGGAATATTAAACCTGCAAGTAAAACCGAAAGTATCATTATTGTTGTTAATATTTGTTTTATTAGTTTACTATTTTTTAAAGTTTTTCTATCTATACCATCAAAAAACATATTAAAAGTAATAATATAATATACTACTTTATATATTAATAGTGCTATTACTACTATAATTAGGTACCAAAGCATTAATTCTATAAATGGTTTTTGAAATATAAAGTATCCTATATCCATATTAAATATTGGGTCTGTTATTCCAAATTGTGCTTTATTAAAACAAAGCATTGCTTTATTCAATATAAGACTTGAGGTTACTGCACTTATTACAATTCCACCTATAAATGCTATTGATTTATTTAATAGCTTTGGCATTTTTTTGTTTTCTTGGTCAAAAAATTCTTTTAATCCTACTCTTATTTTTCTATTTGTTATATATATTGATATATATATAAATGCAAAATTTATTGCTAATACTATTGCTGTATAACTTATATTTTTCCAATATACAGAAACATAATTTTCGCCTATTTCTTTCATTTCTAGGTAACTACCTCTAAATAAAATATACGCTACTATTATTGCAACTGTTAAAACTGCAAGTACAGTAATTAGTCTTTTCTTATTTTTAATTTTTATATTTTTTTTGTTTTCAGGCATATTTTTTTACCTCCATATTTTATTTTGTATTAGGTAAGCTTTACTTGTCCTACTTCTTTTTAATCTTCTAATAATGCATTTACAAATTCTTCTGATTTAAATGCTTCCATATCATCAATTTGCTCTCCTACACCTATAAATTTAATAGGCATATTATTTTCCTTAACTATTCCAATTACTACGCCACCTTTAGCTGTTCCATCTAATTTTGTAAGAATAATTCCTGTAATATCTACTGTTTCTTTAAAAGCTTTTACTTGCTCTATTGCATTTTGACCTGTTGTGGCGTCAAGTACCATAAGTACTTCTTTTGAGGCTTCTGGCATATTACTATCTATTACTTTTTTTATTTTTAATAGTTCATCCATTAGGTATTTTTTGTTGTGAAGTCTTCCTGCTGTGTCACATATTAAAACATCTGCATTTTTTTCTTTTGTTATTTTTATTGCATCATATACTACTGAGGCTGGATCTGTCCCTTCTTCCCTTTTTACTATGTCACATCCTGCTCTATTAGCCCATATTTCTAGTTGTTCTACTGCTGCTGCTCTAAATGTATCTGCTGCTGCTATTACTACTTTTTTTCCATTTTTTCTTAGGTTGTTTGCAATTTTCCCAATTGATGTTGTTTTTCCTACTCCATTTACTCCAACTACTAAAATAATTGCTGGATTTGTTTCAAGTTTTAAACTGCTATCTTCATTATCTAAAATTTCTTTTATTACCTGTTTTAATGCTTTTTTTACTTCTTCTGTTTCATTTATGTTTTCTTTTTTTATTTTATCTCGTAATCTATCTATTATTTCTAAAGTTGTTCCACTTCCTACATCTGACATTATAAGAACTTCTTCTAATTCTTCTAAAAGTTCTTCATCAACTTTTCTAAAATTACTAAATACATCATTTATCTTTTCATCAAAAGATGTTTTTGTTTTACTTAATCCTTGTTTTAATTTATCAAAAAAGCCCAATTTTGTTTCCTCCTATTTAATATATAGTCTATTTTACATTTTGTTAGTGTTTTTACTATAGCATAAAATAGAAAAACTATCAACCACTTTTCATATAAAAAATCGCCACATCATTAAGATGTGGCGATTTTCTTTTAATAAAGCAACTTCCAATTATTTTTTTTAATTATATTCATCATATTTCTTCTGCCAACAGAATTCATTGTGTGCAATCTAATTGAGTACGCCCTATTAGTTGCTTCTAACCAATCTAATACACGAATATAGTCTCCACCATCCTTATAAAAATCTCCCGAATCATGGTCAAGATCTATTACAATGTTCTGCTCACTTGGCACTTCTCCTGTTTTTTTAATCTTTTCTTCGCATTCTTGTATAATTGAAATTGCTTCGTTTGTACTTTTGACCAATATATAATCCTTATCTGGAATAGGCCTAACATCATCAACCCATATTTTCATAATCATAATGCTTCCTCCTTTTTATGTTTTAATTGTATGATTTATAATTGAGTTTTGATGAGAAATATAAATTCTTCTATTTCTTTAATTATAGTATAACAATATCATTATATTATTTTTTATGTTAATTACAAGTATAATTAATCATTTTATTATTGATTTTTTGTTTTTATTGTAGTACAATAATTTTGTTGATGTGACAGCCAGTCGTCATTTAAACATATATAGATACGCTACTGTAGCTCAGTTGGTAGAGCAACAGATTCGTAACCTGTAGGTCGGCAGTTCGATTCTGCCCAGTAGCTCCATTAAGTAAAATCGTCGCACCAGACGAAAATATTGATAAATCAACTGTAAAGGTTGATTTTTTTAATGCCTTTTTATTGAAAAAGAAAGGATGGTGTGGTATGATTAGTACGCTTAAGAAGAAAAACAAGATAAAAAGAGAATTGCTCTCTAAAATTGAATGGACTTGCAGTTTGAATGCTATAAAACTTGAACACGAAATGATATTTGAAGGTTGTTTAAGAATTATAGAACATACAAACTTAGCGTATGTAGAACCACATAGAGTAATCATTAAAGATAAATTACTTTTATTCTTTAATGAATGTGATTACTTTTATGTGGGAGATTTAAGGTATAAATACCCTTTATCTCAACTAAAAGACTACATAGAAAGGCTACTTTAATTTTAGAGTTTTTTTATGCCTTTCCATTCAATATTGAAAGGAGAGATTTAAAATATGAGTGAAGAAAAGAAAATCGCAGGAATTTATATTCGTGTAAGTACAGATGATCAAGTCAGAGAACGGATTTAGTTTGGCAGAACAAAAAGAAAAATTATTACAACTTTGTAAATTCAAAGAATATGAAGTATTTAGAGTGTATGAAGATGCTGGAATATCAGCGAAAAATATTAAAGATAGACCAGCATTTCAAGAAATGTTAGCAGATATGAAACAAGGAAAAATAAATTATATTGTAGCTTATAAGTTAGACAGAGTTACTCGTTCAGTCCGTGATTTAGAAGAACTAATAGCACAATTAGAATTACACAATACCTATTTGGTGTGTGATAAAGATGATGTAAATACTAGCACAGCTAATCGGTAGATTTTTTGTAAGAATGCTAACAGTATTATCACAATTAGAAATTGAGATAGTAAGTGAAAGAACAAAATTTGGTTTAACAGGTGCAATAAAGTCTGGTCATTTACCAGGAATTGTACCATTAGGTTATAAAAAAGATAGCAATAAGAAAACAATAATTGATGAAACTACAAAAGATATAGTAATTAGAATATTTAATATGTATTTAGAGGGAAAAAGCTATCAACAAATAAGTAATACTTTAAATAAAGAAAAAGTATTAGCACCAAAACATTGGAGAGATACAACCATTATGAAAATGATAGACAATAAAGTCTATATGGGTGATTATGAAAAAGGAAAATCAAACAGTAAAGATAGTTTAATTTATATGAATGTAGTAGAGCCAATAATTAGTCGTGCTATGTGGAATGAAGCACAATATCAAAAAGAAAAAAATCAAAGAAGTTATACAAGAGATAGAGTTTATATATTTTTTCAAAAGCTAAAGTGTCCAAAATGCAATAAAATAATGAAATGCAAAGGTTCTGGAGGAACAAAGAAAAAATATATGTATTATACTTGTGAGCATTGCAAGACCTATTACAGAGAAGATAAAATTGAAGAATGTTTACAAAGATTTATTCTTGAGTTAGTAGAATATGATATGGCAGTAAAGAAATATTTTTTGCCGATACTAGCTGACAAAAAAGAAACAAAAACAGAGAAACTAGACCAAGAAATTGACACATTACAAAAGCAAAAAGAAAGAATAAAAAAGGCTTATGTAAGTGGCATAGTTGAAATGGAAGATTTCTCTGAAGATTATAAAATTATTGAAGAAAAAATAAACATTTTAGAAACAAAAAAGTATGAAAAACTTAATACAAATAGTTTATCATTTACTCCACAACAACTAATGGCTGATAGAGATATTGAAAGAGAAAAACTAATAAAAGATAACAAATTAAATGAAACTTTAAAACAAGAATGGAACAAAAAATCAAAAGAAGAAAAGCAAGAATTTATTTCAAAATTTATTGAATCAATGACCTTATTAAAGAATAAAAAACGGAGAATTTTATATAGATAAAATAAATTTTAGAAGCAGTTATATTGAACAATTAACAAAATTTTTTGCATTAGGAATAGCAGATATTTATGTCCCAGTTGAAGTGAATGAAGAAGAAAAAGAAATTAGGACAAGTGTTAATATAAATCAAGAACAATTAGACGATTATATACAAAGAGTAAATAAAGAATTTGAGATAGAATTTTACGAACTATTTTCAAAAAATGTGAATGAAAATGAAGAAGAAATTGAAATAAAATTGAACAAAGAAAAACAAAAATTGATAAGATTAGTTGCTGTAAAAAATGATAAAAAATTTTCAAAATCTAAAAAAGAAAATTATAAAATTGGAGCAGTAATTAGTAATCAAAAATAAAAAGAATAGAGGAAAAATTTAATCTTGATATGATCTTTGTACTCCTATATATTTCCTAACAAGCACTGAATTTTTCCTCCCTAGTCAAAATTCGAAATTTGGGACTAAGTCCCAAGCCCTTTAAGAATATGAAAGAAATAAAACTTATTCTTATAAAAATTTTATTTAGTTTTAATTGTATTTTAATAAGTTATGTAGTATTATATTATAAAAGCTGTAATAAAATAATGTATTAATGAACTGAATTGGGGGGAATATAATGGATAAAAAATTATATAGCAGTAAAAATATGAAGATATACTATAATGAATTAGATGAAAAAACTATCCTAGATATAGAAAAAAGTGTATTAGAAGGAAAGAATAAAACACTAGAATATTTTGAAATTCAAGGATATGATAAAGAAATAATAATAGATGTATTTGATAGTATAGAAGAATTACATTTAGATGTGTTTGGAGAAAAAAAGGAAGAATGGCTTGTATCTTGTGAGAATGGAGAATATGGTATAAAAGTAGTATCACCATTAAATCCAGGAAATGTGCATAATTATGAAGTAATATTAGAAGTAATAAGTAAATCCGTAGCTGATATAATATTAAAGAATAATTTTAAGAATATTCCTAAATGGCTTGATATTACTACATATATTACTGGATTAAATACAGAAACAAAAACGAATAGTAAACCAAGTATAATAAAATTAAAAGAAGAAGGATATTTTAATTTTAGTGATTGCTACTTTATTACAAGATATATGGTAGAGATATTTGGAAAGGAGACCATAATAAAAATTTTAAAAAATCCAACAAAATACAATGAAATATTAAAACTTTCAGATAAGGAAATAGATGAAAAAATAAAAGAATATTATAGTTAAATAAACATAGATAAAATGTATAATTTTAACAAACAATCATATAATATTAATGTCAAATTTAGTTTGACAAGTTAAATATTATATGTTAAAATATATTTAACTTAACCCTCTACTACTTTTGTAGTAAGACGGGAGCCTAAATGATTTTGGAGAGTTCTAGCAACTCTCTTTTTTAAATTCTATATTATTATTTCGTGAAAAACTTGATAATTTGTTTATCAATTAAATCAAGTGATATACTAGATATTTTTACATTTCTTCTTACAGTATCTTTAAAAATTCTTTGTTTACTAATTGTTGTTATTTGATTGATTAACGCAATGCTATCTTTCTTCATTTTAGAAATTTCTTGTTCCATTTTTTCAATATATTTTTGTTCTTTTTCTATTATATTTTGAATGTTAATAGGTACATCTTCTATCTTTTCTAATTCATCTAATATTTGCTGTAACTTTTGTTTTTCTTTTTCAATTTTATCTTGAAAAACATTATAAAGTTCCTTTCCAAGATTTACAGAGGAAGAGTTATATTTCTTTCCATCTTTTCTTGATGTTAAGGGAATAACATTTAAAGCCCCATTTTTTGTATTATCATATTTATTTAAAACAATACAATAGTGTAGACCACCCAATTCATTTCCAATATTGAAACCTAAATTTACTTTAATAACATCACCACGAGAATACATTCCAGATTTTGCAATATTAAATGTTCTTTCCTCATCATGATATTCAGCAAAATCATGTATCCAGTAAGCTAATATATCACTTTTCTTATATTCATTTAATTCTATATGCTTAAGGAAAGACAAGTCTAATCTATTTAAAGAATTATCTTTATGTATAATAGCATTGTTTTTTAGTTCGATTTCGTCTTTGTTCATAATCTCATCTCCTCGTATTTTTTGATAGTATTATATCAAACATTTGTTTAAAATACAATAGCTATTGAAAAATATTTTGATTATGTTATAATGAATATATCAGTTGATTAATCGAATTATTTTTTGAGTAAATTGTGGGAGGAACACTATGAGAAACAGGCGATTTTTTCGCAAATAACCTCCTAAAACGCTCCATTTGAAAACAACTTACGGACTAATGAAAGTTCGTGAGTTGTTTGTTTTTTTTAAAGGTTTATAGTTCTCTTTCTAGGAAGGAGGACTTTTTTGATGTTAGAATTTAAAACTATTGAAACATTAAAGCCAAATACTAAAATCTTGGAGATGATTAAAGGCTATACTTACAAAGTTAAAAAGGTACAATAAAACATATTCTTCATACTAATTTGCAAGTTATAGAGCCTAATAAATATCTAATTACATATCCTACTACTCTTACAATATTAGAGTATAAAGTTAATGAAATATCTAACAAACTATAAGCGAAAACCTCAAGATATTTTAAGAATAAAAGACTATTGTGAGCCAATTATTGATGAAGCTACTTGGATTGCTACTAGAAATGTATTAGTAAAAAATAAGCACTCAAACTATGGAGAGTTTATTCATTTATTTTCAGGATTAGTAAAATGTCCGATATGTGGTGAAATAATTCCCATACCCTTTAATTAATAGTTAAATTGATTATATTTTTATGTGTTTTTCTATAACATTTAATTTTTCTCCATCAAATTCTACTACAAAATACACACCATCTGGTATATCATCATTGTTTATATTTTCAGTCATAGAACCGATGACATAGTATGGAATTTCATCCTCCACAATCTTTTTAGTCCAATGCTGATGTCCAGAAAATACCGCTAAAATATTTTTATTGATTTTTATAATTTCTTTTAATTCTTTTCGGTTTCCTAATAGAGCATGTTCTGGGCAAGTTTCAAACCACCAGTTACCTTTCATATCATCTTCTGCAACTCCAAAATGAGTACAAATAATAGTAGGTAAATTATTTCTTTCTAAATCTTCTTTTAACCACTCTAAATCTTCTTTGGATAGATATTGGGCCTTAAATATTCCGCCGTATGCTGTTCCTAAATCATTATTTACATATGTTCCAAGAACTACTACATGAAGATCATCTATATTAAATGAAAATGTTGAATGTTCATATCCCATTATTTGTTCAACTTCATGTCTAGAAGACATAGAACGCAAATCGTGATTTCCTATACAGGAATAAAAATTAGGTTTTATATCTTTAAGTTTATCCCAGATATAATTTAAATTAATAATATCTTTATCGTGATCATTAAAATCTTCTACTAAATCACCTAAATTAAGAACCAAATCTGGCTTTATCTCATTATTGATTTTATCTATTAATTTTTCTAACAATGGTTCTGCATATTCCATTAGCTTTCTATCTATTATTGAGCCATTATTTATTGGTCTTTCTGGTGCATAATGCAAATCAGAAAAAATTACTATTTTATTCAATTTTCATTCCCCCATTTTTTATAAGCAAGTAGCAGCAAATCGCTCACCAAAATTATTTTTCATAATAATTTGTTGTTGAATTTCTGCACTTGTAGTTATTCCATTTCCTTCAGATTTATTCATGTTATCTAGCATTTGCTTATTTCTAATAATAATATTAAAATTTTTAAATTTTCCATAATTATAACTATTTATACCATCATCTTCATGGTGAATTAAGCCTAGTCTTATCAAGAAACTTTCGAAGCTCTAAGTCATTCAATAATAGTCTAGAATCTTAAATGACTCTAGACTAATTTTTCTATTCAATAATTTCTCCATTACTATTGTAGTGTATGGTTTGCGTTTTTATTAACTCACCATGTTGATAGAAGTCTAGTTGTATTTGTCTTTTTTTGACATCCAAGTCATAAAAAATTCCTAAAGAATATCTACATATGTATGGTGGTAATTCATCAAATAATATTTCTCCTACATAACTATCACTGGTCATAATTTCGAGTCTTTTTCTATCCTTCAAGCGATCTTTTCTATTTTCTTTTTTCTTCATCTCTATAGCTAAAAGATTATCTTGCTCTAAGTTTTCTCCTCTACTATGAATAATTAAATCACAAAAGATATCAAAATATTTCATTTTTTCATTTATAATACATTTAGTAAAATATTTATTTTTATTATAGTTTATATCAGAATAATAATTGCATATTTTCATTTCTTTTAAAATTTCTTTAAAAGCTTGTGAAAAATCTCCTTGTAAAGTTACTTCTGATACTCCTAATTCTATATTTCTTATGTTATCTTTTATAAATAATTTATTAGCATTATAAAAAATTTCAATTGCAAGTTTTGCATTTTTATCAGCTTGGATTGAATATTTATTAATTTTTTCTTGTAATATAGCTTTATTATCTTTTAATTTCTCTAATCCATTGTTAGATATTTGGTATATTCCTCTATCTATTCTTTTTATTAAATCTTGTTTAGTTAACCTTGTTAATGCAAAACTTACCCAAACTTTTAAACGTTCGACTGGTATTTTTTCTACTTGATGTCTTCTTTCTAGTTGCTTCTCTATTTCAGTTCTTCTGTATAATTTTTTGCTTCTCATATAATATAAAATTTCAATTCCTATTTTGCCTATTCTATCCATAATTTCTCCTCTATATATTTAGTCTTCTATTTTATATAATCTTAACATATTTTTTTGCAAAGTACAATATTGAAAAAATATGAAAAAGGGTTATAATGCATATATCAGTTGATTAGTCAATTATTTTTCCTAAGCAAAATGTGGGAGGAACACTATGAGAAATAGGCATGTTTTTCGCAAATAACCTCCTAAAACGCTCCAAACTTGCTTAAATTAAGAATTAATAGTAAAAAACAATAGTATATATGTGAAGTAATAAAATAAATGTAAACACTTTTTTGTGTCTACATTTATTTTATCACTTCATTAAAAACTCACTTTCTTTTTCATATGACTATTTAGAATGTCTTCCTTTTCCACGTTTTCTTTTAGGTTCATCATCATAATCTGCATACAAATCGTCTATTGTTGGTTTTCCATCTTTTTTTGTTTCTTCTTTTGGTGTTTCTCCAATTTTATTATTTTCTTTTTCTATTAGTTCTTCATCTTCTTTATTATCTAAATTATCATTATATACATAATCAATTTCTGCATTACTATTTCCTTTTACATACCTTACAATTAGTATTATAATTGCAACTAATACTACTAGTGCTATTACTGCACATATCAATATTGATTTTATATCTAATTCTTGTTTAGCTTCTTCTACTGCTAATTTATTCGCTGTTATTGTATATGTTGCAATTTGCTCTCCATCTGCTGATGTTACTATAATCGTTATTATATGCTCTCCTAATTCAGTTAAATTTTCATTTCCAACTATTTCAACTGTTGCACCTTCTTCATTTGCTATTGCTTCTATTTCTAATTGGTCTAATTCTTTAAATTCTATTTCATAATTAAATTTAGATGGTGAGAAATTCTTTAGTTCTACACCTTTTATAACCAAGCTTGAAAGTCCTAAACCTTCTTTTTCTTCGTTCGTTATAGTTATTTTATATACTTTTGTTGTTCCATCTTCTGCTGTTACTGTAACCGATATTACATTTTCTCCTATTTTAATTTCTTCATTTCCTTCTATTTTTACTGTTGATTTGCTATCCTCTGCTTCTGCATTTATTTTTAAACTTTGTTCTTTGTAATTTGTTAATTTTGCTGAATATTCTGTTATATTTGCTGAAAATGCTGGTGTTAACTCTACTCCTTCTATACTTAATAGTTTTAAGTTTGTATTGTTTGATTTTTCTTCTGGTTTTGTTTCTGTTATTAAATCTCTTGAAACATATTTTGTTTGTCCATTATATGTTACTCTATACCATACATATCCATTTACTTTCTGAGTAGATGTTCCTGTTAGTTTTAGTTCTGTTCCTTTTGATATTTTAGTAGCACTGCTAGAAGTTGACCAACTTGAACGTAGGTTTATATCTCCTGTTGCATATACTGTTTTATTTGCTGATGTAAATTTTGGTTCTGTAACTGTTGTTGTAGAGCCACCATTGTTACTTCCTGTAGAACCTCCGTTGTTTCCTCCAGTTGAACCTCCAGGATTAGTTTCTGGTTTTGCATTAACTGTAACTGTTTTACTAATGTTTATTTCATCAGTTTTTACTGTATTTCCAGATGTATATGAATAATCTCCTGTTAGTGTAAATAAAACTGTACCTTTTGCAGTTGTTTTATATGTTCCTGTCGCACTTATTGATATTTCTGAACCTTCATTTGTTAAGTTATTTGGATTTGCAATTGTTGTTCCATTTGCTTTTAAAGTTAAATTCCACTGTTCTGCTTTTCCTACTATTTTTGCTGTTATTGTATCCCCTTCTGTAACTGAACTTGGTACATCTAATGCTACCGTTGCTGCATTAACATTACTCCAACTAGCTAATCCTAGTATATATACAAATATCATTAATATACTTACTAGTATTTTTACATTTTTCATCTTCATCTTAATTTATCCCTTCTTTTTTAAATTGATATATTTTGTGTTCCTAATATTTGTTTTCTTAATATTAATGTATCTCCTGAATTTAGTTTTCCGTCTTTATTTATATCTGCTGCTTTTAATATATATGCATCTGTTAGATTTATTTTACCTAATACTTGTTTAGATAAAGTTAGTGAATCTCCTGAATTTAGTTTTCCATCTCCATTAATATCACCATATTTTACAACTGTATATGTTTTATTATCCATTGTGACTGTAAAACCTGTTCCTATTTGACCTGTTGTTACTACTTCTCCATTAGCTTTTTTTATAACTGCATTAGAATGGTGAGCCTTTATATTTTCTACTGCTGTATATGGTTCACAAACTATATTTGTTCCTTCTATTTTAAATCTATCATTAGTAGATACTACTTCCAAATAATTTGATGCCACATATCCTTGTAATCCACTTGAAGTTATTACTCTATCCCAATACAAACCATCCAAATTATATTTATTCTTTTCTATTCTTGTTAATGTCTGACCTTTATTTAAATATTCTTTTACTGCTGTTCCTGATGTTCCTGGTCCATTTCTCAAACGTACGTCTGAGCCTGTTAGTTTAACTGTTTCATTACAAGTTACTATATCATTTATTTGCTCTATAAAATCATTTGCTATATAACCTTTTGTTCCATCTGATAATACTATTTTATCCCAATAATATTTATCAATATTTTGTGTTCCTATTTCTATTCTTAGAAATTTTTCTCCTGAATTTATTTCTCTTAGTATTCTTGAAGATGTACTTGCACTTTCTCTTACTTTTATTCCTGTATGCCCTGCTTTAATTTGAGCATTTTGTGTGACTATATGTTCTGTTCCTGGCATTGTACATGGTACTGAAGGCATATTTTCAAAAACTGGTATCAAAAACTCTATAGTATTATCTATAAATCCAAGGTCAGCATATGTTGATCTCATATTTGTACTTTCACTTTTTGCTGCTTGTAAATTTTGCATATATTGATGATAAAATAAACTTCCATTATCATCTACATCAAATTTCTGTAAATATAATGTATCTTGTCCATTATTTATATATCCACTTGCTAATTCTTTTGCTCCTGCTTTTATAGATTTTTCTGGGCTTGTCCATCCACTGTCTTTAGCCTTTTTTAATCCATTTCTAACAGTAAGATCTGGATTTCCATTTCCTCCAGTTGCACCTATATTTAAAAAATTATAATATCCTATGTATTCTGCTGTATATGTACCTGTTGCTGTTCCACTTGGAGATGAGCCTACGCCTTGTTCTTGCTTTATTCTAGAAGCTAAATGATATGGGCTAATACCAGCCTCTTTTGCTGCTTCATAAATTATTTGTGCATAGGATTTATTTATTGTTGCTTTTGCCCCAGTTGTTGTAGTATATGTAACTGTATTTCCTTGCATGTATCCAATTCTTGATGTGATTTTTTGCACTCCATCTACAGTTTGTATTGATTCATTAAATGATAGATTTTCAAATTGAAACATGTAATCATCATTTATCCAGTTTCTTGGATCCATAAAATATGCAACTATTGCTTCTGATGCACATACCCATGAGCCAGAGTCTTGTGGCTTTGAGCCACATTCTGGGCAAATCCATGAACTTATACTTTCTTTTGGTACTAAATTTCTAGTATGTGCTCCTGTTGTTTCATTTTGTAATACTGTTTTCCAATCTAAATTAGTATAGTGTATTTTAATTTTCCAATTTGGATGCTGTATTTTTATTTTTTCTATTAATTCTTTATATCCTGGATATTTATCAATCTTACTACTGTTATATTCTTCTCTAGGTTGTTTTGATTCACTAACATGCTTTGCATATGTTACATTTATATTTAAAAAATTTATTATTATATATATTAATAAAGTTAGAATAGTTAGAATTGCAATTGTCTTATTGCTCATTATTTTTAATCTATTTTTCACTTTAATTCCTCCTTAAATTTTGTCATTTTTTTGACAATTTTCTACAATAGAAGTATATCATTAAGGAAAAATCAAGTCAATAAATTTGGTTAAACTTACAAAAATGTAATATTTTAGTAATAAAGAAACAACAAGAAACTGGTTTTTTTAATAATAACCAGTTTCTTGTTGTATTATCTTAGCAACCTCTGCCACATCCACAGCCAAAGTTTGTAAATAATAGTAAGAATACTATTATGAAGAATAATATTTCAGAATCTCCACAACCACAGCCATTTCTTCCAAATAAATTTCCTAAAAATCCATTATTTCCACATCCGCAATTATTACATCCACAATTATTATTGCATCCACATCCATCATTGCAGCCACATCCGCAATTTCTTATTTCATCTTGCATGTTTTAGCCCTCCCTTTTTTATTTTCATAGTTTCTCTATGATTATTATATAATATAGTATGCATTTTCTGTTTTTTGTGTTACAATTAAGTTAGCTTTTATGAGCAAAGCAAATTAGAGATAACTTATGCAAGTGAGCAAAGCGAACTTGTAAACATTAGAAAAGCACTCACTCTGGCTTATCTTTAAATAATATAATAAATGAAGGAATTAATTAAATATGAAAAAAATTGAATTACTTTCTCCTGTTGGAGATTTTGAATGTTTAAAAGCTGCTGTACAAAATGGTGCAGATAGTGTATATTTTGGAGCTGCTAATTTTAATGCTAGGGCTTCAGCTACTAATTTTGATTTAACTAACTTAAAAGAAGCTATTACTTATGCTAAGCAAAGAGGTGTAAACACACACCTTACCTTAAATACTTTAATAAAAAATGAAGAATTTGAAGATGCTATTATACTTGCAGAAAAAGCTTATGAATTTGGAATTGATGCAATTATTGTTCAAGACTTAGGTTTAGCAAAAACTTTAATAGAAAACTTTCCAGATTTACCAATACATGCAAGTACACAAATGACCATACATAATTTAGAAGGTGTTCTTGAAGCTGAGAATCTAGGCTTTAAACGTGTTGTACTTTCAAGAGAGCTTTCGCTAGAAGAAATTACATATATTTGTGCACATTCTAATGTTGAAATAGAAACATTTATACATGGTGCATTGTGTATTTCATATTCAGGTCAATGTCTATTTTCTAGTATGGTTGGCGGAAGGTCACGGAAACCGTGGTAGATGTGCTCAGCCATGTAGGCTTCCATATAAACTTGTCTCAAAAGTGGCAGATACCCCAAAAGTGACAGATACCCCATTTGGAAACGTCCCTAATGGGAATGGTTATTTGCTTAGTACTAGGGATTTGTGTGGTTTGGAGTTTATTCCTGATTTGATAAATAGTGGGGTTATGTGCTTTAAAATTGAAGGTAGAATGAAATCTCCTGAGTATGTTGCTACTGTTACTAGAATTTATAGAAAATATATTGACTTGGCTTTATCTGATAAACCTTATGTTATTGATGAAATAGATAAAAAAGAACTTATACAAGTTTTTAACCGTGGTGGTTTTTCTCGGTGGGCATCTTGCTAATACTGCTAATAAAGATTTGGTTTATTCTAAAAAACCTAATCATATGGGAATTTATATTGGTAATGTTTCTAATTTTAAACCTAATAAAGGTCATATTTTCTTTAATTTGACTGATTCTATTTCTATAGGTGATACTATTGGTTTTGAAAATGAAACTACTAAATATACTGTTTCTGAACTTATGATTAAGGGCAAAAATGTTACTACTGCTAATAAAAAGCAATTAGTTGAAATTGGTAGAATGAAGGGTAATATTGGTATTGGCGATAAAATTTATAAACTTGCTAGTAAAGAACTTTCTGCAAATAGCAAACTTTCATATAGCACAGAAAATAGAAAAATTTTTCTATCAGCTTTTGTGAAAATTAGAGAAAATGAGCCTATAGAGCTTACTGTTAGCACTATTTCTAGTGACAATGACATTTTTAATAATATAACTGTTCATCATAAGTCAGATATTGTAGCAGTTAAAGCAAATTCTAGACCTATTGATGAAGAAAGAATTAAGGCTCAAATTTCTAAAACTAATAATACTATTTTTAATTTTGAAACTATTAACGTTGATTTAGAAGATAATTTATTTATTCCTTCTATTAGTGTTCTAAATGAACTTAGAAGGAACTGCTTAGATGAAATTTTAGCTATTGCTAATTCTAGAATTTTTAGAAAAGGTAAAAATGTAAAATTAAGTTTGACTTCTAATAATAAAAAGGTAGGAGCAAAAAATAGGAAGATTTCTCTTCTTCTTAATGTTATAAATAAAGATATTGATTATACTTTGCTTAAAAATATTGATAATGTGTATATACCTTTAAAATATTTTGCTAATAAGAAACTTGAAAAAGAGTTACATTCTATTTGCGAAAACTTTAAAGCTTACATTTATTTGCCTACAGTTATAAAAGCTAATTATAAAAACCTTTTAAATAATATTGTTTCAAATTCTATTGATAAATTTAACATTAAAGGATTTGTTATTTCTAACATTTCTTCATGTGTATTTATTAGTAATTTGAAAGAAAAATATGGCGATAAGTTTGAGTATATTGCAAATTATACTTTAAATGTTTATAATAATTATACTGATAAAATTCTTCAAAATTTAGGTGTAAGCAAAATTACTATTTCGCCTGAGCTTAATAGTTCTACTATTAATTCTATTTGTGAGCATAAGGTAGCTAATAATGAACTTATTGTTTATGGAAGAACTCCACTAATGACTTCTAACTACTGCTTGCTTGGCGGTACTAACAAATGCTACCCTACTTGTGGTAGCAAGTGTAAAGAAGATGTTAAATATTATTTAAAAGATAGACTTGGCTTTAGTTTTAGAATTATGCCTGATAGCATTCAAACTGTTACTACTATTTATAATAGTAAAATAACCTCAATAAACGGCTCTGACTTTAATGTTAATTCTTATAGAATTGATGTTATAGACGAAAGTATTGATGAAATAAATGATATTGTTAATGTTGTTTTGGAGGGTAATAGATTAGAGGGTAAGGACTATACTAATGGAAATTTGAATAGAGAAATTTAGAAAAGAATTAAAGAATTGGGACTCGTCCCAATTCTTTCCCTCTTTTCTCTCTTTAATGTTTTGCACTTAATTTTATTATTAAATCCATATTATCATCTTTTGCTGTTTTATTTTTTCTAATTGCTCCACATTTTTTGCATTTGAATATTATTACATAGCCTTTTTTGCTATCTATTTCTAGCCCAATTGGTTCTAGTACCCCATGGCACTCTTCTTCCCTATCTCCTGGGTTTATATCTACGTGTTTTGAGTGCAAACAGTGTGGGCAATGGTTTCTGCATGAGTAGCCTAGTTTTTCTACTCTTTTTCCGCAATTTTCACATATAAATTCTTCATCTATTTCTGTAAATTTACCTGCCATTTTTTATCCTTTCTGCTATTCTAATTATTTATTAAAGGAGTGTCCCCAGCGTTCCGAATTCGGAACGAAAAGGACCGTCCCTAGCGTGCTACTCTTCAAATATACTGTTTCCTAGAAATTCTTGCAAAAGTGAATTTTTAGGTATATATTCGGTATCTATTGGTTCGAAGTATTTTAAGAATTTGCATAGTCTTTTTGCTTCTGAGTATTCGTCGTCTTCTGGTGTTATTTGTTCAAATAGTGGTAGTGCATAGTTTCTTAGGGCGTTTATTTCGTATATTAGTGAGGTGTTGAACATTACGTCTGCTTGTTCTTGATATGGGAATATGTTTTTTTCTTCTCCAGCTGTTACTGATGACCATGCCCCTAAAGTTCTTTTTGCGTTATAGCCTCTAAATTGGTTATCTCTTACTGTTCTTCTTATTATTCTTGTATCAGTTGTTGATATTCTGTTGTAGTAATCTATATTTAATACTGTTAATGCACTTATATATATTTTGAATTTTTGTTCTTTTGGAATTGCAGGTGTTAAGTTATCATTTAAACAGTGTATTCCTTCCATTACTAGCACTTCGTCTTCTTCTAATTTCATTGTATTTCCTAAGTATTCTTTATGCCCTGTTTTGAAGTTAAAAGTTGGCATTTTTATTTCTTCTCCATTTAGAAGTTTGCCCAAATCATCATTTAATAATTTCAAGTCTACCGCTTCTAATGCTTCAAAATTTGGCTTTCCATTTTCATCTAGTGGGGTCTCTTCCCTTTCTACAAAATAGTTGTCTACTGAAATTGTTTTTGGCTTTATTCCATTTAGTCTAAGCTGAATTCCTAATCTTTTTGCAAATGTTGTTTTTCCAGAAGATGATGGTCCTGCTATTAGTATTATTCTTTTTTCTTTATTTTTTGCTACTTCATCTGCTATTTGTGAAATTTTCTTTTCGTGAAGAGCTTCTGATATTAATATAAGTTCTTTTGCTTTCCCTTCTCTTATTATTTTATTTATTTGGTCTAAATTGCATACTCCTAAAGCATTGTATATATCATCATATTCTTCTAATGTTCGTAGTAATTTTTTAGTTTCTTCATATGGCATAATTTTATTTGGTTCTTTTTTACTTGGATACCTTATTAAAAATCCATTATTATATTTCATAATGTCAAATAATTTTATAAAACCTGTTGAAATTGGCATAACTCCGAAGAAGTAATTATAATATTCATTACAAAAATATAAAGACATTTCATTTTTTTCTTTATCTTCTAACTGTGCTTTTCCTATAGTTGTATTTTCTTTTTTCAAAAATTCTATTGCTTTTTCTCTTGGTAATTCTCTTTTTTCTATTTTCAAATCTGCATCTATAATTTCTTGCATTTTCTTACGTACATTTTCTATCATTTCTTTAGTAGGTTCTATATTTTTTAGTTCACATATCATACTACTTTTTAATTGATAATTTACTGTAAGTAATATTTCTGGATATAACTCTTTGAAGGCCATAGACATTATGAATAAAAGTCCTCTTGTATAAATTCTGGCTCCGTCTCTATCAGTTGTACTTAATAATTCTATTTTATCATTATTTTGTAATTTATAATTCAAGTTCTTTACTTCATTATTAACCATACATGCAATTATATTATTGTTTTCTTCTATTTTTTCTTTAAAAACATCTATTACTCTATCATTTTCATTTATTTCAATTTCCATGTTTTTATATATTATTTTCATATGCATTTTTCCTTTCAATTATATTGTATGTAGTTAAAATTATTATATCCTATTTTATATAAATGTCAATATTAGATGTTAGAGATTAGAAGTTGGATTTTGGTAAATTCTATGTAGTATTTTTGCATATTTTATCAGCTTTTGGAAAGCATATAAATATATTATACGTTAAAAGGATTGAAATATATGGATTTTAAAAAAGTTTTTAATAAATTTTTTACTATTGAAAATAGAGAACAATACGATTTTAGTTTACCTGAAAATTATAATGAAAATAAGATTTCTACTAATGACCAAGATAAAACTATGGAACCTAAAAGTATTTTTCCTAGTATAGAACTTAATTTAGAATATATTAAAACTAGATATAATTCTTTAATTAATAGTGATATTGTTATTAGAGAATTTTCTCTTTCTGCACGTAATAGACAATATAATGCATTTTTATTATTTATTGATGGAATGGTAGATACTGATTTAGTTAATAATTATGTTCTTAAACCTTTAATGTTAAGAAATGATGCAAATACTTATGAAGGTAATGAAGATAGAATTATATCTGAAGCTAAAACTAATAACATTACTGTTAGAAAAGTTAAGAAATTTAATATTCTTGACTATATTTCTAGCTGTTTAATTCCTCAAAATAGTTTGAGCGAGAGTTCTACTTTTGATGAAATTATAAGTGGGATAAATTCTGGAAATTGTGCTTTATTTATTGATACTTTAAATGTAGCTTTTAATATAGAAGTAAAAGGTTTTAAGCAAAGAAGTGTAGAATCACCTAAAAATGAAATTGTTATTAAAGGTCCTCATGAAGCTTTTGTTGAAAATATAAGAACTAATACTTCTCTTCTTCGTAGAATTATAAATAATGAAGGTTTAATTATTCAGAACATAGAAGTTGGTAATATTACAAAAACTAAGTGTGCTATATGTTATATAAAAGATATTGCTAATTCCGACTTAGTTTCAGAGGTCGAATATAGAATTAATAATTTGCAAGTTGATTCTATTCTTTCTGCTGGTGAATTAGAGCAATTAATAGTAGATAGTAATGATTTAGGATTACCTAAAGTGTTATCTACTGAAAGACCAGATACTGCTTCTAGGCATTTGCTTCAAGGTAGAGTTATTATTATTGTTAATGGTACTCCCTTTGCTTTAATTGTTCCAGCTACATTAACAGATTTTTTATCTACACCAGAAGATATAAATTTAAAACCTGCATATTCTAATTTCTTAAAGGGAATTCGTCTTTTAGGTGCAATAATTACCTTATTACTTCCTGGCGTTTATGTTGCTATAACAAGTTTTCATCAAGAAATATTTCCTACTGAATTACTGTTTTCTATACTCTCCGCAAGGGAAAACGTTCCATTTCCTATAATTTTGGAAATTCTTCTTATGGAAATATCTTTTGAGCTTATTCGTGAAGCTTCTTTAAGAGTTCCTTCTCCTATTGGCTCTACCATTGGTATTGTTGGCGCTTTAGTTATAGGAGAAGCTGCTGTTAGTGCAAGTATTGTTAGCCCTACTCTTATTATTATAGTTGCAATTACTGCTATTGCCTCTTCTACTATTCCAGATTATACTTTTAGTTTTCATTTAAGATTATTTAGATTTTTATTTATATTACTAGGTTTTATGGCTGGATTTTTAGGTATAAGTTTAGGACTTTTTGTGTATATTTCTTTAATTACAAATATGAAGTCTTTTGGTTTAAGTACTACTGTTCCTTTTGCCCCTTATGTAAAATCTAAAGGAAATAAATATTTCCTTCCTCCTATTTGGAAAAGAGAATATAGACCTCCTTATTTGGATCCTAAAATTTCTAAGGATCAAGATAATATTAGTATGAAGTGGAGATATTAGGGTTTAGTAGCTGACACTGCAGCTAAAAATAAAGAGCGAATGATTAATAATTCTTTTATTTATATTGCTGTACATTTATTAATTATTTATATTTTATATTTTCAATATATCTTTAATAAAATTGTACTTAATAGACCTATATAACACTTTTTAATCAAATAATATGAATTTATAAAATTTAAGACTCTAATTTAACGAATAATAAAAAAGCATCCCTATAAAATAATTCCTTATTCCATAGGGGTGCGCAGTATTGGAGCAGGTAGAGGGAATCGAACCCTCGTCATCAGCTTGGAAGGCTGAGGTAATAGCCATTATACGACACCTGCATTAATTTTTTTATTCTTTATCAGAACAGTTTTTATTATAAACTTTTTTATTTTGTTTGTCAATAGTTATTTTAAAATTTTTTTAATTTTTTTCAATTTTTTAAATTTTAACAGAATTAAAAAAACACTTTAAGATAGTTTATCTAAAATTATTGGGTTGTTAAAAACAACAACCCAATAATTTTTTATTTAAAACTACTTTCTTATATATGTTATATATTCATAATTAAATGGATTTTTTTCATCTTTTATTCCTTTTTGTCTTTCTACTTCTTGCCAAACATTACTATCTATTTGAGGGAAATATACATCTCCTTCAAATTCTTCATTTATTTTTGTTATATACATTTTATTTGCATATGGCATAAGTAATTTATATATTGTAGCTCCTCCAATTATGAAATTTTCCTCTTCTGAATTAATATAATTATCTAATAATTGTATATTATCTATTACTTCTACGTTTTCATCTTCAATATTAAGGTTTGCATCGTTACATAGGACTATATGTTTTCTATTTGGAAGTACTCTACCTAAAGACTCAAAAGTTTTTCTTCCCATAATTATTGTATGACCTGTTGTTAATTGTTTAAATCTTTTTAAGTCTTCTGGCAAATGCCAAATTAATTTATTATCTTTTCCTATTACATTATTTTTTGCTACTGCAACTATAATACTTAACATTTTTATTTTCTCCTTCCAAATACAAAATAGTTTTACCACACTTAATACTATGCCTTGAAACATTTAATAAAACATATACAAAGTAAGTAAGTGGCTTTTCTATAAAAGTCTATTAAATTGCTACTGGTATTTTTCCTAATTTCATGTCTTTATTATAATCATAACCTTGTATTTCAAAATCTTCTACTTTAAAGTCATAGAAGTTTGTTGTTGGGTTATTTATGATAAGTTTTGGGCTTACATCCATTGGCTCTGCTGCAATTAATTTTTCAATTAGTGGTATGTGCCTGTCATATATATGGCAATCTCCTATATTATGTGTTAGTGTACCTACTTCTAACCCTGCAACTTGTGCAAACATGCATAAAAGTGCTGCATATTGCATTGTGTTCCATCCATTTGCTGCAAGCATATCTTGTGAACGTTGATTTAATATAAGGTGTAGTTTTCCACCTTTTACTAACCATTGTGTACCATATGCACATGGCTCTAAATTCATATCTTTTAATTCTTCATGATTAAATATATTTGTCATAATACGACGACTTGCTGGATCATTTTTTAATAAATATAGGCAATAATCTACTTGATCCATTTCTTGAACACCTTGTTTTGTTTTAAATTTATATTTTTTAGCCATTTGGTATCCATAGGCTTTTCCTATACTTCCATCTTCGTCTGCCCATTGGTCCCAAATATGTGAGTTTAAATCATTTACATTATTTGATTTTTTCTGCCAAATCCATAGTAGTTCATCTATTGCTCTTTTTACTGTTTGAGTATTGTTACGAAGTGTAATCATAGGAAATTCTTTTCCTACATCATATACATTTGTTACTCCTACTAGTGAAATATAATTTGCTTCTTCTCCATCTTCCCACCTTGTTCTAACTCCTGTTCCTTCTGAAGAATATCCTTCTTTAATTATTCTTTTACATGTTTCAATAAAGTGTTTATCTGCTTCAGTCATATTATTACCTCCATTATTTCTTATTTATGAAAATAATATCATAAGCATTTTTAATTGTAAAGTAATTTCTATGATTTCTTTGTATCACCAAAAAGAGACCTAAAAGGTCTCTTTTTGGTGATTTTACACTAATCTATCTAATGCATTTTTTGCACCCCATATGCAAGGTTTTGCACAGCTATAATCATAGAAAGTGCATCTTGCACCAGTTGCATATTGCATTAAGTATTCATATACTTTCCAATTTGTTTCTTTTGTATTTTTTAAATATTGATTTAATGTTTCTTTTGTCTGCATAGCTATTTCAAGCTGTGCACATCCGCATAAACGTTCCTTACATTTAAGTATAAAGTTTTCTACTGTTCCTCTTTCATTTACATATACCATAGTTCCTTGTGGAAAATATTCTGAAAGAGATTTAATATCTTCAAGCCATTCTGCCTCTAATTCGGTATTTCTAATAATTGGAGGCACAAAATACAATGGTTCACGATAGTTTATAGAAGCTTCAAAAATTTCATAGCTTAATGTTCTATGTCTCTGCGCCTGTGCTACTTGTGCAAAGGACGCCCAATAACTATAGCAATAATTCCATCCCCACTCATCCTTTTTAACTTCATCAGAAAACAAGCATAACTTCCTATTCTTAGACTTTGGATTAATTCCTGAAACTTTATATTTTGAGTGTAGTTCTATAAACTCTTTAAGATATGGTTTCAAAAGTTCATTAAACTTTGTTTCATCACCATTATCTACTAAATCTTGCATAAAGTGAAGAATATAGCTAAATTGTTCAAGGCTAATTGTATGCCCCATTACAGTTGCAGGTGTAAACACACTAATTAAATAGCGTGCATTTTCTTGTGCCAACTTCTGTGCCTGTTTTTCTTCAATACTCGGATATACTTCATGAATTCTTTCTTTGTATATTTCAATCCATTTTTCATAAAGTACTCTTTCTTCTTCAGATGGATTCATTTTTGTAAATCTCGCTGATTTTTCTGAAGTATCATAAACTTTCTCATTGTTAAGTATCATAGCTATAATTTTGGGAATTCCTTCAAATACAAAATTGTATTGTGGATGTCCAAACACACTATGATGATTTGAGCTCATATTACCATTTGCCCGCCTTATTGTCTTTTCCTCAGGTTCTGCTAAAATGTCATCTACTGTATCTGGCATATAGCATATGCCTGCCTCATAAGCTGATAACTTAATTGCCTCTTCAATTGGAAGTTCATAATCTAACTTTGTTGATGCTAATACTCTTGTTTTCATACGCATTTTTCTCCTTTTCAATAATTATATTGTTAAAAGTTACTATAAAATTATGTAAAAGGAGTATATCACTATAACATAATTTTTGCAATAGTTTTATGTAATTTTTATATAAAGTCTATGGTATTTTTATAAAGTTTCGATATTATGCATTTACATATTTTTTCTCATATTCATAATACTTTTTATTATTAATAATTTTTCTTTTTCTTGGAATTCATAAAAGATTAAAAAATTTTTATAGATTATAAATCTATTTTGTGAATTTCTATAAATTGAACCTATGTATGGGAATAACTCTAAACTATCAATTTTAGCAGTTATTCCCCTTAAAAAATTTTCTGAAGCAATGGGATTTAATAATTTGAATTTTATATAATAATATATACTTAATATATCATAGACTGCTGTTTTTTGTTTGATTATCGTATATATAATCTAATCTCCTTATCCAATCATTAATAATTTTTTTAGATTCTTCATTTGTATAAAATCTCCCATTTTTCATATCTTCATCAGCCATTGCAAGTTTTCTATCAATTTCTCTCATTTCTTCCTCAGTAAACTCCATCTTTTTACCTCCTTATTATCTTTATTAATTAGTATTCTATATTGCATAGTATTTTATGTCAATAATATTTATTAAATTTTATTAAGAAATTTTTGACAATATTTTACAAAATTTTTAGTCTAATTATCCCACTTAGGAACATATTCTTCTTCGTGTTCTCCTAATTCTTGCATATAGCCATTTTTAAAATCTAGTAAATAAAAATATTCTTCTACTTGCTTATATTCCTTTTTTGTTAATTTTCTATTTATTAATTCATCTTCTTTTGCTTTATATGTTGGAAAATATTGTGCCATTACATTTATATATACTTCTTCTGGTATATTCTCTTTAAGCCATTTTAGAATGTTTTTTGTATTTTGTATGTAATTTGGTAATACTAAATGCCTTATCATAACACCTTTTTTTATCATTCCCTCTTCGTCAAATTGTGGGCTACCTACTTGCTTTATCATTTCTAAAATTGCCTTAGTTGCTATTTCAAAATAGTATGGTGCTTTTGAATATTTTATTGCTATTTCATTTGAGTAATATTTTAAGTCTGGTAAGTATATATCTATATATCCTTTTAGAGCTTTTATAGTTTCTATTTTTTCATAACCATTTGAATTATATATTATAGGTATACTAAGACCTTTTTCTTTTGCTATTTTTATAGCTTCTATTATGTGGTATGCATACATTGTTGGCGTTACTAAATTTATATTATGAGCCCCTCTTTCTTGCTGGGCTATAAAAATTTGGGCTAATTCTTCTATTGTTATTTCATTTCCTTTTCCTTGCTGACTTATTTCATAATTTTGGCAAAACATACAATGTAAATTGCAATGTGTAAAAAATATAGTTCCAGAGCCGTTTTTTCCACTCATACAAGGTTCCTCAAAGCTATGTAAACTTACAAGTGATATTTCCAACTTATCAGTTGCCTTACAATTACCGATTTTCTCTAATCTATTAACTTTACATTTATATGGGCATATTTCACATTTTTTCAATTGTTCTAACATAATTTTTCCTTCTTTTTACTACATTTTTTTAATTATCTACAAAATTATATTAATATATCTTTCAATATAAGCTTGACATCTTATGTGTACTGTTGTATAGTATTTATCGTTATTTATTAATTAGAGCTAGATTTTATAGTTCTACCACAAATTATAAAGGAGACCATGACTATGAAAAATATCAACAAAGGTTTAGGTTATCTCGCAATAGCAGCAGTTGCTATCGCACTTGTGATTATGGAGCACCCTTTTATAGCTCTCTTGGTTGTATTGGGTGGTTTTGAATCACTTAGTTGAATGTTTTCTAAAAAATCCTCGCATGAGGATTTTTTATATTATAACACAATTTTAAAAAAAATAATACATTTTTTTCTAATTTATGCTATAATATAAAAAGTTTGTAATAAGGAGGAAATAAAATAAATGGCAATTATTGAACATGATTTTGATTTTAGTATACGTGATATTGATAATAAAACTGAATTAACTAATAGAGCTATGCTTGGCTTTTTTGAGGATATTGGTGGTTACCATTCTGATATTGCTGGGTATGGCTTAAAAGATATTGAGAATACAAAATTAAGTTGGGTATTACTTCATTGGAAAATTAAAGTTTTAAAAAGAATTAAATATGGGGATTCTATTCATGTAAAAACTTGGTCACGAGGAGCTGTTCGTGCTTGTTGCTATCGTGATTATGAAATATATAATGCTAAACGGAGAACTATGCACTATCGCTACTTCTAAGTGGACTTTAATTCACTTAGAAAAAGGACTAATGCGTTTTACTGATGAGTTAGTAGAAAAATATGAAACAGAGAATAAATGCACTTTTGATAATTATAATTTTGATAAATTAAAAGAACCTGAAAATAGCTGTCTTACTTTTGAATATACTATACAAAGAAGAGATATTGATATTAATAATCATATGCATAATATATGCTATTTAGATTTAGCTTACGAGGCTTTACCAAAACATATTTATGAGAATACTTCTTTTGATAACATAGAAATTATGTATAAAACTGGTAGCTTGTTAGGTGAAAATGTTAAATGTTTCTATTCTAATATTGATAGAGAACATACTGTTACTATTAAAAGCGAAGATGAAACTAAACTTCATGCAATAGTGAAACTATATTAAAAAAATGCTAACAAAAATATGTAAAAAATTTTTGTTAGCATTTTTTCTTAATTTTTTATTGCTTTTATACCTCTTAGGTGTTATAATAGTAAACATAATTTACAGTATTTATTTCAATAATAGGAGGTATTCACATAATGGCTAATGAAGTAAGAAACTACCCAAAACCTAGCGACACACTACGGGCACATTACTTACCGCAGGAAGGATTTTATCAACTGTTTTTTGAAGTTAATGGCAATACAAAAGTTGTAGAACCAATATATGAACCACGTTTTGATTGTGATGGTAAATATATGAAAAGAATTATTTATACTATAGTAGAAAAGGTAAAAGATTATGGTATCAATTTTTACGATATTGCAAACGCTATCGTTGAATGTTGTAAAAAAAATAATCAAATACCGCCTAAAATTATGTATGACTAATATAATCAAAAGGAGGATTAATATGGCAAAACTATCATTTAGTAGAAAGATTCAAACAATAATAGTAATAGATATCTCTGATACTAACTACTATCACCCATATGCATTTGATATAGAACCATGGGAAAAACTTAAAACCATATTAAGTCAGTTTGGTATTATATTATCCTCACCCTATGAATTAGAGTTTGCTAACGATGAATATCTAATCAAACCAGTTCCAGGACTTCTTGGAGAAACCGCAGCAAATGTATTGTACAAGGGAAAAGTTATCGCAAAAGGCTCTGTTGAAGGCAGTAACTTTTGTGATGAAGAAGGAGAATTAACTATATATATGGATGTTTTGAAATCTATATATGAAGCAAAATAAGCTATTTTTTTAAATTAATACATTAATGCAAAAACCCAGATACTATTATAAGTATCTGGGTCTTTTATGGTTTTATTTAATTACAGTGATAAATAAACATCTCACCATTTTTGAGTATTATAGGAATTCTTCCCTGTTTATCTTTTGTACACACCCTTTTATAGTTTTCCATAAAGTTAAAGTTCTTATCGTAATAAGCTACTCCACTTTTTTGAGATATTTTGTAAAATTCGCCGTCAGCAACCATTTCTATATGGTTTCCTTCAAATTCTTTTATTTCTTCTGTATTTGTATTAACTAACTTCAGAGTTTTTTCGTTTGTCACATAAAAGTAATCTTGATTTACTACAACAAATCTATATAACTTGTAATTTTGCAATTACTTTTGATATTTTTCTGGCATTAATTTTATATCTCGAATCATATCTCCATTAATCATTCTGTTTCCATTTTTTTCTTCAACTTTTATCCAGTTATCTTCTATCATAACTATTTTACCTGTTACTCCAAAAGATTCATTAAACAAACTAATGGTACAAACTTTATTCATAAATTCTTTTATCATTTCTTGTGGCATTTTTCTTTTCCTACCTTTCTTTTTTCTCTTCATTATTTCTAAATATAATTTATTACTTCTTGGTATTATTATACAACAAAAAATTATAATAAACCAAAGCCACCAATAATTTATTTTTACCACCTCCACAATTATCTGCTCTATAATTTGTAATTTTTTGTTATTACAACATTATACTATCTCTTAAATTATTTATGTTCATCTTGTAGAATAAATTCAAAACTTATTGTAATTTGTTATTCATCTATAAAATGATAATATATTCTTAAAAATGTCCCATTAAATATCTTCTTCCAAAATGGAACATATAGTTGTTTATAAGTCTTATTTTTATTTATACAGTTATTTAGTTCTTGTGCTAATTTCTCAAAATCTTCATCATCATAATCCCAAGTCGACAAATATTTCGTTAAATCATTATCCCCAAATTTATTTCTATATTCTTCATAAGCTTTATCATATTTATCCAATATAGCTCTCCTTTACAAATTTTATTGCTATAATTATAACATTATTTTCAAAAAAAGTATAGTAAAAGTATTTATTTTAAAGCTTATCATATTTGCATAAATTTCTTAACTTGAATTTAAAAATAGTAGGCTAAAAAGCTCCTACTATTACATCAAATTCTAAAAATTTGTATTCTTCACTTTTTACTATTCATTTAGCATAAGGGCACAAAACCTTGTGCCCTTATATTTATAATTATTTACTATTAACTATTTACTAAATTTCTCCATATAATAGAGAAATTTGCCTAGTACATTCCATCCATTGCACCAGCTTCCATATCATTATGGCTACCACATGAACATTTTTCTTCTTTCTTTTCTGTTACTATACTTTCTGTTGTAAGTACCATTGATGCTATTGACGCTGCGTTTTGTAGGGCACTTCTTGATACTTTTGTTGGGTCTACTATTCCTACTTTTTTCATATCTACATATGTGTTATTTGCAGCATTGAAGCCTATTCCTTTTTCACTATTTTTTACTTTCTCTACTATAACTGCTGGTTCTAAACCTGCATTTATTGCTATTTGTTTTGCTGGTTCTTGTAGTGCTTTTAATACTATATTTGCTCCTAATTTTTCGTCAGCTTCTAAGTTTTGTATTCCTTTTTCTACTTCTTCTATTATATTTAAGAAAGCTGTTCCCCCTCCTGCTACTATTCCTTCTTCTACAGCAGCTCTTGTTGCAGATAGGGCATCTTCTATTCTTAGCTTTTTGTCTTTCATTTCTACTTCTGTTGCTGCACCTACTCCTATTACTGCTACTCCTCCTGCTATTTTAGCTAAGCGCTCTTGTAAATTTTCTTTTGTAAATTCACTTTTTTCTTCTGCTATTTGAGCTTTTAAGTTTGCTACTCTTTCTGCTATGGCTCCTTTTTCTCCCATTCCGTCTACTATTATTGTGTTTTCTTTTTCTACTTTAACTTGTTTTGCTCTTCCTAGTTGTTCTATGGATGTATCTTTTAATTCTAGACCTAAATCAGATGTTATAACTTCTCCACCTGTTAATATTGCAATATCTTGTAGCATTTCTTTTCTTTTATCTCCATAACCTGGTGCTTTTACTGCTACTACATTTAATACACCTCTTAATTTATTTAATATAATTGTTGATAATGCTTCTTGTTCTACATCATCACATATTATTACTAATTTTCCTGAGCTTTGCATTAATGTTTCTAGTAGTGGTAAAATTTCTTGTATATTGCTTATTTTTTTGTCTGTTATTAATATATATGGATTATCCATTATAGCTTCCATTTTTTCTGTATCTGTTACCATATATGGTGAAACATAACCTTTGTCAAATTGCATACCTTCTACAACACTTAATTCTGTATTTGAAGTTTTTGATTCTTCTATTGTTATTACTCCATCTTTTGAAACTTTTTCCATAGCTTCTGAAATTAGTTTGCCTACTTCCTCATTATTTGCAGATATACTTGCAACTCTTGCTATGTCTTCTTTTCCATTAACTGGTACGCTTATATTTCTTAGTGCATTTACTGATAGTTCTACTGCTTTATCTATACCTCTTTTTATAGCCATTGGGTCGCCACCTGCTGCTACATTTTTTACACCTTCTTTTATCATACTTTGTGCTAAAACTGTAGCTGTTGTTGTTCCATCTCCTGCTACATCATTTGTTTTTGTTGAAACTTGTTTTACAAGCCTAGCTCCCATATTTTCAAATGGGTCTGAAAGCTCAATTTCTTTTGCTATTGTTACACCATCATTTGTAATTAGTGGTGAACCAAATTGTTTATCTAGAACTACATTTCTTCCTTTTGGTCCTAATGTAACCTTTACTGTATCTGCTAATTTATTGACTCCATTTAATAAACTTTTTCTAGCATCCTCGCCAAATTTTATTTCTTTTGACATGATTTTCGTCCTCCTTCAAAACTCGAAGAGTTTTGTACTCTTCATTATTTATTTTTCATTTTTCATTTTTCGTTCAAGTCATTCCTTCAAAGTGCGGGTCGCCTATGGGTCCAACCCCTACATTTATATTATTGTACTACTGCTAATATATCGTTTTGGCTGACTATAATTAAGTCTTGTTCTTCGTATTTAACTTCTGTACCTGCATATTTGCTTACTACTACCTTATCTCCTTTTTTAACTTCCATTTTTACTTTTTCAGTTCCTGGTCCTACTTCTAGTACTTCTGCAAATTGTGGCTTTTCTTTACTGCTTCCTGCTAGTATTATTCCACTTTTTGTAGTCTCCTCATTTTCTATCATTTTAATTACTACTCTGTCTGCTAATGGTTTTAACATTTTTACATTACCTCCTTAATATATTTTATTTACTAATATTAAAATTAGCAGTCTTTATTTGAGACTGCTAATAATTTATACCTTTTTACTTTTAATGTCAATACTATTGTTTTAAAATTCACATATTTTTCACAAAGTGCCTCTTTTATATTTATATTCGGTAATTCGCTTTAATATGATTATTTTTGCTTTTAATTTTATAAAATGCATATCTCAAATTACAAAATACCTTTTTAGCAATTTTATAAAAGAAATATTTTATTGGTTTAAATGGAATGTATATTTCTCCTATTAGTTCTACAAACTCTCCTCCAAAACCTTTTTTAAATCTATATAGTCCGTCTTCTTCTCCGCTTCTCCATTGAAACTCCTCTAAAATCATATACTTTGCAATTATTTTTTATTGCTAGCTTTACCATTTCCCATTGAAGTAAGTATGTTGACATTAAGTTTCTATGTTTATTTGAGCTTGCTCCATATAGGTACCACATTTTGTTTCCATATATTATTGGCATTATTGCTGATATTGGATTATTTTCATAGTAGGCTATATATATTTTAGTTTGATATGGAAATTCTTTTAATATTTTTTTAAAATATTCTTTTGGTCTTGTCCTAAAATTGTCCCTTTGCCCTGTTTCTTTCATTAGTTTATAAAATTCATCTATTCCTGCTTCATTTTTTTCTTCTACAATTACGCCTTTTTTTGTAGCCAACCTTACATTATACCTAGTTTTTGAAGCAAAATTTTTGAATATTTCATCTTCTGTTTTATTTTCTAAATTTAGCCTAAAATTATGCCTTGCTTGTATTTCTTGCTCAAATTTTATGGCTTTACTATTTATTTTATAACCTAGTTTTTTTACTAAACTAGCAAATTCTTTATTCTCTTTTTTTACATTTGGCTCTATTATAATTACAAATGCTTTGTATTTTTTTGCTACTTCTTTCATTTTTGTTGTTAGTTTTCTTAAAGTTTCTTCATTATATATTTCTCCTATTGGTCCTCTTGGCACATACATTATATTCCCAAATATAGGTAATTTTCTAATTAATATACTCATACTTGCTATTATATTTTTATTTTCATCTTCAACTATAACTATTTCATTTTTCCAAAATTCTTTTACTTTTGCCCACTCTTCTGATTGTTGAAAATCACACAAATCTTCTTTTTTTATAAATTCTTCATATTTTTTCATTACATTTATCCTCCTAGTATGATTGTATATAATAAATGAAAAGAAGGTTTTAAGAAGTACTTAACTAAATCTTAACTTTTTCTTACATTTATCTTCCTACTTCTATATTAGAGGATATTATTTTATAGATATTTTTTCAATCGTTTTTCTGTAATCTTGTTGTAAGTAAATTGTAAGGTTTTATGCATATATGGAAGAAGACACCTTATATTGAAGTGAGCCCCAAAATGTTTACTTCAATATAAAAGATGTCTTCTTTTTTATTTTATTTAACCTTAAAATATGAAAACTTCACTTTGATATATATTTTAGTCTGTTGTCAAATAGTCTTCAAATCCAACTTGCAAATTCTTAATTTTATAGCTTGGTACTTCTATTTCTACTTTTATATGATTTTTGTTATCTTCTATTACATATACTCCTTTATCTAAGTTTTGATTTTGAAGTTCCTGTTTTGAGGAAAAATATTGCACATATAATGTTTCTGGCTCAAAACCAAATTTTTCTATTATTCCTAATTCTTGTAGCTGAATTCTTACATTTTCATACATTTTACTTTTATTTTCATTTGTACTTTTTTCTTCATCTCCAGCTATATTAATATTACCTATATCTAAAGCCCTATATTCAATATTGTTTACATCTAATGTGAATATTAATTGGTATTCATCTTCTACTATATACAGCATTCTATCATATAACAATTTTATTTTTCCATTTTTTTGCATTTTACTTATGTATTTATCAATTTCATTTTCTTCTATATAACTATACTTTTTTATTATATTTCTTATAATTTTACTATTTATTATTATATCTATGTTATTTTGTGTTGGTTCACTAAAATAGTCATCTATTGCATATCCTATTTTTGATAATATATCAGAAGTATTCTCACTTTTATAATATGTATTTTTGTGCTCTTGCTTTTTATTATTATACGATATTGTAAAATGTTCTATATTCAAAATAAAACTTATATATAAACATATAATACTACTACCTATTAGCATAAATTTTAAAATTGATTTAAATTTCATTTTTCTCTCCTAATTTTATTATAATTTTTGTGCCCTTGTTTTCTTCGCTTTGTATTTCTAGTATTCCTTCTTGCATTTGTACTATTTGTATACATAGTGGAAGTCCTAAGCCCATTCCTGAAAATTTCCTGTTTCTGTCTTTACTTAAAGTGTAGAATGGCTCTTTTATTTTTTCTAGTTCTTCTTCTTTTATTCCTTTTCCATAATCTATCACTTTTATAACTTTCTTGCTATCTAATTCTATTCTTACAATTGGGTTATTTTCATAAGCATTTATTGCATTTTTTGTTAAATTAATTATTAAAGTTTTTAATAGTGTTTTGTCAAAATTGACATATACTTCTTTTTCAATTTGCTTTTGGAATACTACATATGGAAATGTAACTTGCATTTCTTCAATTATTCTATTTAATTTTTCTGACAAATTTATTTTTTCTTTTTTAATACTTCCATTTTCTAAAAGCATTAAGTCCATTAATTTTTGAGAGATTTCTTCTATATATTTTCCTTCATCGTATATTCTATTATTATATTCTAAAAGTATTTGTTTGTCTGCAACCTTTCCGTTTTTTATTAAGCTTGAATATCCTACTATTGAAGTTAAGGGTGTTCTTATTTCGTGTGTTAAATTTCCTATAAATCTTTTTCTATTTTCTGAAACTTTTTGTATTTCTGAAATATTTTTTTGAAGTGCAGCAGTCATTTTATTAAAACTTTTACCTACATTTCCTATTTCATCATTTCCTAATTTTTTTACTTTTGCTGTATAATTTCCTTTTGCAACCTCTTTTACTGTTTTATTTAATATCTTTATTTTTCTTGTTATGAAACTTACACTTATTGATAATAAGAATGCAATAGTAAGTGAACATACTAAGCTAAGTCTTATAAAATAGTCTATTTGCTCTTTTTTCATATTATTTATTTTTGAAATATCTGACATTATTACTACTACATTTGTATATTTTCTCATTTTCATAAATAATTTATTGCCTTCTACATATGTAGTTATATTTTCATCTGTTTCATATTTTTCTTGCTGGTTATATTCGCTATATCTATCATGTAGTTCGTCACTTGTCATTTTATCTTCTTCTATAAATAATTTTTGTTCTAATATTTTTGAATAGTCTTCTTTAAAATTTGTATATATCCTTCTACCTTCATCATATATTTCTATATTTACATTATTTTTCAAATAAGTATTTCCTAGCATAGAAATATTATTAATTCCATATTGTAATTCATTTATTATGTTGTTAATTTGAATCATATTTTTGTCTATTTCTTTTTCTACGTTAGACTGATATGTGTAGTTTATCATGTTTATACCTATCAAATTTATTGCTATTATAATGAGTGTAAAAGACATTAGAAATATTTTTTGGCCAAATCCCATTTTTATATCTACTCCTATTTAATTATTATTCTTTTAATATATATCCTATTTTGTTTACAGTTACTATATTTTCTTTTAAATCTAATTTTTTTCGTAATTGTTGTATGTGATAATCTACTGTTCTTGTTTCTATTTGTGCATTTATATCCCATACTTTATTTAATATTTCATCTCTTGTTAATACTCTGTTTTGATTTTTGACAAGTAATATAAATAGTTCATATTCTTTTGGTGCTAAATATACTATTTCTTCATTTTTGTATATAGTTCTTGCATTTTCATTTATTTTTATATTTCTAAAATTATATTCTTTTTCCTTTTTATTTTCCATTCGAAGTTCAATTCTTGCTAAAAGCTCTAATGGCTCAAATGGTTTTGTTATATAATCTTTTCCTCCATTTTTTAATCCTTTTACAATTGTACTTACATCATTTTTCGCAGATAAGAATATAATTGGAACATCTTTATTTTCCATTTGCTCTACTATTTGAAAGCCATCTAATTTTGGTAGCATTATATCTAGCAAAATTAAATCATATGTGTTTTCGTTTAGCTTTTTGAGTGCATCTTCTCCATCAAAACTACAATCAAATTGATAGTTTGCTAAGCTTAAAGTATCTTGTATTAATTTTGATATATTTTTTTCATCTTCAACTATTAATATTTTTGACATTTTCTAGTGCTCCCCTCTTTTTTATATTCTTAGGAAAGTCATCTGCCATAACGGTGAGTTTCCTAAGAATATAATTATGGAAGAATTAGATTTTCTTAGCAAAGAATGAGCTTAGAAAGTCTTATTCTTGTTTTCTATTTTAGCATTTTTTTATGTTTATTACAATTGATTGTTTGTAAGTTTTTTGTAAGGATTTTTAAGTAAAAAATAACCAATATTAACTTATCATTAATATTGGTTATTTTTCGCCATTAGAGTATTTCTCTCATTTTTTTCTCTTCTTCTGTAAGATTCATATAATTATCAGAACCTTTTTCTGCAACTTGAAGGGCATATTCCAGTACCGCTTTTGGTATGTCTTCTTTAGGAATTACTGTAAAACAGCCACACTCTGGGCATATGCATCCATAATCAAAATCGCCATCATAAGCTCTTTTGACGATATCTCCATCTTCCAATGTTAATATTCCATAACAAGGCTTGTGTTTCTGTTTCCATCCGCCTTTTCCTGTACACCTAACATCTAAAGTCCAATTTGGTTATTATATAATATTTTTATGACAATTGCAATATAATTACTGCTTTTTATTGTATTTCTAATATATTTTTCACATCCTCATAAATATAAAAACTTCCAATTGCAAAACTAACTTTATTTTCTTGCTTTTTTGCATATAAAATTGCTTCTTGTAAATTCATTTTGTATAGTTTATTGTTTTTTGTTGTATTTTTAGCTGTTTTATATAATTCTTCACTTGATACATATCTTTCTTTGTTATTTCCACTTGTAAATATAAATGTAGAGCCTTCATCTTTTAATAAGTAGTTTAACACTGTTTTGTAATCTTTGCTTTTTAATATAGATATAATATATATCTTTTCTTTTTGTTTATAATATGTATTTACTGTATTTATGAAGTTTAAAATTGCTTCTTCATTATGCCCACCATCATATATTATTAGGGGATTTTTGTTTATTATTTCAAACCTTGCTTTATGTATTACTGACTGCAAACCTTCTTTTATTGCTTTTTCTGATATATTAAACCCTTTTTGTTTTAGTATATTAATTGCCTCTAAGCATATACTAGCATTTTCAAATTGCTTGTCCCCTTTTAGGTTTAGTTTTATATTTTTATTTTGCTTATAGTCAAATACTAAAAATTCATTTTCATATTTTTTATTTTGTATATCGGCTTTTTTTATAACACTTAATTCATTATTTTTGTTTAAGCATGTTTCTTCTATTATTCTTTGAATAGATGGTTTTTGCTCTACTATGACAGTATTAGAGTTTTCCTTTATAATTCCTGCTTTTTGTATTGCTATTTCTCTTAATGTTTGCCCTAAAATTGCCATATGGTCATAGCTAATTGAAGTAATTATAGATACTAATGGCCATACTATGTTTGTACAATCGTATAAACCACCTAAGCCTGTTTCTAGAACTACAAAGTCACAATCTTTTTCTTTAAAATAGTATAGTGCCATAGTTGTTAATAATTCAAATAAAGTTACTTTTGTGCTACTCATTTTATTATATTTTTCTATTTTATCTTCTAGCTTTTCTATTATATTTTCCATTTCTTTGTCTGTTATATCTTGCCCATTTACGCTAATTCTTTCATTGTATTTTATTAAGTGTGGTGAAATATATTTTCCTACTTTATATCCGTTTTTAGTTAAAATATTAGCTAACATTTCTGTGGTACTCCCTTTTCCATTTGTACCTGCTATATGAATAATTTTTAACTTCTTTTCTGGATGTCCTAATTCTTCCATAAAATATTCCATTGCCTTTAATGTTGGATTTTTTGCTTCTTTATAAAAATTATTAAAATATTCTTCTATGTTCATTAAAAAATCTCCTTTCATTTTCATTCCACGTGAAAATGAAAGAAGATTTTTCTTCTTTTATTTTTCATAGCGGAATGCGAAAATAGATACGCAAGTTAAACTTTTGCCTTAGTAACAACTTCCCGTTTACTAAGTCTTAACGATTTATTTTCTACTCTATTTTTTATTTAAAATATTCCTACAATATTTCCTTCTTCATCTATATCTATTTGTTCTGCTGCTGGAATTTTTGGAAGGCCTGGCATTGTCATCACCTTTCCTGTTAGTATTACTATAAATTCTGCTCCTGCTTTTAGTTTTACTTCTTTTACATGTATATTAAATGGTGAATTACATTCTAAGTTTTTTGCGTCATCTGAGAAAGAATATTGTGTTTTTGCTATACATATTGGTAAGTTTTCATAGCCTAATTTGTTTATTTCTTCTATTTGTTCTTCTGCTTGTTTTGTGTATTCTACTCCTTCTGCTCCATAAATTGTACAGGCTACTTTTTTTATTTTTTCTTTTATACTGTCTTGTATTGAATATGTGTTTTTAAATTCTTTATTTTCTTTATCACATAATAGCGCTACTTTTTGAGCTAAATCTGTTGCTCCTTTAGAGCCTTTTCCCCAGCTTTCTACTAGGCTTAAATTAACATTTTTTTCTTCTAGTATTTCTTTTAATGTGTTTATTTCATTTGACGTATCTTGGTCAAATTTGTTTATTGCAACTATTACATTTAGTCCGAATTTATCTTTTAGGTTTTCTATGTGTTTTAGTAAGTTTTTGCTTCCTTTTTTTAAGGCTTCTATATTTTCATGTATAAGTTCTTCTTTTGGAATACCTCCATGATATTTTAGAGCTTTTATTGTGGCAACTATAGCTACTACATCTGGCACTTTTTCTAGTTTTCTTGTTTTTATATTTAAGAATTTTTCTGCTCCTAAATCTGCTCCAAATCCAGCTTCTGTTATAGTATAATCTGCTAGCTTTAATGCAAGTTTTGTTGCAACAATACTATTACATCCATGTGCTATATTGGCAAATGGTCCTCCATGAATAATTGCTGGTGTATGTTCTAAGGTTTGTACTAGGTTTGGGTTAATAGCATCTTTAAGTAGTACTGTTAATGCTCCTTCTGCTTTTAGGTCATGTGCTGTTATAGCTTTTCCTTCTTTATTAAAGCCTATTATAATGTTCCCTAGTCTTCTTTTTAAATCTTCTAAGCTAGATGCTAAGCAGAATATTGCCATTATTTCTGATGCTACTGTTATGTCAAAACCATCTTCACGTGGAATAATGTTTTTTTCGTTTGATAACCCTGTGTTTACAGTTCTTAATTGCCTATCATTTAGGTCTACACACCTTTTCCATGTTACTTTTTCTATATTTAATTCATTTCCATGGTATATATGGTTATCTATTATGGCTGAAAGTAGGTTGTTGGCTGATGTTATGGCATGTATATCCCCTGTAAAGTGTAGGTTTATATCTTCCATTGGTGCTACTTGTGAGTATCCTCCTCCTGTTGCCCCACCTTTTATTCCAAATACTGGTCCTAGTGATGGCTCTCTTAATGCTAGTATGGCTTTTTTACCAATTTTTCTTAGTCCATCTGCTAGTCCTATTGATATTGTTGTTTTTCCTTCTCCTAGTGGTGTTGGGTTTATTGCTGTTACTAGTATTAGTTTTCCATCTTTTTTATCTTTTAGATTTTCTAATTTTTCTAAAGAAATTTTGGCTTTATATTTTCCATATGGTTCTAAATATTCTTCTTCTATTTCATTTTGTTTAGCTATATTTGTAATTTGTTCTAACTTTGTATTTCTTGCTATTTCAATATCTTTCATTCTTTTATACCTCTTTTTATATATAATTATTGACAAATTTTTGATTAATGTATATAATATATATAGAAAATGAGAAACTACAAACGTGGTTTGCCTATGAATATGTAAAAACACATCGCAATCGGTCAAAATTACAGATGTGTTTTTTTTATTGGTTTATTTTTGTTTGCTTATCATAATAACTATTTCTATAATTAAGGCAAACGTAATGATAGTTATACCTAGTAGTGAATAAAATAATATGTATATAATTTCTAGTAAATATGTTTCTATCATACGCCTCACCTCCTTTAAGTGGAGGCAAACCACATCTGCTTATTCCCATTTTCTATATTATACAGTTTATAATATTTATATGTTTTTTGCAATAGAATATACGAAATTTATTTCGTATATTTTTTTATTGTTATAGTAAAAGCAGGAGAATTTCTCCTGCTTTTACTATGTTTTATTTAACTTTTTCCCGTTCCATGACAATATGGGCAGTAGGTTCTTCCAGTTCCATTACAACTATAACATATCTTTGTTTCAGGAAGAGCATATCCAAATATCGGTATATATACAAGATTTACTTCAATTTTACTTCCTGCTCCACTACAACTATAACATGTCTGTTTTCCTGTTCCATTGCAGTATTTACATTCTTCTTGTTTTACCATATTTATTACCCCCATTACCTATTTAGGTTCATAAAGTATTAATTAGTTACTTTGCATATTATACATTACTTTTATGTAAAATTCAAGTATAATATTTCTCTTTTACTAATATCTTTGCATCTTTTATTTTTATGGGATTAATACATTTTTAAATATTTCATAATTTTGTATATCTCTTTTTGAACAATACACTGCAAATTCTATTACTTTAAAATCATATTTATATTCTTCTACTACCTGTTTCATTGCTTTTGCTACAACTTCTGGTTTATTATAAAGTGCCCCGCAACCAAATGCTCCAAGTATTAGATGCAAGCTTTATGCGATTTTGTTCTATTTTTTTATGTACTTACAAAGCTTATATTTGATTAATTTTGTTTAAAAATAAAAAACCACTAATTGTGGTTTTCTATTTTGCATATTTAAATTCTATCTAGGAAATTTTATTGCAGCTTGTGCAGCGGCTAATCTTGCTATTGGAACTCTGTATGGTGAGCATGATACATAGTCTAATCCTACTTTGTGGCAGAATTCTACTGATGCTGGGTTTCCTCCGTGTTCTCCACATATTCCTAAGTCTATGTCTGGTCTTGTTTGTTTTCCTAGTTTTACTGCCATTTCTACTAATTTTCCTACACCTGTTTGGTCTAGTTTAGCAAATGGATCTGATTCGTATATTTTCTTGTCGTAGTAATCTCCTAAGAATTTTGCTGCGTCATCACGGCTGAAACCAAATGTCATTTGTGTTAAGTCATTTGTTCCAAATGAGAAGAACTCAGCTTCTTTTGCTATTTCATCTGCTGTTAGAGCAGCTCTTGGTATTTCTATCATTGTTCCTACTTTGTATTGTAAGTTAGCACCAGCATTTGCTATAACTTCGTCTGCTGTTTTAACTACTACGTCTTTTACATATTTTAATTCTTTTATTTCTCCAACTAATGGAATCATTATTTCTGGAACTACGTTCATTCCTTCTTTGTTTACGTTTATTGCAGCTTCTATAACTGCTCTTGTTTGCATTGCTGCAATTTCAGGGTATGTTACAGCTAAACGGCATCCACGGTGTCCCATCATTGGGTTGAATTCTTTTAATCCTTCACAGATATTTTTTAATTCTTCAAATGATAGTCCCATTTCTTTTGCTAATTCTGCAATTGCTTCATCTTCGTGTGGTACGAACTCATGTAGTGGTGGATCTAAGAAACGTATTGTTACTGGGTAACCTTTCATTTCTTTGTATAGTCCTTCGAAATCTCCTCTTTGCATTGGAAGTATTTTTGCTAATGCTTTTTCACGTTGCTCAGCTGTTCTTGAAACTATCATTTCACGAATAGCTGCTATTCTATCTGGTGCAAAGAACATATGCTCTGTACGGCATAGACCTATACCTTGTGCTCCAAATTCATATGCTTGGTGTGCATCTTTTGGAGTATCTGCATTTGTTTTTACTTTTAATACTCTATATTGGTCAGCCCATCCCATTAATGTAGCGAAGTTTCCTGAAACTGATGCTTCAACTGTTTCAACTTTTTCTCCATATACATTTCCTGTTGAACCGTCAAGTGAAATCCATTCACCTTCTATTACTTTTCTTCCATCTGGTAATGTAAAGTATTTTTCTTCTTCATTTACTATTATTTCACCACAACCTGCTACACAGCATGTTCCCATACCACGTGCAACAACTGCTGCGTGTGATGTCATACCTCCACGTACTGTAAGTACACCATGGCATACATTCATTCCATCTATATCTTCTGGAGATGTTTCTAATCTTACTAATACTAGGTCTTTTTCCCCTGCTTCATGTAGTTCTACTGCTCTATCTGCTGTGAATACTACTTTACCTGTTGCAGCTCCTGGTGATGCTGCTAATCCTTTTGCTACTACTTTTGCTGCTTTTAGAGCTTCGCTATCGAAGTTTGGATGTAGTAATTGGTCTAATTGAGCTGGTTCTACTCTTAATACTGCTTCTTTTTCTGTTATCATTCCTTCGTTTACTAGGTCAACAGCTATTTGAAGTGCAGCATTTGCAGTTCTTTTACCATTTCTTGTTTGTAGGAAGAATAGTTTTCCTCTTTCTATTGTGAATTCCATATCTTGCATATCTTTGTAATGTTTTTCTAGTTTTTCTGCATACATTATAAAGTCTTCATATGCTTTTGGATTTACTTCTTTTAATTGGTCGATATGCTCAGGAGTTCTTACACCTGCAACAACGTCTTCACCTTGTGCATTCATTAAGTATTCTCCAAATATTTTGTTTTCTCCTGTAGCTGGGTTACGTGTAAATGCAACACCTGTTCCACAGTCTTCTCCCATATTTCCAAATACCATTTCTTGAATGTTTACAGCTGTTCCCCAGCTTCCTGGTATATCATTTAATCTTCTATATGTTATAGCTCTTGCATTGTTCCAAGAACGAAATACCGCTTTTACACCTTCTATTAATTGTACTCTTGGATCTGATGGGAATTCTTCTCCCTTAGCATTTTTGTATACTTCTTTGAATTTTACTACTAATTCTTTTAGGTCTTGTGCTGTAAGTTCTGTATCTAGTTTAACACCTTTTTCTTCTTTTACTTCATCTATTATTTTTTCAAAGAAAGGCTTTGGTATTTCCATAACAACGTCACTAAACATTTGTATAAATCTTCTGTAGCTGTCATAAGCAAATCTTTCATTTTTTTCTGCTATTGCTTTAACTACTTCTTCATTTAAACCTAAGTTTAAAACTGTATCCATCATTCCTGGCATTGATGCTCTAGCTCCTGAACGAACTGATACTAATAATGGATTTTCTAAATCTCCAAATTTCTTTCCTGTAATTTCTTCTAATTTTGCTAAGCTTGCAAAGATTTCTTCTTCTATTTCTGATGATATTTTTTCACCATCTTCATAATATCTTGTGCAGGCTTCTGTTGTAACTGTGAAACCTTGTGGAATTGGCAAACCTAAGCTAGTCATTTCTGCTAAGTTAGCTCCTTTTCCTCCTAATAGTTCACGCATGTTTGCATTTCCTTCACTAAAAAGGTATACATACTTTTGACTCATATAAAAACCTCCTTGTTTTTTTATGTCTTAACTATATGATTTTGTTAAAACTTTTTTCGTTTTTAGCTCGTCCTAGAATATTTTTCCAGAACGTACTTATTATACCCATAAAATGGGCAAATGTAAAGATTTTTTTTTAATTTTTTTGTTTTTATATTAATACATATTGAAAAATATATTATTCTTAAATAGTTATACTATAAATTTTTTATGTATAAGAAAAAAGCGGTCATTATTGCTTTTTCCTTAAACTCGTATTTTTTAGTTTGTATAAAAATATTAATTACTAACTTTAAACCCAGAATGCTATTTTTTAGCATTCTGGGTTATTTTTCATACTTCAAATTAAATTCATATTCATTTCTTCTTTATACTTTGAAATTGTAACTCTATTACTTAAGTTCCTCGGTTCTCAAAATAGTGAAACTAAAAATATGTAAATTATAAATTGTTTCATACTGCCAAAAGTTCTTTTTGAAATTCGTAGAATTGTTCTTTAGTCATTATTCTATCTTTATATTGAACCTTAAATTCTCCCATATTATTTTCTTCTATAGTTTTTGACATCATCTGAATTAAATAATTAATTTGTCCAAAATTCTTTTTTGGACTTGTTCCAATAATTATTTTTGTATATAATCTATCATCCATTTTATAGCCATTATAATAATAATTTTCATTTTGTGAATCATACATAATTATTGAATTTCTAAAACATATATGATTTGGAAAACGTTTAATTGTCATATAAGATAAATCTATTATATTATCAAGTAATCTATTATCTTCAATATTTTCAACTGTCTCTGGCCCATATCTCGAATCTATAAGACTGTATAACATATTAATAAAAAAGAGATTTTGTGTATTATTTTCAATTTTTGCAATGACTTTAATTTTCTTATGTATCATATTTTCCTCCTTTTATTTGTGGATAATTATCCTCCTATATAAGCAAGGAATATCATAAATAGTTTCATTATGTATATTAGCATAAATTTAATGTATATTCAAGTATTTTTACAAAATTTTAAATATTTCATTTTTATAAAATTTAGGATACATTTATTTCTTTTTGTAAATACGTACTATATATTATTACCTTTTTTACTTCTTTTTTCAAAGCTCCTTCTAATGCTTTTTTATATAGTTCTAATTGTGGCTTATACTTTTGTATTAATTCATTTTCATTTTGTACATAATCTGTTTTATAGTCTACTAATACTATATTTCCTTGTTTATTCATATAATATAAATCTATAATTCCTTGTACTAGTATGTTTTCTTCTACTTCTTTATTATAAATTTCACTTGCTGGAATATTTATATAAAATGGTTCTTCTTTGTGTACTTCTTTTGCTTCTTTTAATTCTTTGAATAAACTTGATTTTGTAAATTGTAATAATGTTTTAGTGTTTATGCTTTCCGCTTCTTTATTATTTATTATATTTTTATTTTCTAGGTATTTTATTAGTTCTATAATATCTTTTAGTTCATAATCTTTTTTCTCATCTAAGTTTTTAATACATAGATGAATTAATGTTCCTTTTTGTATACCTGTTATTTTTTCTTCTTTTTCAAACCTTGGAATTTCTAATGTATTTTTTATTGGTATCTCTTCTATTTTTTCTTGTAAGAATGTTCCTATTCCTTGTTGCTTTATATTTTCTTCTTTAATTTTACTTACAGAAGTTTTTGTCGGTATGTTTTCTGCCTGTTTATACTTATATTGCCAGTCTAATATCTTATTAATATTTAATTCTTTATTTTTCTTGATAATTTCTTGAAAGTGTAGGCAATTATTAATCTTCTCTAAATCAAATATGATGGTTTTGTACTCTTCACTATTTTCTAGTGGTAATTCCTCAATTTCTTTTAAGTGTTTATTAGCAATCTCTAGTATTTTACTCATTTTTTCTTTATCATTTAAATATACCAGTTCTATCCAATCTAAATAAGATATATATTTCTCTACTAAATTTTTATTTAACTTTTCTGAGTTATAAATTTCTAAAAATGTTTCTTTTTCTTTTAGTGATTTTTGCAAATCTTTTTCTATTCCTGTTATGAATAACTTTTCTTTTGCTCTTGTAAGTGCTACATATAGTACCCTCATTTCTTCTGATATTGTTTCTTTTCTTATTCTTAATCGTAACGCTTCCTTTGCTAAGGTGTTATATTCTATTCCTCTTTCATAATTTATATATTTCATTCCAAAGCCTAAATCTTGATGCATAAGTACATTATTATTTAAGTCTTGCATATTGAACTTTTTACTAGTTCCGCATAAAAATACTACTGGAAATTCTAGTCCCTTACTTTTATGAATACTCATAATTCTTACAACATTATCATTTTCTCCAATTATTTTAGCAGCATTCATGTCTTTACTACTTATTTTTAGCTTGTCTATAAAATTTATAAAATTATATAATCCTTTAAAACTTGCTCTTTCATATTGTTTTGCTTTTTCAAATAACATTTTTAAATTTGCTTGCCTTAATTTACCATTATTTAATAAACCTACATAATTATAATAATTACTATCCATATATATTTGCCAAATAAGTTCATCAAGTGTTTTATATGTTTCTATATCTTTCCATTTTTCTAACATCGTTATAAATATATTTATTTTTTCTTTAAGTTTTTCTTCTACCACCATTCTTGCCTTTAACATTGCATTATAAAAACTTTCACTTCTATCTGCTAAACGAATTTGTACTAAGTCATTGTCTGTAAAGCTTGCTATGCTAGACCTTAACACTGTAATTAATGGAATATCTTGAAGTGGATTATTTATTATTTTTAATACACTCATTATTGTTTGTATTTCTGTTGATTCTAAATATTCACTTGATGTATCACTAAATACTGGTATATTTTTTTCTATCAGTTCTTTTTCATATACTGGTGCTGAATTTAGAGTTGATCTTAGTAATATTACTATATCTTTGTATTCTATTGGTCTGTAACCTTTTTTTCTATCGTAGACTTTGTATTTACTATTTATTAGTTCTTGTATTTTATTTGCAACAAATTTTGCTTCTATTAGGGTGTTTTCTATGGGTTCTTCTTGGTTTGCGTCTTCGTTTTCTTGAATAGCTTCTTCAAAGAATGGATGACTACTATTCGCCCCAACAATTTTATTATCTATTATTTCTGTTTTGTCATTTATATAATTTGCAGCTTCCAACTTCGAACTTCCAACTTCTGTCTCATGACTTGCTAAATCTATTATGTGTAACTCTGCTATAAGGTTATTATTTGTTTGTGGGTAGTCTGCCCCTAAATTCAAATATTCTTCTTGGTTATAATCTATATCTCCTAACTCTTTACTCATTATTTGTTCAAATATACTATTTGTAATATCTAATACATTTTTTCTACTTCTAAAGTTTTTAAATAATTGTATTTTTGTACCTTTTGCTTCTTTACTATTTTCTAACATATAATTTTCATATTTCTCTAAAAATAATTCTGGCCTTGCTTGTCTAAACCTATATATACTTTGTTTTACATCTCCAACCATAAATATATTGTTACCATTTGAAATACTACTTAATATATATTCTTGTACTAAGTTACTGTCTTGGTATTCATCTATTGCTATTTCTGTAAATTTTTCTTTTATTTTGTTTGCAACTTCTGTTGCTACATATTCTCCTTGTTCATTTTTTTGAATTAATATTTTTAATGCAAAATGCTCTATATCATGGAAATCTATTATATTTTTCTCTTTTTTCTTTTCTAAAAATCTTTTTTCAAATTCGTTAACAATATTTTTTAAATTTGATAATGTTTCATACATTGCATACATATCTTGATTTGCTCTATATGAATCATATATAAACACTTTTTTATTTATGGTATCTATATCTTTTTTTACTTTATCTCTTATTTCTTTTGCTTCTTCTTTTAGTGCTATACTTATTTTTCTATTTATTGGCCATTTTTCAAATTTTAGATTTGATACTTTTTGATATGTTTTATCCCATATATTTTTATTATCATAACTTATCTGGTTTTCTATTTCATTCAAAGTTTCAATATCATTTATTATTGTTAATGTATACTTTTCTAATTCAGGATATTTTAGTAATTTTCTTTTTACTCGTTCTAACTTTAATATACTCTCTTTTATTTTCTCTTCATATTCTTTTAATAGAATTTTACCCCATACTGTTTTTCCAAAATCTTCATTTAATTTTTCTTTTAAATTAAACATTTCTACTTTTTCTTCTAGCCATTCTTGTGGAAATGGAGCACTTTGAATATAATCATATATTTTTAATATTAGCTCTTTTAATGGCTCATCTCCTCTATATGTTGTGTATGTATTTATTAAATTCAGGAATTCTTTATCTTTATTTATATATTTATCTTCAAATAAATCTTCTAATATATCTTGTTTTAATAATTCTACCTCAGTTGTATCTCCTATTCTGAAGTTTGCTGATATATCTAATTCATAAAAATAATTTCTAATTACATCCAAACAGAAAGAATGTATTGTACATATACTTGCTTTGTTTAAAAGTGTGATTTGTTTTTGCATATATACATCATCTGGACTTTCTTCTATTTTTTTATAAATTGCATCTAGTATTCTTTCTCTCATTTCACTTGCAGCTGCATTTGTAAATGTAACTACTAATATTCTATCTATATCTATATTTTCATTAACTATTTTGTTTATTATACGCTCAACAAGTACAGCTGTTTTCCCACTTCCTGCAGCAGCTGCAACTAATATATTTGACCCTTTTTCATATATAGCCTTTTCCTGTTCTTTTGTCCACTTTACTTTTGGCATATTTGCCTCCTTTTCTTTTTTAATATATCATAAATTCTAAGATATGTAAATTTAAATATTTTTTATTATAATTTAATAAACATGATAATATTACATAAAAAGCAAAAACACAAAATCATACGACTTTGTGTTCTTACTTTTTATATATTTATCATTACTATAATTGCGCCTATTATAGCTAGTATAAAACCTACTATTTTTAGTATTTTTACACTACTATTTCTGTCGCCAAAGCTAAACCACTTTTTACTTATTTTTCGTGCATCATATATCATAACTACACCTATAGCTACTACTATTAATGATATTATTTGTATTAATATTTTTAATATTGGCATTTTTTATTATCTCCTTTTCATTATGTATGTTCTCATTAGAGACAAATTTCCCAAAAGTGACAGATACCCCATTAGGAAACGTCCCCAATGGGAAGTTAATAAAATTCTACTGTATATTTACATTCAAATTCTTGATTTGACCCAATAATTACTATATCATCTTTTTGCCTAAATACTCCTGTTGTTTTTATTGTATCTGGCGTTGTCATCCATGGTGAAATGCATAAAAATGGAGAGTTTGTTTTTGACCATAATGATAAGTATGGGAAGTTTGAACAGTCTACTGATAGTACTTTTCTTCCTGTGTCTTTTAATTTTAATGTTACTTTTTTTGATGTTAAACCTTTCATTATTATTGCATCATTTTTGAACATATCTGGTTTTAATGTTATTGTTTTCTTATCTTCTTCCATTATATTTTTTGCATATTCTGTTCCTACTAGTCCATCTATTAAATATAGAAAATGTATTCTCTGTTCTTCTTCTTCAAATTCTAAACAGTAATTTTCATTTTTTAATTGTTCTAAATCTATTTTGAATGCTGGCATAGAGCCTATACCAAATGGCATGTCTACATCGCCTTCATTTATAATTTTATATATTGTTGTTAGTTTGTTTTCATCTAGCCTATATGTTACAAATAATGAAAATTTATATGGATATTTTTCTAAAATTTTGTCATTGCTTCTAAGTACATAAGAATGGAAGTTATCTAACTTTGTAATTGGCTCAAATTCAAAATCTTTGGCAAATCCATTTGCTTGAATTTCATATGTTTTACTATTCATTATTGTTTGGTTTTTCTTACATTTACCTACATTTGGAAACAATACTGACCAACGTCTTTTCCAAAATGCTTTTCCATTTGCATCAACTGTTTCTTCTCCTTGGTGTAACTTTTCTTCTCCATTTAATTTGAAGCTTAATAATTCTGCACCATATTTTGAAGTTAGTATCCCGAGTATACATAGATTTCTCCCTTCTTCGACTATTTTCTTACTATATATTATATTGTTTTTATGTAAATGTCAAGAGATTGTGGATTATTTCTTTATATCTGAATTCTTTTTTATAACTGTATTAATAAAACTTCTCAAATTTTTATTTACAGATATTAGAAAATACATTATTATATATTTAGTTTTAAAGATTTATACAAAAATCTTTTCATATGATTGTAAAAACCCTGTTGCAGCAACAACAGGGTTTTCCTTAATCGTTGAATTCTTTTAATATGTATAGCTCTATGACTAAGGCGATTATCTTTGGTAGTGTTTTCATGTGATTAACTTCCTTCCTACTTTCAAGTAAAAAGTAGTTTTATTATACCTTATGTTAATTATATTCACTATACCTTCGATACAGTTTCTGTTAGTTCAACAAAAGTTTTTGTTAATAAGAAAAATTTGAGATTTTCAGGTATTTCCTAAAAATCTCAAATGTTATATTTCTATTCTATTTATGAATTTCTTCTGTATTAACTTATTTAATTTTTCATTTTTCTCTAGTTCTAATTTTGGATCTTCTTGTTCTATTTTTATTGCTAAACTTTGTATACTTTTAAGTATTGGCATGTCTTCAAATAAATTTGCTATTTTAAATTCTGGAAGTCCATGTTGTTTCGTTCCAAAGAACTCTCCACTTCCTCTTAATTCTAAGTCTTTTCCAGCTATTATGAAACCATCATTTGTTTCTTGCATTATTTTCATACGTTGCCTTATAACTTCTGAATTACCTTGATATTTTAATATACAATAAGACTGATATTCTCCACGACCTACTCTTCCTCTTAATTGATGAAGTTGTGCTAACCCAAACCTTTCTGCATTTTCTACTATCATTATGCTTGCGTTTGGTACATTTACTCCTACTTCTATAACTGTGGTTGAAATTAAAATATCTATCTGCTTATCTTTAAATTTTCGCATGATTTCATCTTTTTCTTTTGGTTTCATTTTTCCATGTAAGTATTCTACTTTATATTCTGAAAAAACTTCGTTTTTATATTTTTCTGTAAGTTCTAATACTGATTTTGCATTAATTTCTTCGTTCTCTTCTACTAATGGGCATACTATATACGCTTGCCTTCCCTCATCTATTTGTTTTTTTATAAAATTATTTACTCGCTGTTCCATTGCCTTTGTTACTGCAAATGTGTCTATTTTTTTTCTATTTGGTGGAAGTTCATCTATAATTGATATATCTAAATCTCCATATAAAATTAGTGCTAATGTTCTTGGTATTGGTGTTGCTGTCATTACTAGTACATCTGGATTTTCTCCTTTTGATGCTATAATTCCTCTTTGCCTTACTCCAAACCTGTGTTGCTCATCTGTTACTACTAAACCCAAATTTCTGAATCTAACGTTTTCTTCTAATAAAGCATGTGTTCCTATTAGTATGTCTATTTCTCCATTTTCAAGTTTTTGCAATATCTCTTCTTTTTTCTTTTTAGTTATGCTTCCTATTAATAGTTGACTTTTTATATTATATTTAGAAAGTACTGCTTCAAAACTTTCTAAATGCTGACTTGCAAGAATTGCAGTTGGAGCCATTATTGCTACTTGATACCCACTTTTTACTGCTTTATATGCTGATATCATGGCTACTACTGTTTTTCCGTGAACCTACATCTCCTTGGAGTAATCTATTCATTGACTTTATATTTTCCATATCATTATCTATTTCTTCTAATACTTTAATTTGTGCTTTTGTTAATTTAAATGGAAGTTCATTTATAACATCTGACATTTTTACTTCTTTTTTAAATTGTATTCCTACTTCTTCTTTTGTATATTTATTTTTTAATGAAATAAGTGCCATTTGCATAGAAAGTAATTCTTCAAATACTAATCTTTTACGTGCTTTTTCAAATTCCGAAAAATTTTGTGGAAAGTGTATTTCTTTTGTTGCTTTATTTATCTCATATAAATTATATTCTTCTAATAAATATGTAGGGAGTGTTTCTTCTAAGCCTCCTTCACTTTTTACAGCATTTAAACCATTTTCTATAACTTGCCTTATTGTGTTTTGTGAAAGCTTATATGTTAGTGGATATATTGGAATTATTTTGCCTGTATTTTTGCTAGTTTCTTCTTCATCATAAACTGGAGAGTTCATTTCTATTTTTCCATATTTATTTGAAACTTTTCCATAAAATTTATATTTCTTTCCCAATGTAAATTTATTTTTTAAATAGCTTTGGTTAAACCATGTAAGTACACATGATCCTGTGTCGTCTCTAACAATTAGTTTATATATTGCCATGTTTTTTCTAACTCTTTGTTCACTCATTCTTGATACTATCAGAACTTCAATAAGAGCTTCTTCGCCATCCTTAAGTTCTGCTATTTTCTTTGGCTTTCCTCTATCTTCATATTCTCTTGGATAATATGTAATTAAGTCTTCCAATGTGTAAATACCTAATTTATTTAATAGTTCAGCTCTATTAGGTCCTACACCTTTTATATATTGTATTTGCTTATTTAAATCTATCATACCTTCTCCTTTTTTGTTATTTTATCATGAACTTTTGTTTTTTTAAAGGGTGAATTTGCATTTTTTAAATTTTATTTTGTAAGTTAAAAGAAAAAGCATAGGTACACTAATTACCTATGCTTTTTCTTTATTAATCCAATACTTCATATGCATTTGCAATGTAAATTTCAAATGTAGTATTATTCCCTATAGTACCTGTACTACAATATGTTACTTTAAGATTTCCAAATGTTGTTTCTTCAATTTTTCTCGCAAAATCTTCTACAAAATTTTTTGTATCAGTTTCTATTTCTAAATCTTCATCATAATTCCACCAAACCAATATGTGAGTAGATCTTATATTTACTTTTATTTGTTCTCTACATGGTAAACTATAATACTCATCTATCGAAATATTAGCTATAAATTTGCAATAAAAAGCTGTAATTAAATCTTGTAAATCACATTTCCGCACTTTTTTCATTTTTTGTCCTCCTATTTATTAAGACATTAGCAATTTATATATTGGTTATATAAAATTGCATTACTATTTGTTACTTTAAGTATTTTATCATACCTTTATGTCAATTGCAAGCGTTTTTATATTTTAAAGCAAAATAAAGAAGAGATTTAAAATTCTCTTCTTTACTTTGTTTTCTCTATACATAGAGAGTATGAGTGAATTACCTTTCTTTTTTAATTAAAAACATTTCATTTCCTGTCTGAACAGCCATGTAAACTTCTCTTTTGCCAACTGAATTCTTTGATACTTCAACAGTGTCTCCGTTGTGCATTTCTAAGATTGCTTCGTAGTAATACCTGCCTGCAATTCTTTTGGAATCTGTCTTTAGTTGTGACGCATATGGAATAATAACTAAAAGATATTCCTCTGTATCACCACTATCGAGTTCCCCATTAAAGATTAAAATGTCTTTATAACCATCAGTTTTCTCTTCAATTGTATGACCTCCATAAATATAAGTTGTTGTTACACAGGTATTTCCAAATGAAATATTGCCAAATGCTAATGAATACCGACCAACAATCGGCTTGTCTATGCCGTATACAACTTCATAACCTGCTTGTGCTTCTTTTCCTTTTAACTGTACCACTTTTCCAAACATAGACTTCACTCCTTTTTATTAAATTTTTATTATTAACATTATATTTATATATTATCATACCTTTATGTTGATTGCAACTTTTCTAAAAAATATTCTTTATTTGTAAAGCTGTTTTCTCTTTTATATGTTCTAATATAAATATACAGTTATTTAAATCAGGAATACCTTGCTCATATTCTTTAACTTCTATATTTCCTTTTAAAGAAACTAGTTCTGTTTCTACTTTTTCTAATTCATCATGTTCTATATAATATGCTAATTTTTTATGCCTTTCATTCCAATTATTTACTATATCCTCTATTTGATTATTTAAATCTTCTTCATTTTGCTCTTCTGAAATCATATTTTTCTTTAAATCTTCTAAATTACCTGTCATTAAAGCTACTGATTCCTTTGTATAATTTTCTGTAAGTATATTTAAACCAACTACAATTATTATAACAATTGAGCAAATTATAATTTCTTTATACATTTTCAAACACCTTTCATACATATTTTTAAAGGGATGTCCCAAATTGTCCCATTTGTCTCAATTGGGGACTGTCCCTAATTGTCCTTTTTTTGTTTTGCTTGGCAGAAAAAGTTCCCTTTTCCGTCTATTGTTACTAGTAGGGCTTGTTCTGGCATTATTTCGTAGGGCTCTACTTGTTTTACTAGCCAGTTATAGTCTTTGTCTAATTTTTGTAAATTTTCTCTCATTATTTTTCCATCTACTACTAAGTCATATGATATTCCTTCATATTCTGGCATTATTCCAAAATCTTCTGGTATCGTTGTTCTTTTATTTGGTTTCTGTATTACTGTTACTTGTCCACTCGTTTCTAGTATTGCATACTCTACATCTCCTATATTGAATATGTTTTGATCTCTTAGTTTTTCTTCTAACTCATTTATTGTAAATCTTTCTTTTTTTAATTTATCTTCTTGTATTTTTCCTCTATATATTAATATAGAAGGTTTTCCACATATTATTTCTCTTGCCTTTATGCTTTTTAGGTTAATTAATGAAATTGTTAGGTGCATTACTAACAAACCTAAAATTGGTATTATTCCACTTGTGATAGGTATACCAGATTCTGCCATTGGTATTGTTGCTAAATCTGCAATCATTATTGATATTGCAAGTTCAAAGGGTTGGAGTTGACCGATTTCTCTTTTTCCCATAAATCTCATTACTACTAAAACTAATATGTATAATATTATTGTTCTAAAAAAAGTTAATAACATAAAAAAATCTCTCCTTTTACATTTATTTTTCACGTTTTTTTTTCATTTATTCATTTTTTGAATATAAAAAGCAAAAATGTAAATAATAAAATTATTGAGAAGTATGTAAATTTATTAAATTTGCAAATTTTTCTTAAGCAAGGAGGTTTTATTATGTCAGAAAACCAAACTCATAGTCAAACTAGAAGTGGTGCTAGCATGATATGGCAAATAGTAGGAAGATTAGTTAGTGCAGCAATCGTTCTTGCAATTACTGCTTTCTTTACACCAGGGTTTCAAATAAATAATATTTGGACATTAATTGCAGCTGCTGTTGTTCTTACTGTTATAGATTATTTAATTGTAAAATTTACTGGTCTACATGCTAGTTCATTCGGTAAAGGCTTTGTTGGATTTGTACTTTCTGCAATCGTATTATATGTAACACAATACTTTGTTGCAGGATATACAATTTCATGGATGGCTGCCATAGTAGGTGCTTTAATCTACGGTGTTGTAGATTACTTCTTACCTGGCGAACAACAATAGTTAAACTTTTAAAAGGACGCTTCCAAAAATTTTTATTTTTGAAATTTTGGAAACGCCCTTTTACTATAATTATTTATTGATATTTTGGAAATTTTCAGAACTGTCCTTAAATTTTAAAATTCTTTTTTGTTTTTAGTCATACTTTTGAATTTGTCTAATATACATTAATTAAACAAGTTTATAGTACAAACATTTAAGGAGGTATATTTTTTAATGGATGAAAATTTATTAGTTTATCAAGATATAGCAAAACGTACTGATGGAGATATCTATGTAGGAGTTGTTGGACCTGTAAGAACTGGTAAGTCTACTTTTATAAAAAAGTTTATGGATTTGCTTGTTATTCCTAATATTGATAATGAATACAAAAGAGAAAGAGCTTTAGATGAGCTTCCTCAAAGTGCTTCTGGAAGAACTATTATGACTACTGAGCCTAAGTTTATTCCTAATGAAGCCGTGGAAATTACTTTAGGAGATAATATTAAATTGAAAACTAGGCTTGTTGATTGTGTAGGATATTTAGTTAACAATGCTATTGGTTATTTAGAAGATGATGTGCCAAGAATGGTTAAAACTCCTTGGAATGATGATGAGATTCCTTTTGAAATTGCTGCTGAAATTGGTACTAAAAAGGTAATTACTGAGCATTCTACTATTGGTATTTTGGTTACAACTGATGGCTCTATTACTGATATTCCAAGAGAAGACTATATTGAGGCTGAAGAAAGGGTTGTTAGTGAATTAAAGGCTTTAAATAAACCTTTTGTTATTGTATTAAATACTGCCGATATTAATTCTGACTATACAAAAGAACTTGCTAGAAATTTAGAGGAAAAATATTGTGTACCTGTAATTCCTACTAATTGTTCTATACTTGATTTTGACGATATTAATAATATATTTGGTAAGATATTATATCAATTCCCAATTGAACAAATTAATATTAATTTCCCTCGTTGGGTAGATGGGCTCCCAGATTCACATTGGCTAAAACAAGAATTACATTTAGAAATAAAAGAAGCTTTTAGCGATATTCGTTTACTAAAACAAATAGACAGTGGTATAACTAAAATTCAAAAAACAGAAGTTATTAAGAAAACTGTTGTTGATGAGATTCTACTTGGAAATGGAAATGTTAATATTTCTATCGATTTAAAGGATGACTTATTTTATAAAGTACTTACTGAAATTTCTGGAGTGGAAATTTCAAATGAAGGGGATTTATTCTCTACTATAACTTCTTTTGCTCAAACTAAGAAAGAATATGATAAAATTGCATATGCACTAGAAAGCGTTAAGGCTACTGGTTATGGTATAGTTACACCTTCTATGGATGAACTTATTTTAGACGAACCTGAAATGGTTAAACAAGGTTCTAGGTTTGGTGTTAAGTTAAAAGCTAAAGCTCCTTCTATACATATGATAAGAGCTGATATTGAAACTGAGGTTTCGCCTATTGTTGGTAGTGAAAAGCAATCTGAAGAACTTGTTAATTACTTACTTTCTGAATTTGAAAGTGACCCGCAAAAAATATGGGAATCTAATATATTTGGAAAGAGCTTACATGAACTTGTTAATGAGGGATTACAAAATAAACTTTGCAGAATGCCTGAGGATGCTCAAGGTAAGCTTCAAGAAACCTTGGAAAGAATTGTTAATGAGGGCTCTGGTGGACTTATTTGTATAATTTTATAAGGGATGTTAGAAGTTAGAGTTTAAAAGTTAGAAATCCTATTTAGGATAAAATATTAATATAGATAAAATTTAAATTTGTTGTATTTTTATAGAGGTTGCTTACTAGCAACCTCTATGTTTAAATTTTTATTACTTTTATAATTTTGCTCTTTGTTTATATATGCATTATTCTATGTTTTATTTACATTTTCATTGTTTTCTTTGTCTTGGGTTATATTATTTACTATATCAGTAGTTTCATTTGTTGTTGTGTTTGTTGTTTCATTTGTAGTTTCATTTACTATACTATTTGATATTGTGTTTGTTACATCATTTACTATCTCATTTTTTGTTTCATTTGATATATTATTTTCTATTTCGTTTTTTGGTTTTGTATTATCTTCTGGTTTATAAGTTAACCATGGATTGTTTGAATTTGTATCTGTTGGATCCCAATTTCTTAAATAATCTGGGTAAGAAGATATTTTCTTGGCTGTCGGCTTTCCTAATGGTCCTGGATTAGAGTCACTATAAAATTCTACTTTTGTTCCTTTTGCACAATTATTGAAAATCCATTTTGCATCTTTTACTGTCAATCGTACACAACCTGCTGATGCATATGTTCCTAATTTATCATACTCCCAATATTCTAAACTTGCTGGATCTCCTTTTGTTAGGTATGGTACTGAGTGGAATAATATATTTCCTGTTATTTGTGTGCTATAATGTCCCCATACATATCCTTCAAGCCTTAGCCATTCCCACCTTGCTGGAATAGAATATACTCCTGATTTAGGGGTTGCAACACCTGTTGAACATACCATTGCTTTAACTGGCTTTGTATAGTTTCCTTCGCTATCTTTTTGATATATTGTTACTACTTGTGCTCCATAATTTACTTTTATATAATATGGCATTTTGTTTTTAGTATTATTATTTTCTTTTGGATTTTCATTTTTTGCAGTATTTCCTTGTTCTATGTTCAGTTGTGTTGACTGTTCTTCCTCGTTTTCTAATTCATCTATATCTATATATTCACCATCTGGCTCTTCTATATTTATTTCTTCTATGTCATCTATTTTTGCTACTTGTTTTCCTTTTGGTTTTAAGAAATTAAAAGAAACTATTCCTACAACTGCTATTATTGCTAGTATAATACTTACTATAATTATTGTTCTTTTAGGATTTACTATTTTATATCTCATTTCAATACCCCTTTTTACTTTTTATATAAAACGATTAAAAATGCATTATATTTATCAGATTTATGTTATCTTTTAATACTTATATATTTATTATATATTAACATTTTAATAATTTCAACTGTATTATTTATAAATCTATCTTTTTTATTTACTTTTTATGTTAATTATAGTAAAATATATTCATGTACTAATTAAACTTTGTATAGAAAGGATGAACATATGAATAATTTAGAGTTTATCACAAAAAGTGCAAATGGTAAAAGTATTTTTAATCGGTTTAATAGTCATATTCATAAAAATGTAAATTTTGAAACTTTAGTTAAAGCCTTATCTGGCTTACATTTATGTAATGAGTTCCACAAAGAAGTTGTTGATATGAAATGTGTAATTGGAAAATGTGACTGTGTACCTATTACGAAAAACGATGAAATTATATATGTCATTCGTAAAGGTAGAAAAGGTCCTACTCCAATGGTAAAAAAACGCCTGCCCATGGATTCTTCTTGTATTACTGTAGTATTAAAAAGAATAGAAGATGATAATTATATTTTGTTATCTTCATATATTGGCAGTGAAAGTACTCCTGAGCCGTGGGATTCAAATTTCTATAATCAGTTTACTTGGAAAAAGAACCCTAATATTGACGAATTAGCTTATGCAAAGTCGATAGAATTCTGGAATACTCATGCACTTATTTATAACAAAGATGAAATTTCTTTGTTGCTCTCTTAGGAAAATATGAAAAGAAAGTTTTAGACACAACTAAAACTTTCTTTTCATATTTATTTTATTTATACATATAGAAGCTACTGGAATTAGTGTTATTATGTATGGTATTATATATCTCGATTTTGCTTCCCATAGTATATGAAATGCAAAACCTCCTATGAAAATAGTTATTAATAATATTACATCAGTTGAAAGATTTTTTCTGTTTTGTATTAATACTATTAAACTACAAACACACATTAATATTAATGATGCTTTTTGAAATATTATTAGTGGTTCTGTAATTTTTACTATTTGGTCATTTTCCTCTGTTATATTACTTCTTACTGCTGAATATGTATTTTCTGTCCACATTGATGCTATTTTCTTTGTGTAAAAATCAAAGGTATAGTCTAAATGTTTACTAAAATATGTTAATCTTTCTTTTATTCTATCTTTATATTCTATTTTTTTGTTTATTGGATCTTTTAGTGCTGGCTCTCCTATATCTTCATTATACCATCCATTACCTCTCCAAGATTCTTCCATTGCCATTAGGAAATAACTTATATTTGGATATTCTTTTTGTTTATCTAAATTATATTTGTTTAAATAATATGTTTTTACAAGTGATGATGGTATTATTGATATAATTATATACATTGCTATTATTAGTATTTTTATTAAATTTTGTTTTGTATTTCTTTTTGTAAATTCATTAAATAAGTTTATTAATAAATATATTACTGTTGCTATTATAAATATTAGGCTATTCATTCTCATCATATATGCTATCATTGTTAATATTGATGCTGTAATTGGATATCTAATTTTACCAGTTTCAGTATATTTCATTATAAAATATACTGAAAATAGGCATAATGCTATACTTGGAATATCTCCATATATAAAGGTTGAAAGCATTGTTAATGATATAAATGTTGTTATTAGGAAAAGTAAAAATACTTTATTTACTTTATATTTTTTAGATAATTGCGTACCTATTTTATATAGGGCTACAACTATAAATATATTTCCTATAATATTTAAAACCCTTAGTATCCCTATTCCATCATAATGTATTATTCTAAAAAATATACTAAATACAAATGACAATGATATTTGTTGATGATATGCTTGCATATAATCACTAAGTGGAATATTTGCATATGTCATATTTGGTAAAAACTCTTCTAAATTTCCATTATAAAAGGTTTGTGCTAAATTACAAGCATGTATTTGATCTCCTACTATTGGTGGCCTTACTAAAATACACCATATTATATTAAATATTATATAAATACTAATTGTAATAATAAATAATATTTTTCTAACTTTTTTCCTTTTTTCTATATCTTCATATAATTTTTCATTTATAGTTTTATTTATAATATATAGTGATATTCCTAATATTATTATTCCTATTATATATACAAAGCTATTAAATTTTATTGTAATATGCTCTGATAAATCCAGATTTGCTGTAAATGTTAAATTTAAAACTATTACTATACTTAAAAATATTAGTCCACAAAAATATATAATTTTTTTCATTTTCTTCCCCTATTACCTTTTTGATAATTATATATCAATAAATTAACATTTTCAATTATAATGTTAATAAAATTTTAATAAATTAAGTATATATCTTTTAACTTTATTGTTATATAATGTTAATTGCAAGGAGGGAATATATATGAAATTTATAAAAAGATTATTATTAATTATTCTAATTGTTTTAGTTCTTATTTCTTCTTTTATTATTTATAACGGATATAGTATGTATAAAAATGCAATTAAAGAGGTTAGTTTAGAGAAAAAAGTTTCAAATATTCAAAATGATGTTAATTTTGTTTCAATAGGTGATGTTCCTAAATATTATCAAGATGCAATAATTGCTGTTGAAGACCATAGGTTTAAAGAACATGGAGCTATTGATATAATTTCTATTGGAAGGGCTATTGTTTCAAATTTACAAGCTAAAGAGTTAAATGAAGGTGGTAGTACAATAACTCAGCAAGTTGCTAAAAACTTGTATTTTATTAGTGAAAAGAATTTTGTTTATAGAAAAGTTGCTGAAATAATTTTATCTTTTGACTTAGAAAATAATTATTCTAAAGATGAAATATTAGAGTTATATTTTAATACTATTTATTTTGGCGAAGGTTATTATGGAATTAAAGAGGCTTCAAAGGGATATTATGAAAAAGAGCCTAAGGACTTAAGCTTATATGAAGCGACTCTTCTAGCAGGTGTTCCAAATGCTCCTTCTGTATATGCTCCTACAATTAACCCTGATTTGGCTAAGAGTAGACAAGGAAAGGTTATTCGTTCTATGGTTGAGTATGGGTATTTGAGTCAGGAAGAGGCAGATAAAATAGAAGAATAAAAAAATGTGGCAAAGCCACATTTTTTTATTTTTCTAACCATTTTTTATATTCTTCTATTATCTTTTCAGCTTGTTTTTCTGGGTTTCCTTCTGTTGTGTCTATTACTAGGTCATAGTTTGATAAATCTTGTTTTTTTACATTATATAGTTTGAAATATCTTTCGTTTTCTAGATTATATCTTGTTATCAAATCTTGTTTTTGTTCTTCTACGGTTTCAAAACTTTCTGTTGCTTTTCTTTTTTCATCACCAAATGCTCTTTTTGCTGCTTCATCTATATCTACTGTTAGGTATACTTTAAAAGATTCTGGTACAGCATACCATCCGAAGCCTTGCATCTATTACAAATTCTTCGTGTGTTTTTGCATATTCTGTAGCGCTTTTTTCTATTGCATGGTCTATTTCTGGGTGCTTTTCTACGTATTTATTAAAACTTGTTACATCCATATTATGCTCTTTTGCTAATTTCCTAAAATATTCTCCATTTTTATATATTCCATAATTTAATTTTTCTGTTATTATTTTTGCTATTACAGTTTTTCCACTTGCTAGTTCTCCAGTTATTGATATAATTTTTTTCTTTTCCATAAAATACTCCTTTTAATATATTATTAAAGGGCATAATTTAAGTAAATTTTTACAGGTATTCCTTACAGATTAAGCCCCTACATCAAACCGTAGGTTTGTATTCTTCACTATTGACTCTTTACTAAAGTTATTTCTATAAAGATTGGGTCGCCTAATAAAATGGCGGCCCTACATATTACATATTATTTTCAAATATTTTTATTTTATTCTTCTATTTCAATTTTAACTTTGTCTTCTGCTATTTCATTTGCTGCAATTGTTACTGGTGCTTCTTCATCAACATTTGTAAGTTTTTCTTCTCCTTCTGCTATTTGTCTTGCTCTTTTTGCTGTTGCTATTACTAATCTAAATTTGCTATCAGCTTTTTCTAACAATTCTGCTGTTGTTGGTTTTACCATCATAATTATCATATTCCCCTTTCTTATTTACTCTATATTTTGTATTTGCTCTCGTATGTCTTCTAACTGAGTTTTTATTTCTATTACTAAATTTGTTATATCTAAACTTGCAGATTTAGAGCCTGTTGTGTTTATTTCTCTATTCATTTCTTGAATAAGAAAATCGATTTTTTTCCCTATTGGCTTTTCTTCTTTAAGCATTTGTCTAAATTGATTTATATGACTTCTTAATCTTGTTATTTCTTCTTCTACTGAGCTTTTGTCTGCATATATAACAACTTCTGTAGCGAGTCTTGCTTCATCTATTATGTCTGTTTTTAGTATTTCTTTTATTCTCTCATTTAATTTTACTACATATTCTTCTATAAGTCCAGTAGAATATTCAGAAATTTTTTCTATTTGTGGTTCTATTCTTGATATTCTTCTTTCTAAATCTTCTCTTATTCTATTTCCTTCAACTTCCCTCATATTTATGAAGTTATATATAGCTTCATTTAAGCATTCTAATAATTCAGTTTCTATTACATTTTCATCATTATTACCATCTTTTAAAGTTAATACCTCTGGTAATTTTGTTATTTCTGTTACTGGTATATTTATACTTAAATTATTTTCATTTGCAAGTTCTATAAATTTGTCCATATAATTTTTAACAAGTTCTTTATTTACTATAATATCTTTTCCTTCATTACTGTAATTTTCAAATGTTATAAATACATCAACTTTCCCTCTGGATATATTGTTTAATATAGTTTTCTTTATTTTATCTTCTAAATAACCTAAGCTTCTTGGTAATTTTATAGATATGTCATTATATTTATGGTTTACGCTCTTTATTTCTATATTATATATTCTATCATTCTTTTCTAGTTTGGCTCTTCCAAAGCCTGTCATACTTTTCATTTTTCTATTTTTTTCCTCTCATAGTTACTTTTTAGCAATTTTTCTAATATCGTTTTTATATTTCTTTGCTTCTTTCTTTTGTTTCATATATATTATTATTGAGTTTCCTACATAATATATAGAAAATAATAATGCAAGTGAAGTCATACTACTAACAAATTTATTATTATAGTGTAAATACATTTTTAAAGATATTAATGTTCCTATTGATAAAAACATTAATTCAATTCCTCTTTTTGCCCATTTTCCACTATCTTTTTTATATGCTATTTCATAAACAAATATAGTTAGCATTATTGATACTACACTAAGTACTTTTATTCCTATTAAAAATATATTTTTTTCTATTGTTTTATATCCTATTATTAATAGTATAAAATATATTAATATTACATTTGCATATATAATATTAACAAATATATCTTTATATACTTTTGAAATTTCTTCTTTAAATGTAGTATTATTTTTTCTAATTTGTTCTTCTATTGTTTCAAGCTGTGTTTCTATTTGTGTTTTATTTGGCAAATTTCTTTTTTTACTTGTAGTACCTTTTTGTTTATCTTTATTTTCTTTTGCTGTATTTTTATCTTCAATATTTTCTTTTTTCTGTACTTTTTTTGTCTCTTCTTCCATTTTTTCTATTACATCTACAAATCTGTTATTAGTTTCTATTTCTTTTTTTGCTTTTTTACTTGTTCTTTTCTTTTTTGTTTCTTTAATTTCCTCAGACATAATTATTTCCTTTCTAATTATCTTCTAATTCATAAATTATATTACTTGATATAACTATTGGTGCTGTTTCTGTTCTCAGTATTCTATTTCCTAATGTTACAATAATTGCTCCATTTTCTTTTAATTTTTGTATTTCTGATATATCTATTCCGCCTTCTGGTCCTATTAATACTCCTATTTTTCTGGCTATAGTATTGCTTTTTAATACTTCTTTTAAAGTCTTTTTCTTTTCTTCTTCATAACAGACTATGAATAAATCATATTCTCTTAGTTTTGTATATACTTCTGATATTTTTATAACATTTTCTATTTTTGGTATTATATCTCTTTTACTTTGTTTTGCTGCTACTTCAGAAATTTTTTGCCATCTCTCTACTTTTTTTAAGCTATCTTTTTCATCTAATTTAACTATACATCTTTCCATGCTAACTGGAATAATTTTCTTTACACCTATTTCTGTTGTTTTTTGAATAATTAATTCCATTTTATCTGCCTTTGGAAGCCCCTGATATATATGTATGTCTACATTTGTTTCTGATTTAGATGCTATTTTTTCTATAACCTTACATGTAATTCTTTCATTACTATACTCTATTATTTCAGCTATATAATTTTCGGATGTAGATAAGTTATTTATTTGTACTGTGTCTTCTTTTCTCATTCGAAGTACATTTACTATATGGTTTACATCTGTTCCTGTAATTTCTATTCTATTTTCTTTTATTTGCTCATCTTTCACAAAAAACTTTTGCATAACAATTCCTTCTTTTCTTTTTTGTAATTATATCATAATTTTAGGTTTATGCAAATAAAAATTTCAAATACTTGTTTTTTGTATGATTTTATTGTATTATAGTTACGTTACTAATTAATAGAATTCTTTTTTAATTAAAGGAGGATAAATTATGACAGATAATGAAAGGTTAGCAGAAATTATAAGAGCTGATTTTGAAGAAGATGATGTTACTTACAAAAAGTTAAATATTAATAGACTTTTAGAATCTGATATTATCGATCGGTTTCTTGGTTTTGTAGAAGAGTATGACAAAGTATTTGGTAATAATGTTTTTGATACTGTTGTTGACAAATGGTTAGATTATGGTAAAGAAGATTATGACTGTATTAAGTATTTTCTTATGGCTTCAAGTTCAGAGTATTATTTACCATTTAGTATGGAAGATTTTATTTCTATGACTTTGGATGATTTTGTTCTTTATCAAGAAAAATGCGCAAAAATTTGCGCTTTATTTGATGAAAAAAGAGCTTTATATCAGGAATTTATTACATTTTATGAATAAAAAAAGAGTAAAAAGAGATGGGGGTAACTTTCCCTGTCTCTTTTTACTCTTTTTCTTAGCTTCTTGCTAAACCATCTACTGATAATACTACACCTGTAATATAACTTGCCATATCGCTTGCTAAAAATAGAAATGCATTTGCTATATCACGTGGCTCTCCAATTCTTTTTAGTGGAATTGTTTCAATTAGTGGTGTTATCATTTCTTTTGGTAAACTTTTCACCATATCTGTATTTGTAATTCCTGGTGCTACTGCATTTACTCTTATATTAAATGGTGCAAGTTCTCTTGCTAAAGATAATGTTAAGCCATTTACTGCGAACTTACTTGTAGGGTAACCAACTCCTGATGGTTGACCGTATTTACTTACCATTGATGATGTATTTAATATTACACCTTTACCTTGTTCTTTCATATATTTAGTAGCTACTTTAGATGTATTAAATAAAGCATTTACATTTAAGTTCATAATGCTTTCAAATTCTTCTGCTTTAATATTTTCAATTGGTCCTTTTTGTGAAATACCTGCATTATTTACTAAAACATCTATATGTCCATATTTGCTATGTATTTCTTGAAATACTTTTTCTACTTCTTCATAATTATTTAAATTTGGGTAATACCCCTCTATATTAATATTTTCAGTTTTTAATTCTTCTACTGCTTTATTAACAGTTTCTTCACGTGAACCAAATAAAATTACAGTAGCTTTATTCTCATAAAAAGCCTTTACTGTTTCTAAACCTATACCTCTAGTTCCTCCTGTTACTATTACTACTTTATTTTCAAAATCCATGTTATAATTCCTCCTTTATATTTTTCTTACTTATTTTATAAAAGTTATTATTATAAATCAAGACTTTTGACCAATTAGTTTAATATATTATTTTATCATCACATTTTCACCTATATTTTAATATTTTATAAAGAGGAGGTTTATTATGAATTCAAATCCTATTTTATATATAATTAAGCCTGGAGATACTTTATACAATTTAGCTACAAAGTATGGAACTACAGTTCAAGATATTATTGATACAAATTTAGCTTTAGATCCCTATAATTTAAGAGTTGGACAACAAATTTATATTTATTCTTATAATAATGATTTTCCTAATGATTATTGGTTTAGTATTAATCAGGTAAATTTAATGGAGCAAATGAATTTAGTATGGCTTGAACATATTTTATGGACTCGTATGCTTCTAATTAGTATTGCAAGCAATTTGCAAGATTTAGATGCTACACAAACACGTTTATTACAGAATCCAAAAGATACTGCTAATGTTTTTAGAAAATATTATGGGAATAACATTGCTGATACAATACAAAAATTACTAACAGAACATTTAGTAATTGGAAAAAATTTAATTGTTGCTCTAAAAAGTAATGATGAAAAATTAGCAAAAGAATTAAATAATAAATGGTATAAAAATGCAGATGAAATGGCTATTGCATTTAGTAGTATTAATCCTTTTTATCCAAGGGAACAATTACGCCAAATGTTGTATAAGCATTTAAGTCTAACAACTGATGAAATTAATGCTCGTTTAAAAAAAGATTTTTCCGCTGATATAAAAGCATATGATATGGTACAAAAGGAAATTTTAGATATGGCTAATTTCTTTTCAAATGGAATTGTAAGGCAATTTCCTAATTTATTTTAATTTAATAAAACGAAAACGAACAAGTACAAAATTTTATACTTGTTCGCTTTGTTTACATTTAATTACTTAAGATATCTGGAAACAAATCGTATACACTGTGTCCTAGCATTTCATCAATTTCTTGTTTTAATTTTTGTGCTTCTTTTATGTGATATACTGTATTGGGGTGTACCCCTCTTCTTATCATTAGCTATATTAGTCTTGCTTCTATTTTTAAATTTTTCTTCATACTTTTTTTATAAAAATGGTTGTTTTTTATGAAATTTTGTTGTATATTATATGTGAAACTATTTATGTATATTCTTTTTTTATTAAAGGAGGATAATGTATGACAAATTTAAATGTTGAAAAACTTTATAACTCAGATTTTTATACTCGGCTTTTATGCTTTGCAAAAGAGTATGACAAAGCAAGAGGTGTTAATTTCTATGATGATATTGTAGACTGGTTTATTGACCAAAACTATACCTACATTAAATCTTTTTTGAGTTCTACACCTAATGAAAATAATGGCATAAATAAATCACTACTTAATAAAAAAAAGGCTTTATATGAAGAATTTATTAGTTTTTATGAGTAAATTTAAAAATGGCGTTCACATGAACGCCATTTTTTCACGACAATTGGGCGGAGATTTTATCGCAGTCTAAATCTTGAATTTAAACTGCAACAAAATCTCCATTCCATTGTCGCGAATTTTCTTTTTTATCCAAATATTCCTTTTTTCCTAACTGGTGGTTGTTCATTCATTGTTTTTGCTAGTTGTTCTAACAAATCTCTTTGTTCTTTGGTTAATCGTTTCGGAATTTGTACTTGTACTGTGAATATAAAGTCTCCTTGGTAACTTCCATTTACTGCTTTGAATCCTTTATTTCTTATTGTGAAGCTTGTTCCAGTTTGTGTTCCTTCTGGTATTTTGTATTTTTCTTTGCTTCCATCTACCATTGGTATTTCAAGTTCAGCTCCTAAGGTTGCTTGGGTGTATGTTATTGGTATGTCACAGTATACTCTATCACCTTTTCTTGTGTATATACTGTGTTTACGTATTCTTATTGTGATGTATAAGTCTCCTTTTGCTCCGTCCTCTTTCTCCTGGTTCTCCTTCATTTCTTAATACTATGGTTTGGTCATTATCTATACCTGCTGGTATTTTTATTTTTATTTTTGCTTGCCTGCGAACTGTTCCTTTACCGTCTACATGTTTCACAAGGTTCTTTTATTACTTTTCCTGTTCCATGACAGTTTGAACATGTTTTAGTTGTTTGCATTTGTCCGAAGTATTGTTGTTTGTACTTGTTTTACTGTTCCACTTCCATGGCATACATTACATGTTTCTATACTGCTTCCTGGTTTTGCTCCATTTCCGTGACAAGTACTACATTCTTCATTTCTTGAAATTAGTATTTCTTTTTCTGTACCTAAATACGCTTCTTCAAAGGTTACATCTATACTTGCTCTTAAATCTGCACCCTTTGTTGGACCTTGATTTGCCCTTGATGAGCTTCTTCCTCCAAAGCCTCCTCCAAAGAATGATGAGAATATATCTCCTAAATCTCCAAAGTCTGAAAATCCATCAAAACCTGAGGTTGAATATGAATAATATCCTCCTTGACCTCCAAATGGTCCTCCTGCTCCTCCTCCGAAACCTTGTGGTCCATCATGTCTAAATTGGTCATACATTCTTCTTTTTTGTGGGTCTGATAAGTTTTCATATGCTTCATTTACTTCTTTGAATTTTGTTTCTGCCTCTTTTGGATTATCAGGGTTTGCATCTGGATGATATTTTTTTGCAAGCTTTCTATACGCTTTTTTTAATTCTTCGTCTGTAGCTGTTTTACTTACTCCTAATACTTCGTAGTAATCTCTTTTGGTTGACATTTTTGCCTCCATTATTTATATTTTTCTTTGTATTCTTTTTCATAATTTCTTTTCATATTATGCTCATGCTTTTGTATGTATGCATTTGAAAATTCTTCTGGTGTTATTTTTAAACAATTTAATACTTCTATATAATAGTTTTGTACATCTGTTATTTCTTCTAGAAAATGATTTCTTACATCTTTATCTTCTAAAATTGATTTAACTCCCTTTTTCTTTATTATAGATATACATTCTCCCATTTCTTCTACCATAAATAGTAGATGTAATTTAGCATCTTCTGGTTTTTGTATACCCCACTTTTCTTTAAATTGTTCTTGTAATTCTCGTTGTAATTCTTGCATCTCTGATATGCTTAAATCTTTTTGTGACATTTTTTGCTCCTATCATTATAACGGGCAGACGCAAGGTCTGCCCCTACATTTATTCTGTATTAATTTTTATTTGTTGTCATCATTTTCTACTTTGTAATCTGCATCATATACATTTCCGTTTTCGTCTGTTTTTGGTCCTTCTGTTGTCTCTGCATTTGCTCCAGCTCCACCTGCTGCTTGCTGTGCTTGGCTGTATAGTTTTTCTGAGATTGAATAAAATACTGTTGTTAATTTTTCTGTTGCTTGTTTTATTGCTTCTACATCTGTTCCTTCTAGTGCCTTTTTAACATTTGCTATTTCTTCTTCTGCTTTTGCTTTTTCTTCTCCACTTATTTTGTCTCCTAGTTCAGAAATAGTTTTTTCTGAGTTATATACTAAGCTTTCTGCATTGTTTCTTGCTTCTATTTCATCTTTCTTTTTCTTATCTTCTTCTGCATGTGCTTCTGCATCTTTTACTGCCTTGTCTATATCTTCATCAGTTAGGTTTGTTGATGCTGTTATTGATACATTTTGCTCATTTCCTGTTGCCATATCTTTTGCAGATACGTGTACTATTCCGTTTGCGTCTATATCAAATGTTACTTCTATTTGTGGCACTCCACGTGGTGCTGCTGGTATTCCTGTTAATTGGAATCTTCCTAATGTTTTGTTATATGCAGCCATTTCACGTTCTCCTTGTAAAACGTGTACTTCAACTGATGTTTGACCATCTGCTGCTGTTGAGAATATTTGTGATTTTTTTGTTGGTATTGTTGTGTTTCTTTCTATTAATTTTGTGAATACTCCACCATATGTTTCTATTCCTAATGATAATGGTGTTACGTCTAATAATACTAAGTCTTTTACATCTCCTGAAAGTACTCCACCTTGAATTGCTGCACCTATCGCAACACATTCGTCTGGGTTTATTCCTCTATCTGGTTCTTTTCCTGTTATTTTTTTAACCATTTCTTGTACACATGGTACACGTGTTGATCCACCAACTAATAATATTTTGTGGATATCATTTGCTGTTACACCTGCATCTTTCATAGCTTGCTCTACTGGTATTCTTGTTGCATCTACTAAATCTGAAATTAATTCTTCAAATTTTGCTCTTGATAGTGTTATGTCTAAGTGTTTTGGTCCTGTAGCGTCTGCTGTGATAAATGGTAAGTTTATTTGTGTTTGTTGCATTCCTGATAATTCTATTTTTGCTTTTTCTGCTGCTTCTTTTAAACGTTGCATTGCCATTTTATCTGTGCTTAAATCTATTCCATTTGATTTTTTGAATTCTGATACTAGGTAGTCTATAATTCTTTGGTCGAAGTCATCTCCTCCTAGGCGAGTGTTTCCGTTTGTTGCTAAAACTTCAAATACACCATCACCAATATCTAATATTGATACGTCGAATGTTCCTCCTCCTAAGTCATATATCATTATTTTTTGGTCTTGGTCTTCTTTGTCCATACCAAATGCTAATGCTGCTGCTGTTGGTTCATTTATTATTCTTAATACTTCTAGTCCTGCTATTTTTCCTGCATCTTTTGTTGCTTGTCTTTGGCTATCTGAGAAGTATGCTGGTACTGTTATAACAGCTTGTGTTACTTTTTGTCCTAAATAGTTCTCTGCATCTGTTTTTAATTTTTGAAGTGTCATTGCTGATATTTCTTGTGGTGAGAATGAATCTCCATCTATATTTACTTTTTCATTTGTTCCCATTTTTCTTTTTATTGATATTATTGTGTGGTCTGGGTTTGTTACTGCTTGACGTTTTGCTATTTGACCTACTAATCTTTCTCCATTGTTTGAAAATGCAACTACTGATGGTGTAGTTCTATTTCCTTCTGCGTTTGGAATTACAACTGGTTCTCCACCTTCCATAACTGCTACACAACTATTTGTTGTTCCTAAATCGATTCCTATAATTTTACTCATTTTTATTTACTTCCTTTCTTTTTCCGAACGGTAGGGATGGTCTTTTTCGTTCCGAAATCGGAACGGTGGGGACGGTCCTTGGTTCGTTATTTTTTATATTTTTAAAATTAATAACGGTTTTATATTACTTTGGGTTTCCGCTATTTAGGACAGTTCCTAATCTAACTAGATTATTTTTGTTTTTTTACCTGAAGTGCTTCTCTATCTTGTTTACGATTACGAACCGTCCCCAAAGCTACCTTGTTGCTAATTTGCTACTACTACCATTGAGTGGCGGATTACTTTTGAGCCTATTTTGTATCCTTTTCGGTATTCTTCTTTTATTATTTTTTCTCCTAGTGTTTCGTCGGTTACCATTCCTACGGCTTCGTGTACTTCTGGGTCAAATGGTGTTCCTACGGCTTCTATTTCTTGTACTCCATTTGCTGTTAATACTTCTTTGAATTGTTTTAGTACTAGTTCTACTCCTTGTTTGTATGCTTCATCTTCTGTTTTTGCACTTACTGCCTTTTCTAGGTTGTCTATTACTGGTAAAAGTGATGTTACTATGTCTGATATTAGACTGTTATATAAGCCTTCTCTTTCTTTTGAACTTCTTTTTTTGAAGTTGTCAAATTCTGCCATTAGTCTTTTTAGTCTGTCTTCTTGATCTTCTAGTTGCTCTTTTTGAAGTAGTATTGTGTCTTTTAATTTTGTTTTTTCATCTTTTTCTTCTACTACATCTACTTTTTGCACTGTTTCTTCATTTTTATTTTCTTCTGACATTTTTTGTCCTCCTAATTTATTAAATTTATATTTATTATTTATTTTTGAATGTAGTGGTAAACCTTGTGTCTACCCTTTATAGTGATTTCCTCAAAGTCCGGGCAGAGACAAGCCCTGCACCTACATCTTCTATTGTTGTTTTAATAATTATTCTTTATCTTTATTTAATTTATTACTAATATACTTCATTACAGATATTACTTTTGAGTAGTCCATTCTTTTTGGTCCTATTATTCCTATTGTACCTAAGTCTTTGTCTCCTACTGTGTGTTTGAAAGTTACTATGCTGAAGTCTTTTAGATTTTCGTTATCATTTTCGTCGCCAATATATACGTTTATGTCTTTTGCTACTCCTGAATTTAGCATGTCTAGCATTAGTTCTTTGGTATCTAATAAGTTTATGAAGTTTTTTGCTACTTCCATACTTTTGAATTCTGGCAAGTCAAAAGATTTTTTTGTTCCTTCTAAGTATATTTTTTCTTCTTGCTCTACTATTTTGTTTATTTGTTCTATTATTGGCTTTATTACTTCTATACTATAACTTATTTCAGATAAAATGTATTCTTCCATTGGTTTATCTATTTTTGATAATGGTTTTCCTTTTAGTTTTGTATTAAATAAGTTGTTTAGTGTTTCTACTTGATTTAAAGTTATATCTTCGTCATATTTTATTATTGTCTCTTTTACTAGCCCTGTATCTGTAACTATTACTACCATAAGCATTCTGCTACCTAATAGTACAAATTTTATTTCTTCTATTATTTGCATATTGTTTTTTGGACCTATTGCAACTGTTGTGTAATGTGTTACTTCTGATAATGTTGTTGTTGCAATTTTGGTTAGGTCTTCTATTTCATTTACTTTTTCACCTAGTTTTGATTGAATATATTTTATTTCCTCTAATGATATATCTTCTTCGTTTATTAATTCATCTACATAGAACCTATAACCTTTTTCTGATGGTATCCTTCCTGATGATGTATGTGTTTTATCTAAGTACCCACTTTTTTCTAGTTCTGCTAGTTCGTTTCTTACGGTTGCACTGCTATAGTTTAAACCATATTTCTCAACCAAGGCTCCTGAACTTACAGGTTCTGCTGAATTTATATATTCATCAATTACCGCTTGGAGTATTTTCTTTTTGCGGTCATTTAACATTTTATCACCTACAATTCCATAGTTTTCATTGACCTATTCTATGTTGTTTACTAATTAGCACTTTACCCTTTTAATTGCTAACTTCATATATATTATACCCAAAATTAGCACTTGTCAATACCAAGTGCTAATTTTTTTATATTTTTTATTTTTTTATTGACATATACTGGAAAATATAGTATTATATATTTAATCTTAAAGATTTATACAATAAATCTTTTCATACAGAAATAAAAAACCCCGTTGCTGTAACAACGGGGTTTTTCCTTAATCGTTGAACTCTTTTAGTATGTATAAAACTAAGATTAAGGCTATTATCTTTGGTAATCTTTTCATACAGAAAACCTCCTTTCTACCTTTTAGGTAAAAGGCTTGTTTATTATACATTATGTTACTATATTTTTCTATACCTTCGACAAAGGTTCTGTTAATGCGACAAAAATATGAAGAAGATGTTCTAATTGAACACCTTCTTCATATTTAATAATTCTATTCATTATTTTAATAAGGAACTTTCTCTCCTAAGAACTCTTTTTCTAATGCAAGCATTGTGCCTCCATCTGAGATAGCATCAAATACATCATCATTTGGAAGTTTTGCTATTAGATATTTAAAAGCGCAAATCATTGGCTTTCCTAATATAGCGGTCTTAAGTTTTTCTTCAGTAAGTAATTCTATAATATTATCTACTATATCAAATTTATTATTACTTGAAAATGTAAATTTTACTGCATCATTTAAAATATTTTTATAAAAATAAATTTTAAATAGTTTCACAACTTCATCATATGAAATTGCTTCATACCTCTCTGCTTTATTTCTATTGTCTGTAATAAATTTTTTAATTTCATCAAACCGTGTTCTAATTGCATTTTCCATTTGTGTAAACAAGGGATTAACCTTTTCTTTTACTTGTGGTAATTCAAAAATAGTTATTGGAACTTGTGTTTCAATCCTTACTAATACTTCATCCATACTGTTCTTCCTCCTTAAATATTTTTTTACAATAGTTGCTATCCTATAATGAAAAATAGGAGTATAAAATTTATTATGTTATATATTTTATCATATAATTATTGTTTTTTCAATCCTTTTAAACAAATTCCTCCCACACCAAATTTGCTAAATCTAAACCTTTATTAGTAAGTTTTATATTGTTTAAGTCTATTTCTATTAAATCTTCATTTACTAATTTTTCTAGTTCTTTTCTATATAAATAAATGGGATTATCTACGAATTTATTTTTGAATTCCCCAATATCTACTCCTTCTAGCTTTCTTAAGGCTAGTAGCATATATTCTTTTTTCTTTTCTTCTTCATTTTGTATTTCACATATTTGTATATTGCCTTTGAAATTGTTGTTTTCTACGTTTTTTATATATTCTTCTATATTGCTTGTATTGCAGAAGCGTTCATTATTTATATATGAATGTGCAGAAAGTCCAAGGCCTAGGTATTCTTTTTGATTCCAACAATTTGTATTATGCTTTGATTCAAAACCTTTTTTTGAGAAGTTAGATATTTCATAATGTATATATCCATTTTCTTCTAATTTGTTTTTTATATTCCAATACATTTTTCTTTCTAGCTCATCAGAAGGTAGTTGTATTTTTTTGCTATCTACAAGTTGTTGCATTTTTGTGCCTTCTTCTATAATTAAAGAATATACTGAAATATGTTTTGGCTCTAATTTTATTACTTTTTGTACGCTATCTTCTAATTCTTCTAATGTTTGACTTGGAAGTGCTAGCATTAAGTCTACATTTATATTTTTAAAACCTACCTTTTTTGCTAGATTATATGTGTTTAAAAATTCTTCATATGTATGTATTCTTCCTATTTGTTTTAGAATTTTATTATTTGTACTTTGAAGTCCTATGCTTATTCTGTTTATTCCAGTTTTTTTATAGTCTTTTAGCTTTTCTTCATTTACTGTTCCTGGGTTTATTTCTATTGTTATTTCCGCTTCTTGTTTTATTTTAAATTTGCTTTTTATTGTTTCTACTATTTCTTTTATATATTTGCTTTCTATAAAAGAAGGTGTTCCCCCTCCTATGTAAATTGTGTTAATAATGTAATTGCCTTCTTTATTTTTTATCTCTTTTTTTAAACATTCTATATATTTTTCTATCACTTTTTCCTTATTTGCAAAAGATGTAAAATCGCAGTAACTGCATTTGCTTTTGCAAAAAGGTATGTGTACATATATTCCTAGTTCTTTCATATTATTTTCCTTCTATATTTTTATAAATTTGTACTGTTCTAAAATATCATTATAAAGTTCCAACTTCTAACTTCCAACATCCATTTGAGCTATTTCTAGTATTTTATTTAACCTATGATTTACTCCTGATTTTCCTATTGGGTCTTTTAGCATTTGTCCTAGTTCTACCAAGCTTGCGTCTGGGTTTTTTATTCTTATTTTTGCTATTTCTTTTAGGTTTTCTGAGAGTTTGTCGAATTCTCCTATTTTTTGTAGTTTCTTTATTGCTTCTATTTGTTTTACTGCTGCATTTACTGTTTTATTTATGTTTGCTGTTTCACAGTTTACTTTTCTGTTTATATTATTTTTCATATCTCTTAGTACTCGTATTTGTTCAAATTTTAATACACTACTATTCGCACCTATTAATGCTAATAGTTTTGATATTTCTTCTCCATCTTTTATATATATACTATATCCATTTTTTCTCTCTAGTTTTTTTGCTTGTATTGTAAATGTTTTTAAGATGTTTATTATTTTTTCTGCATTGTAAATAGTACTTAGTATTATTTCTAAATGATATTTGCTTTCTGGATTATTTATGCTTCCTGCTCCTAAAAATGCTCCTCTTATTATAGCTTTTAGTAGTTCCTCTTTACTAGTTTCTCCTTTATATTCTATGTCTTCTTCTAAATATATTATTTCTTCTATATTTTCTATTTTTGGAGCTATTATTATATAGTTGTTACCTTTTATATCTATTTTATAATTTGTTATGTTTATGTTTGAAAGTAGCTTACTAAATCTATTTATATTATATTCATTTTCAGTTTTATATGTTGTTTTTCCGTTTTTATATACTGTATTATTACTAATTAAATATCCTATTAATTCATATTTAACTATCTCTTTATTTGAAAGATTACTTATCTTACTTAAATTTTCTTTTAATTCTGATGAGAAAGACATATTTGTTCCTCCTTATACTTTTGCTATAATTATTCTATCGTTTCCACTTAAATCTTTTTTGCTATATATTTCTTTATAATTCTTATTTTCTTTTAGTAATTGTATAACTGCTTGTTTTTGGTTGTAACCTATTTCCATGCAAAGATAACCATTTTCATTTAAGAATTTATGTGCTTCGTTTGCAAGTTTTCTATAAAATTGTAAGCCATCTTCTCCACCATCTAACGCAATGTGTGGCTCATTTTGTACTTGTTTTTCTAATTTATTTATTTCTTTACTTTCTATATATGGTGGATTTGAAACTATTATATCATATTTTTCTTTTATATTTTTAAACATATCTGATTGTATAAATTGTACTTTTGAAGTATCCTCTATATTTTTTATATAATTACTTTTAGCTATGTTTAAAGCTCTACTACTTATATCTGACATTGTTATGGTAGTATTTTTAGTATATTTTGCAATTGATGTCCCTATACATCCGCTTCCTGTACATATATCTAATACTTTTACAGATGTATCATTTATTATATTTATTACTTCTTCTACTAATATTTCTGTATCCGGCTGAGGTATTAATACATCTTTATCTACGTAAAAATTTAATTTCATAAATTCTTGATTATTTGTTATATATTGAATTGGCATACCTTGAATTATTTCTATTAATGCTAAATAATATCTTGTTTTTTCATCTTCTGATATTTCTTTTTTATCATTTACTAATATTTGCGCTTTACTCATATTTAATATAAATTCTGCTAATAATTTTGATATTAAGTTAGCATCTTCTATATTATTAGCTGTTAGTAAATTTTTTCCATACATTATTAATTCCTTTATTTTCAACTTTTATGCACCTCTCTTATTTAAAATTTTACTATATACACAAAAAAAACGCAAGTTTATATTAAACTTGCAAAAAAATTTCCCCACCATAAGCCGCAAGATGATTGGATTTTTAATACCTGTTTTCACAGGTGGGTGTCTTGTTGAAAGTTTCTGGGTTTCTTACTATATAATGTAAGCATACACGCTATTCTTCCAATATTCCTGACTCCCTTTTATTATTTGTTGGTAATAAAATTCCAGTCTACACGTACCGAGCAGGGAAATATATTTTCTATTTAATTTTGTTTTCTATAATTATAATATCATATCATAATTATAATTTCAATATCTTTTTGTTGGTAATTTTTTTCATTAGAATATTATTATGGAAGAATTAGATTTTCTTGTGTGATTTTACCACTTAGAAAATTTTATTCTTGCTTTTTCATTTATATTATTATATTCTAATACCTAAATAATATTTACTATTTTAATATAATATCTCTTTTTACTTTTTTATTTTTTACTATTCCTGTTCCTAAATACTTGTTGGTATATATATTATATATTCCATCTTCTTTATCTACTGTTATTTGTCCTCCATTTAGGAACTTTTCTATTTGTTTTTCATTTAAATTTATAATTGATAAATTATTTAACAATTTCTCCATTGTTATTATTTTTGTTTCTACACTATTTTCCAATTCTTCTAAAGTAATTGCATCTTCTATTTTGAATCTTCCTACCTTAGTTCTATTTAATTCTTTCATATATCCTATTGTATTTAACTTTTGTGCTATATCTTCACATAGACTTCTTATATATGTACCTTTTGAACAACTTACTTTGAATTCTATTTCATTTTCTTTATCATTAAAATTAATTAAATCAATTTTATATATTTCTATATTTCTTGGTTTTATTTCTACTTTTTCACCATTTCTTGCATATTCATATAGTTTTTTTCCATTTATTTTTATTGCTGAATATATTGGTGGATATTGTTCTTGCTTTCCTATAAAGTTTTTTAGTATTTCTTCTATTTTTTCTATAGTTATATTTTGAACTTCTTTTTCTTCTATAATATTTCCTTCTATGTCTGCTGTATCTGTTTTTATTCCTAACTTTAAAGTAACTTCATATTCTTTATCATGTTCTATTAAATATTTAGAAAGTTTCGTACTATCATTTAAAAGAAGTGGTAATACTCCTGTTGCATTAGGGTCTAATGTTCCTGTATGTCCCACTTTTTTTATATTTAATATTTTTTTTACTTTTGCTACTATGTCATGTGATGTATAGCCTTTTGGTTTGTTTATAATTATTATTCCGATTCATGTTTCTCCTTTTTTAGCTGTTCCTTCGAAGAACGAGTCGCCGAATGGTGCGACTTCTACAATTGCTTTAATTGCATTTTAATTTGATTTATTAGTTTTTCTTTTATCTGTTCTAATGACATTGTTACTGTACAACCTGCTGCATGAATGTGTCCTCCACCACCAAATATTAGGCATATGTCTGATACATTCACATATTCATTTGAACGCAATGATACTTTATATCCTTTATCTGTTTCTCTTATAAATATTGAAACTTCTACTCCTTCTATACTTCTTCCTTCGTCTACTATTCCTTCATGGTCATCTAAAGTAGCTTCTACTTCTTTAATATCTTGCTGTGTTATATATGTAAATGATATTTTACCTTCTTCTAAGAATTCCATTCTATCTATTGCTTTTTTTCTTAGTTCAAAGTTTGCTCTTGTTTTTGTGTTCATAGATTTCTTATATATTTCTGAAACATTAATTCCTGCCTTTAAAAGTCTTGCTGCAAATTCAAAGGTTTCTGGTCTTGTCGACCCATATTGGAAGCCTCCTGTATCTGTTATAATTCCTGTTAATATACATTTTCCAATACTGTTTGTAATTTCTACTCCAAAATATTCAAATATTGTTAATAATATTTGTGTACATGCTGGAGAATCTGGATTTACATAGTTTATGTCTCCATACATTGTATTTGTTCCATGATGATCTATTACTATTTTTGTCTTTGCTGCTTCAAAATAGTTTGACCAACCATTTAGCATTTTTATTGTGGCACAATCTAATGCTATTGCTAAATCATATGTTTCTTGTCCTTCTTTTTTTACAGAATCTACATTTGGAAGAAATCTATATGTACGTGGATATTCTGGTATTATAACATCTACATTTTCTTTTCCAAGTTGTTTTAGTGCTTCATACATTGCTAAAGTACTTCCAACTGCGTCACCATCCGGATTTTCGTGGGTTAGTAAAACAATTGATTTAGCTTTTTTTATTTCTTGTAATATGTTGTCTAGTGTCATTTTTATCCTCCTAATGAATTTAATAAATTAAATAATGAATTCTAGATTTTAATTCAATAAGAATAGTTGTATTTAAAATATTTAGAGTAACCTTATGTGTTTATATATATTAAAATCAAAATTGAAGCCCGATATCCCTCAGATTGTGGGGGAATACCCCTTGTCTTGGAGGTTTCGATTCTTATTTTAATATATATAACTGTTTCTTCGAAGCATGGGCAGACACAAGGCCTGCCCCTACATCATTATCTAATTTCTTACTTTCTATTTGTTTAAATCTTTTAATATTGAGTCTATTTTCATCCCATATTCCATTGAGTCATCTTCTTCAAATACTAGTTCTGGTGTTATTCTTAAGTTTATTCTTTTTGCTATTTCACTTCTTATATATCCTGAAGATTTTTTTAGTGCTTCTAATGTTTTTTCTTTGCTTTTTGAATTTAACATACTAATATATACTTTTGCATATTTTAGATCTGGTGTTATTTTTACTTTTGTAACACTAATTAAACCAGTTGCATCCGGATTTTTAATCTCAAAAGAAATAATGTTGCTTATTTCTTTTCTTAATTCTTCATCAATTCGATTTAATCTGTTGTTGTTTTTTGGCATAATTTGCCTCCTTTTTCTTTTTTAGGCTTTGTTTTATTATTTTTCTTGTTCTTCTTGGTCTTCTTTCTCTTTTTGTTCCATTCTTCCAATTGCCTTTAAATAATTATCTTGCCTTTGTTTATCAGCTACTTGGGCGTCTTTTCTTACATACACATTTTGCAATTTTTTCTTAAATTGTTCTTGTTCTTTTTTTCTTTTATTTCTTGCTTCTTGGTCTTTTTTGTCTATCTGTGAAATGACATCTTCCATTGTTATATCTTCTTTATATTCAGGTTGTTTTATTTCTTTTATGCTTTTTTGTTCTTCTTTTTCTATCATTTCCTCTATATCTCTATTTTTTGGAATTAAATTTTTTTTATTCTTTTTTGCCATTTTTATCACATCCTTTTTTTGGTATTAGAGTGCTTTGTTATATCACTCTATATCTTTTTATTTTCTACTTCTTTCCCAATTAGGGACAGTCCCCAATTGTAGTTATCTTTTTATTTCTTCCATTATATATACTTCTATGATGTCGCCTTCCTTTAGGTCGTTGTAGTTTTCTATTTGCATTCCGCATTCGTAACCTTTTGCTACTTCTTTTACGTCATCTTTGAAACGTTTTAGTGATACTAGTTTTCCTTCATGTATTACTACATTTTCACGAAGTACTCTTACTCCTGCATTTCTTTCTATTTTTCCTTCTAGTACATATGCTCCTGCTATTGTTCCTACATTTGATACTTTGAAGGTTTGTCTTACTTCTACATTTCCTATTACTTTTTCTTCATATATTGGGTCTAACATTCCTTTCATAGCCAGTTTCACATCATCTATTGCTTGATATATTACTGAGTATTGTTTTATTTCTATTTCATTTCTTTCAGCTAATGCTTTTGCTGTTACAACTGGACGAACATTAAATGCTATTATTATTGCATTTGCAACTTGTGCAAGTGTTACGTCTGATTCAGTAACTGCTCCTGCTGCACTATGAACTACTCTTACTTTTACTTCTTCATCAGATTGTTTTTCTAATGATTGTTTTAAAGCTTCTGCGCTTCCTTGTACATCTGCTTTTACTATAATGTTTAAGTGTTTTAGGCTTCCTTGTTCCATTTGTGTAAATAGGTTATCTAAAGTTACTTTTTGCACCGCATTTATAGATTTTTCTCTTTGTGTGCGTTTTCTTCTTTCTATTAAGTGTTTAGCCATTTTCTCGTCTTTTACTTCATAGAATATATCTCCTGATTCTGGTACTTCTGTTAGTCCCATTATTTCTACTGGTGTAGAAGGTCCTGCTGATTTTACTTTTTGTCCTTTATCATTTCTCATTGCTCTTATTCTACCTATACTAGAACCAACAACGATTGTATCTCCTTCATCTAAACTACCTCTTTGTACAAGCATTGAAGCAATTGGTCCTTTTGATTTATCAAGTCTTGCTTCTATTACAACACCTTTTGCTTGTTTTTTAGGATTTGCTTTTAATTCTAATACATCTGCTTGTAGTAATACCATTTCTAATAGGTCATCAATATTCATACGTTTTTTAGCTGAAATTGGTACAAATATTGTATTTCCTCCCCATTCTTCTGGTACTAACTCATATGTCATTAATTCTTGTTTTACTTTATCTATGTTTGCTTCTGGTAAATCTATTTTATTTACTGCAACTATTATAGGAATATCTGCTGCTTTTGCATGGTTTATTGCTTCTACTGTTTGAGGCATAACTCCATCATTTGCAGCTACTACTAATATTGCTATATCTGTTATTTGTGCTCCTCTAGCACGCATACTTGTAAAGGCTTCATGTCCTGGTGTATCTAAGAATGTTATTTCTCTTCCATTTACTTCTACTTTATACGCACCTATTGCTTGAGTAATACCTCCAGCTTCACCTTCTATTACGTTTGTTTCTCTAATCGCATCTAAAAGTGATGTTTTACCATGGTCTACGTGTCCCATGACTACTACTACTGGTGGTCTTTCTTTTAATTCTTCTTCTCTATCTTCTGAATCATCAAATAATATGTCTTCTTCTTTTACTTCTTGTTTCTTTGTAGCTGTTACACCAAATTCTTCTGCTACTAAATATGCTGTATCGAAGTCTATGTCATTATTTATTGTAACCATCATTCCTAAACCAAATAATTTTTTAATAACCTCTGCTGATGTTTTCTTAAGCTCAAGCGCTAAATCTTTTACAGTTATTGTTTCTGGTATAGAAATTTCTGTTAACTTAAATATTTTTTGTTTTCTTTCTTCATCATTTTTGTTTGCTTTTTTCTTGTTTCTTTTTCCTCTTGCTGTTGTTAAATCATAATAATCAAGCATTCCGCCTTCTTGATCATTAAACATATTTGATAGTTTATCTACTTGTTTTAGTCCTTTTAGTTTTCCTCCATCAAATTCTTCTGTTCCAAATCTTCCACCTTTTTTGTTTTTATTTTGCTTTTTATTATTACCAGCAACTCTTTCTTCCATTCTCTCACTTTTTGCTTTATCTATTGCACGAGAGCTGAAATCTCTTTGATTTTCTTTTTCCATAATGTCAGTTTCCATTATATCTTTAATATTTCTGTCTATTCCTCTTTCATCTAATGGTCTTCTTTCTCTATTATTAAAGTTTGGTCTATTTTGATTGTTTCTAAAATCACCTTTATTTTTGTTTTGGAAGTTATTATCTCTGTTTCCATTTCTATTTTGGAAGTTTGGTCTATCCCCTCTATTTTGGAAATTCCCTTTTTCATTTCTTTGTCCAAAGTTTCCTCTATCATTTCTTTGAGCAAAATTATTATTTCTATTTTGGAAATTACCATGATTATTGTTTCTATTTTGAAATTCTCCAGAATTATTTTTTGCTTTTTGCTCTACATTGTTATTTTTATATTCTATGTTTTCTGTTTTTTTAGTTTCAACTGCCTTTTGTTTATTATCGCCTTTTATCTGGTCGCTTGATAAGGATGAAACCCCTACAGTCTCTTCTTTCTTTGTTTCTACTTTTTTAGGTTCTTCCTTTTTTTGTTCTTCTTTCTTTCCAATTCCAAATAATTCACTTACTGTCATTGGCTTTGTTGGTTTGTTTCTATAAACAATATTATAGTCAGCATTTTTATTTCTTTCTACAAATCCAACTTGTTTATTTTTTTGTTCTGTATTAGATGTTTTATTTCCTTTTTTCTCATCTTCTGTTATTATAACTTCTCTTCTTATAATAACAGGTGCTTTCTTTTCTTCTTTTTTAGCTGGTTTTTCTGCTGACTTTTTAATAAATTGCTCTTTTAGTTTTTTAGCTTGTGTTTCATCTATTGTACTCATATGAGTTTTAGCCTCTATTCCAAGCTTATTTGCCTTTTCTATAACTTCTTTACTGGTTAAGTTTAGCTCTTTTGCTAGTTCATATATTTTTATCTTACCCAATAATTTCACCCCCATCAATAATTTTTAATATCTCATTTGCAAAATTTATATCTTTTATACAAATTACTGCTTTATTTTCTTTTCCTACCCATTTACTTAGAGTGTCTATCGTTCCATATATTCGTATTCTTACATGGTTTTCTTCTGAAATTCTTTTAATATTTCTTTTTGTTCTATCTGCTGCATCTTCTGCTACAAGTACAATTTTTGCTTTTTTATTTTCTATTGTTTCTATAACACTTTCTGTTCCAAAAGCTACTTTCCCTGCTCTGGCTGCTAAGCCTAAAAGTCTTAGTGCTTTGTTTTGTTCCATTTTAACTCCTTTTGGAGGTTAGACGTTGGATTTAGGGTAATTTTTTCGAAGTATTTACCCTATATTCCAACTTCCAACTTCTATTTAATTGTTTCTCTTAATTGATTGTATATGTCATCACTTATTTGTGTTTCAAAGCTTCTTTCTAATCTTTTTGTTTTTATGGCTTTTTCTAAGCATTCTATATTGTCACATATGTATGCTCCTCTACCATTTGCTTTTCCTGTTTTATCTATGAAAATTTGATCTTCTTTATTCTTTACTATTCTTATTAGTTCTTTTTTTAGTTTTATTTGATTGCAACCTATACATGTTCTTTGTGGTAAACTTTTCAAAATTTTCACTCCTTGTTTATTGTATTCACTTTATTTTTAATTCATGTCCTATTGTTGTGTTTCTTCTTTTTTCTTTCTACCTCTTTTTTTAGGTGCTTCTTCTACTATTTCTTTTTCACTTTCCTCTACTGCTTCTTCTTTCTTTTTTCTAGTCTTCTTTTTAGTAGTTTCTTCTACTTCTTCTACTTTAGATTCCCCTACTGTTTCTTCTTTTTTCTTCCTACCTCTTTTTTTAGGTGTTTCCTCTACTGTTTCAATATTTTCTACTTCATTATTAGTTTCAACTTCTGGTATAGCTTCTTCTACATTTTCTATATCTGATTTGTTCTCTTCTATTGCTTGATTTTGCATTTTTTCTATCATTTCTCTAAATTGTGTTTCACTCTTTATATCTATTTTCCAATTTGTTAACCTTGCTGCTAAACGTGCATTTTGTCCTGCTTTTCCTATTGCTAATGATAATTGGTCATCTGGGACAATTACTTGTGCAAAGTGTTCCTCTTCCTTTATATCTACTGCCATTACTGTAGCTGGTAATAATGCTGATGATATATATATTGCTGGGTCTTCATTCCATTCTATTACATCTATTTTTTCACCATTTAATTCGTTTATTATATTTTGTATACGTATACCTTTTTGTCCAACACATGAACCTACTGGGTCTATATTTTCATTTGGTGAGTATACTGCTACTTTACATCTGTTTCCCGCATCTCTTGATACACTTTTTATTTCTATTAATCCTTCATATATTTCTGGAATTTCAAGTTCAAATAATTTCCTTACAAAATCATTATGGCTTCTTGAAATTATTACTTGTGTACTTCCTTTTAATCCCTTTTCTACTCCTACAACACATGCTCTTATTTTATCATTTACATGATACTTTTCAGTCATAATTTGTTCTTTTAATGGCATAACTCCTTCTAGTCTTCCTAAGTCTACTATTACTACTCCTCCATCTGCCTTTTGTACTATACCTGATACTATTTCACCTTTTTTATCATTAAATTCATTATATAAAAATTCACGAGATGCTTCTCTTATTTTTTGTATTATTACTTGTTTTGCTGTTCCTGCTGCAATTCTACCAAAGTTTTTTGGCACAAGTTCATTTTCTATAACATCTCCTACTTTATATTTTTTATCTATTTTTTGTGCTTCTTCTAATGATATTTGTACTTTTTCGTTTTCTACTTCTTCTACTATCTCTTTTTGCATATAAACATGTATTTCGCCTGTTTCTTTATCCATTGTTATTTTTACATTCTCGTCTTCGCAATCATAATTTCTTTTATATGCTGTAACTAATGCTGTTTCAATTGTTTCTAACATTTCTTCCTTTTTTATTCCATTCTCTTTTTCAAGTTCCTCCATTGCAAATATTAATTCTGTGCTATCAATTGCTGGTCCGTTTACTTTTGTTTGTTTCTTTTTCATTTTTATATTCCTCCCTTTTATAGATGTTGGAAGTTGGTGATTGGATTTTAAGGTGAATTTTTTTAAGTAATTACCTTTATTATTCTAACTCCTAACTTCTAGTTTACCAATTATATTTTTGTTTCATAAGTGATATATTTTTTCTATCAATTTCTATCTCTTCATCATTTTCTATATTTTTTATTGTAATTTTTTCGTTATCAAATTTTTCTAATGTTCCTGACCATTCTTTGCTTTCATTAAATGGTTTAAATAATTTTATTTCTATTTCTTTTCCTATAGATTCTTCTAAATGTTTATCTTTTCTAAGTATTCTTTCTATTCCTGGTGAGGAAACCTCTAGGAAATATTGTTCTTTTATATAGTCTGCTTCATCAAGTAATTCATTTATGCCATCGCTAACTTTTTCACAATCATTTAAGTCTATTCCTTCTTTATTGTCTATAAATATTCTTAAAAAATAATCTTTTCCTTCTTTTGAATATTGAACGTCATATAATTCATATCCTAATTCTTGAACTTTTGGTTTTACTAGTTCTTCAACTCTTTCTTCAATACTTGCCAATTAAAGACCTCCTTTTAGATTAATTAACATATTTTTGAATTAACAATTTTACAATATAATTTAAGAGCGGAATTTGTTTCCGCTCTTCTCTAATTCATTTTGTTTTACATATATTATTATATACTGTTTTGGTAAAAATTACAAGTGTTTTATAAAAATTTATTTATCTTCTTGCCTTTCCATCTAATGAGTCTAAATTATCTAATGCTTTACCTGTTCCTAATGCAACACATGATACTGTATCTTCAGCAATCATTACATGTATTCCTGTTTTTTCTTCTAGTAGTTTATCTAATCCATCAACTAAACATCCTCCACCTGTCATATATATACCTTTATCACTTATATCTGCCGCAAGTTCTGGTGGTGTTTTTTCTAGTACTGAATGTACACTATCTACAATCATCATTGCTGGTTCTAACATTGCTTCTAACATTTCACTTGAATGTATAGTTATTGTTTTTGGAAGACCTGTTATTAAGTCTCTTCCTCTAATATCCATCTCTGAATCTTGTATTTTTGGGTATACACAACCTACATTTATTTTTAAATCTTCTGCTGTTCTTTCTCCTATCATTACATTGTGTTTTTTCTTTATATATTTTACTATATATTCGTCAAATTTATCTCCTGCTACTTTTAAAGAAGTACTTACTACACTACCACCCAAAGAAATAACCGCTATATCTGTTGTTCCTCCTCCAATATCTACTACCATATTCCCACATGGTTTTGATATATCTATTCCTGCTCCTATAGCTGCTGCGATTGGTTCTTCTATTAAATATACTCTTCTTGCTCCTGCTTGAGATGCTGCGTCTATTACTGCTTTTTTCTCAACTTCTGTTACTTGTGATGGTATACAAATCATAATTCTTGGTGAGAATATTGATTTTCCTGCAACTTTATTTATAAAATATTTAAGCATTTTCTCTGTTACAGTATAATTTGAAATAACCCCTTCTCTTAATGGTCTTGTTGCTACTATGTTTCCTGGTGTTCTACCAAGCATTCTTCTTGCTTCTTTCCCTACTGCAAGTACATTTCCTGTATTATTATCTACAGCAACTACTGAAGGCTCACGAAGTACTATTCCTTTTCCTTTTACATATGCTATAACTGTTGCTGTTCCCAAATCAATTCCTATATCTTGTCCAAAATTAAACATCTTAAAACTCTCCTCTAAAAAGTATTGTATGTAATTATTTCTTTTTTATTACAGTTCTGTTGCAATTATATTACATAGTAAAAAAAATATCAATGCTTTTTTGTAAAAAGATTGATATTTTTAAATTTTATCTTAATATTTCTAATGCCTTTTGAAGCTGTGTATCTTTTTCATCTGTTATTGTATAAGAACTTTCTCCTTCTGGTAAATTTATTTCATAATCTGGCTTTATTCCTATTTTGTTTATTGTATTATGTTTTGGAGTATAGTATTCATTTGTTGTTAATTTTACTCCACTTCCATCTGTTAATGTAAATATACTTTGTATTACCCCTTTTCCATATGTGTTTTTCCCTACTATGCTTACTGTATCTTCATTATTTTCCTTTATTGCTGCTGTCAATATTTCTGATGCACTTGCTGTGTTTTCATTTACAAGTATTACTACTGGGATATTTATTTCTTTATCTTTTTTTGCTTTTGTTATTTCTTCTTTTGTTCCTGCTTTCCCTGTTGTAATTAAGAGTGTATTATCTTTAGTTGTAAACATATCTGCTATGTTTGTTGATTCTTCAACTATTCCTCCGCCATTATTTCGCAAATCTATTATTAGTCCTTTTATATTGCTTTCTTTTAGAGTATTATAATTTTCCAAAAATTCTTTATAGCATCCTTCATCAAAAGTTGATATTTGTATATATCCAATATTATTCTCTTTTATGGTTGACTCTATATGGCTTACTTTTATTGATTTTCTTTCAACTTCTACTTCAAATGTTTTTTCATTTCTTAATATTTCTAATTTTACCTTTGTCCCTTCTTCTGCCTTTAATACATTTGTTGCAGCTGTTAATTGTTCTCCTGTATATTCTTTTCCATCTATTTTAAGTATTATATCTCCTGGTTCTAATCCTACTTCTTCTGCTGGTGAACCTTTCATAGGAGATAATATTAGAAGCTGATTTGTTTGTGTATTTGCTGTTATATATATTCCTATTCCTACATATTTTCCTGTTGCGTCTGCCATATAATCTTGCATTTCTTCTTTTGTTATATATTCTGAGTATTGATCACCCAAGCCTTCAAAATATCCTTTTATTGCTGATTCTAACATTTTTTCATCATTTATTTCACCTATATAATGTTTTTCTATAAAACTTTTATAATATTCAAGTTTCTGTCCTATTCCTGTTTTGTTTGACATTATATATTTCGTACTCGAATCACCCATAGTATTATATATAACTGATGTTGTTATTATAAATGTTATTACTGCTGTTAATACTACTAACATTATTATTTTATATATTTTCTGACTTTTCTCTGTTTTCAATTTTTTCCTCCTATTTAAGTTTTTATAAAACTTTATGCATTTATTCAGGTCGCCATATTCAGGCGACCTCAATAAAATTATATTTCTTTTTTTTATTTTTATTCACTATTTCCTTTTAGATATGGCATAGGATCTACACATGAGCCATTTACCCTTACTTCAAAATGTAAGTGTGGTCCTGTTGAAATTCCTGTTGAGCCCACTTCCATAATCAAATCTCCTTTTTTTACTTGCTTTCCTGTTTGTGTTAATATTGCTTGTCCATGTCCATATAAAGTTGAAATTCCATTTCCATGGTTAATTATTACACAATTTCCATATCCCCCATAACGACCAGCCATTGTTACTATTCCGTCAGCTGCAGCTATTACTGGCGCCCCAAAACCTGCATTTCCTATATCTATTCCTGAATGTTGTTTTACAACACCTTGTATTGGATGTTCTCTTGTTCCATAACCTGAGGTAATATATGTACCACTTTTGGCTATTGGCCATGCCATAATTCCGCCTGTATAATCTCCTGTATACTCATATCCATTTGTTGCTATTTGTATTAATGCTTCTATTCTTGCTTCTTCCTCTTTGTATTCTTGTATTTTTATTTGTAGTTCTATTTCTTCTTGTGATAAATTAGCTATTGCTTTCTCTTTTAAAGTTTTATTATTTTGATTAATTACTGCTAATTGTTCTTTCTTAGCTTTTTTCAATTTCAAACTTGCTTTTTGACTATCTAACTCTTTTTTTGAATTTTCTATTTCACTTTTTTCTATTTCAATTTGCTTTAATAGTTCTGCATCACTTTTTATTATTTCTTGTATAAAATAATAGTTAGATAAAAAGTCTATTATATTTCCTGATTTAAGTAATATATCTAAATATGTTGTCTCTCCAACCTCATACATTATTACTAATCTTTGTTTAAGTAATTCTTCATTCTTTTCATAGTTTAATTGTGTTTTTTCTAATTTTTCTGTTACTTCATCTATTTTTGTTTGTAAACTAGAAAGCTCTTGTTCTAAATCTTGTATATCTTTTTCTGCTTCTTTTATTTTGTCATCTAATTCTTGTATTTTTACAATCTCTGCTGATAGCTCTTCTTTAACATATTCTAGTTTTTGTTCCGCTTCTTCTTTTTTTTCTTGTACTTCTTGATGTTGCTCTCCTAAGGTTGCTGCATCTATTATAATAGAAAAATAAGAGCATGCAAGAAAAACAATTACCATAAAAATTGAAATCATCCTTTTTCTCATTCTCTTATTCCTCCTTTATTGTTTATATTTTTTATGATGGAGTTGCAGCTCCTGGAGCAAGTGTGTATCCGCCTGGTAAATAATCTAATGGATTTAAGAAAGTATTGCTAAAGAATTGCCCTTGCGTTGAGCCTTTTCTTATTTCAAAATGTAAGTGTGCCCCTTGGCTTGCACCTGTATTTCCAGATTGCGCTATAACTTGTCCTTGTGATACATATTGTCCACTTGTTATTTTATATGCATTTAAATGTCCATATAGTGTTGCATATCCACTTCCATGAAAAACTATAATATAATGTCCATATCCACTTGGATTTTCATATGTATATGCATATCCAGATGCTGCTGCATATACATTTTCATAACGTGCTCCTATATCTATTCCTTTATGCCATCTCCCCCATCTTGGTTTTACTGTTGATGTTATTATTTTATTATTACATGGCCAAATAAAACTTCCATCAAATTTTATTCCTGAATTATTTAATTTATTATTTGCATCTGCCATCATTGCTGCTATTTGTTCATCAACTTTCTTTATTTGTGCATTATAATTATCTATTTTAGTTTGTAATGCTTTTTGTTCAGCATTTAACGCATTTGCTTTTTCTTGTCTTTGTGCTTTTTTAGCTTTTATTGAATTTTGCTTTGCAACTTTACTACTTTTTAATGTCTCTATCTCTAATTTTTGTGTTTCTAATTCTTGCTTTGCTTGTTCTATTGTTTTTTTATCATCTTCTATTTTTTGTAGCAATTCTGAATCATATTTTATTATTTGAGATACACTATAATAATTAGATATAAAATCTAATATACTTCTAGAGTTAAATAAAATATCTAAAAATGTTGTTTCTCCTATTTCATACATTACTACTAATCTTTGTTTAAGTAATTCTTCGTTATCGTCATATTCTTTTTGTTTTTCTACTATTAAGTTTTGCTTTTCTGTAATAGAAGCTTGTATTTCATTTATTTGTGCTTCTAATTTATCTATTTCCTCTTGAGCTTGATCAATCTCAATATCTAAATCAGAAATCACCTTCATTTCTGCATCTAATTGTTGTTCTACTTGTTCTTTATCTTGTTTTGTACTATTTATTTGTTGATTTATTTCTGCCTTTTGGTCATTTAATTCTGATGTTGTTGCTGCAATTACATTTACTAAATAAGCTTGTAACATTATTAAAATTAAAACAATGGACACTATTTTTTTCTTCATATTTTTCTCCTTATACTTCTAAATATTTTCTCATTGATATTATACTTCCTAAAGCTCCTATACCTGTTCCTAAAATTATATAAACTGTAACTATTAGTCCAAATATTTCTGAGAATGTTAATAAACTTAATCCCATTTGTCCAAATACTTCTGAAGTTGTTATTTTTCCCATTAATGAGTTATATGCAATTCCAAGTAATAGTACAGAAATAAGTGCTGCTATTACTCCTATTATTATACCCTCTACTATAAATGGCCACCTAATGAAACCATTTGTTGCCCCTACATATTTCATTATTGAAATTTCTTTTCTTCTAGCATGTACTGTAAGTTTTATTGTATTTGCTATAATAAATATTGATATAACTATTAATAATATTAATATAAGTCCTGAAACTATTCTTACTCCATTTGTTACACTTATTAATGCTTCTATAGTTTTATCTCTAAGTTCTATATTTTTTACATTTTCAAATTGTTCAATTTGTGTTTTAACCTCTTCAGCATTTTCAAGCTTTGTTAGCGTTACTACAAAAGAATCTGTTAATGGGTTTTGGTCTCCTGTATAAGCATCAAGAATCCTTGCATTTTCTCCAAATCTTTCTCTTACAGTATTCATTCCTTGTTCTTTTGATATAAATTCTACTTTTGCAACATTTGTAATATCTTTTATTTTCTCTTCTAAAATTTGAATTTGTTCATCTGAAACGCCTTCATTCATAAACACTTGCATTCCTTGTTCTGATTCTAATTCTTTCATCATATGATTAACATTTTCACCTATTAGAAAGAATAATCCAAATATAAGCATTGTTGCACACATTATCATTAGTGATGCACCAGTAGATTTTTTATTTTTCATTGTATTGTGAAAACCTTCACTTAATAAATATCCTATTATATTATATCTCACTATCATAACCACCTTTTTTATCATCTCTTATAATGTTTCCATCACTTATTTCTATAACTCTTTTTTTCATTTTATCTACTATATCTTTTGCATGTGTTGCTATTACTACCGTTGTCCCTCTCATATTAATATCATTTAAAAGTGTCATGATATCCCAAGCTGTGTCTGGATCTAAGTTTCCGTGTTGGCTCATCTGCTATAAGCATTGATGGATTATTTACTAATGCTCTTGCTAAAGCTACCCTTTGTTGTTCCCCACCAGATAGTTCATTTGGATACATTTTTGCCTTTCCACTTAGACCAACTAATGCTAAAACCATTGGAACTTGTCTTCTTATGTGCCTTGGTGTAGCTTTTACTATATACATTGCAAATGCTACGTTTTCATATACTGTTTTATCTGGCAAAAGTCTAAAATCTTGAAATACTACTCCCATACTTCTACGTAAATATGGAACTCTTTTTGGTTTTAAATATGTAGTATCTTTTCCATTTATTATAATATTTCCTGATGTAGGATTTTCTTCTTTTAATATCATTTTTATTAATGTTGATTTTCCTGAGCCAGAAGAACCAACTAAAAATGCAAATTCACCTTTTTCTATTTTAAAATTAGCATTATGAACGGCCTCTGTTCCTGTGTCATATGTCTTGCTTACATTTTTAAATTCTATCATAATTTGCTCCTTTTTTACACAATAATTTATAATTATACATTTACAACAATATAATAACAATAAAATAAAATATTTGCAATAGTTTTCACAATAAAAACATATACAATTTTTACCTTTTTAAGTTATCCTCATCTTTTCCATTTTCAACCTAAGTTTTTAGATTAAAAATAAAAAATCGCTAAAAATAGCGACTTTTTTATTTTAATTCTCTTCTATTATTTTGTATTGTTTCTAATGCTTGAATTAATGATGTTTCTATATTTTGTAACATATTATCAGCATATTCTTTTGTTCCTTTTGATATTTCTCTAGACATTTCATTTGCTGTTTCTATTATTTCTGCTTTTTGTTCATATGCTTTTCTTGTAATTTCATGTTCATCTATCATAGAAATAATTCTATTTTCTGCTTCTTTTACTATGTCGTCTGCTTCTTTTTGTGCTTCTACTAATATACGTTGTCTTTCTTCTTTTACCCATTTTGCTTGTTTTAATTCTTCTGGAAGCTTAAGTCTTATTTCTTTAATAATTTCTAACATTTCTTCTTTGTCTACAATTCCTTTGCTAGAAAATGGTACTGACTTACTACTTTCTAACATTTCCTCAATTGTTTCTAATAGTGTAAATATTTCCATGGTATTTTTTAACCCCTTTCACGTAAGAAAATTAAACTTACTCTTCCATATTTTCTTACATCATATACTTCTAAATTAATATTTTCTAATTCTTCTAATTCTCTTTCTTCTTCATCTGTTTCTAATATTATTATTCCATCTTTTGAAATCATGTTATATTCCAATATTAATTTTATTGAATTTACCGCTATGTCTAATTTGTATGGTGGATCTATAAAAATAATATCATATTTTTTATTATTCAATTCTTTTAAACATTTTTTATAGTCTTTTATAAAAATAGTTCCCTTATCTTCTAGTTTTGCTTTTTCTAGGTTCTGCTTTAACATTTTTATTGTTTCATATGATTTATCACAAAATGTACAGTGTTTTGCACCTCTACTTAGAGCTTCTATTCCTAGTGCTCCACTACCAGCAAATAAATCTAAAACATTTGATTCTTGAAGATGAGTTTGAATTATACTAAATAGAGGTTCTTTTACTCTATCTAAAGTAGGCCTTGTTGATATGTTATCTATTGAATTTAATTTTGTTCCTCTTGCAGTTCCGCTTATAACTCTCATAAATAGCCCTTTCTAAAACCTAAATCATTTATATTTTATACTATTAAAAGCATATGTCAATAATGTTAATAAAATTGTAATATACATTTAACAGTCTCGTAACACATTAACATTCTTGTAACATAGTATAGGTATTATATAACATTATTTTGTTTTTTGCAATATGTTAACTAGTTTTTTTTCAATTATGTTAAAATATTTTTTTCATCTTTAATTTGTGATTATTATTAATAGTTTGCTTAAAATTTACCATTTTAATTATATTTAAAAACAGTTGTATTTCATAGTTTTATATTGTATAATAATATTGTAGTTAGTTACTTTTATATGGGGGTGTAATTGGTTTCGACAGTATTTTAGAAATATTAATGGCGAGTAGTGGATGGTCGCTTTGGCCACTTAAAAAAAGCGAAAATAAATATAAACGCTGATAATAGAGAATTAGCATACGCTGCCTAATTGCAGTGGCGTTTTACTAAAAGGCCTACTCTTTTAGATAAAGCGTTCGACTTAAGTAGGAAACAAAACAGCTTCTTGCTATGGAAACTGTGGGTAATTTATATAGCTACTTTTTAATAATGTTTGTTTGTTAATGTTATTTTAAAGGATTTTTAATAACAAACTACACTCGTAGAAATTAATATGGAAAAGGTATTGGACAGGAGTTCGACTCTCCTCACCTCCACCAGACTTACTTATCAGCAATAGTGAATAGAGAAGAGTACAAAGTTATCAATATGATATTGATAACTTTGTACTCTTCTCTATTCATCACTATTATATATTTCATATTTTATATAATTATACGCCTATACCTTATCTGCTTTTATTTTAACTTTATCCATTTTTCGTTTTGTTTAAATTCCAATCATTTAACTTCTAATAAAGATACAGTGCAATGCGGAACCCATACGAAACGTTCGTAGAAGGCACACTGGAATAGCCACGGGAAGTCACAGGGTTGGCATACAAATCGTAGAAACCAGAACCACGAAGCATGAATGTGTTATAGGTTGTATTCATATTATAGTCTAAATTATCTGCATATGCTACTTCTGTTGTCCATTCCCAAAGGTTTCCTGCCACATCATATAAGTTCATTTTCTTTACTTGTTCTGTTGCTCCTGTTGTTAATATTACCCATGAATTTGTTCCTGAATTTGTATTTGTTAAACCTTCACAACTCTTAAATCCATTTGTTGCTCCTATTACACTTGCATTTGTTGAGTATGTTACATCTGTATAATATCCTCTTAAATTTGTTAATGATATATTATCATAATTTCCCCAATTTGAATTTTCTACATCTACATTTCCTGTCTCTTTCATATATTTTAGCATCATGTCCCACATTGTTCCTGTTATTAGTCCACTTTTTACATATGCATTATTACTATACAGCCTTCTACTCATTTCATCTGCTGTATAATAATCTGCATGATAATATGGTATACTATTTGCTTTTACTACCACATTTCCTGTTGCTTTATTTGTTCCTGTTGTTACTAGGGTCCCTGTTTGACGTGCTGTATAATTATAATTTTGCCTTCCCCATCCATTTAGTCCTGTTTGTATTCCTACACTTCCATATAATGATGCATTTCCTTCAAATGTTACACTATAATCAAATGGATTCTCTTCATTATTTGCTTTCTTTTCTTCATTTAATGTTCCTACTCCTGCTTCATATCTTCCGGCAATAAAATCCAC
>CATLFA010000004.1 GCA_949927585.1 uncultured Clostridiaceae bacterium
TTTATATAATTTTGTTCTAATTCTCTTTAAATCTCTTTCAATTAAACAATTCCATATAATTAACCATAAAATAATAAATAATAATATTAACATTTTCTTCTCCTTTTGATACATATAATTAAAAATTCACTAGCGATAATGGGTAATCGCTAGTGAATAATTTTAGACTGTTATTTTTCCCTTCATTACCGCAGATTTGAATATTTTTATAACTTTTCTTACACCAAACCACATTAGTACGAATGGTAAACCAAAACCAACTATTGAAGCTAATAAGCCAATAATTTGAGCGGGTGTTATAGAACTAGTTAAAGCAGTAGTTACTGGGCTTAAATCTATGTTTGCTATTGTTGTTACAGCATCTTCCATAATTATATGTACCCCCTTTCTTCAAAACTAAAAACAATAATTTAATTGTTTAAACTATTTATTATTACTGTCTATTAAATCGACAGGAATAACCTTTGCAACTGAACCATACATTTGAACGTCACAAATTAGTTCTATAGGTTCATAAGGGTTTTTCTTCATTAATTTTTGAATTAATAAATCGTTTTTTTGAGATATTTTCAATTTCCTTTCATTAATGATACCATCATTATTTTCGTCAACCTTTAATTGATAACTTGCGTCAAATTTTACATTTTGACCTTTTTCATTCACGAATTCTCCTCCGTCTTTTCTTTCCAGACTTTTGAATATAAATTTACCTCTTGCTTGCATATTCGTAGTCTCCTTTCTATAAAATATTTACTAATTTTCTACATAAAAAAATTAGTCTAACTGCGAGACTAATATATTAAATAAATGTGAAATTTTAAAGAATCAAAAAATTATAATTAAATATTACAAAATTATATAAAAAACCTTTGATTTTGCGCAATGTAATATTTATAAAAAATGAGTAGAGAATTTTTATTACTATTTCTCTACTCATAATATATATATTAATCTTTAAATCTCTTTAAAAATATATCCATCTTATCTATAAATTCTTTGTTATTTTTTGTTCTAGTCATTTCGTTTATTAATTGTTCAGTTACATCTTCTGTACTCATGCTTGACATTGCTTTTCTTAGCGCAAATACTGTTTCTAGCTCTTTTGAATCTAATAGTTTCTCTTCCCTTCTTGTTCCAGATTTATTTATATCTATTGCTGGGAATATACGTTTTTCTGAAAGTGCTCTGTTTAAGTGTACTTCCATGTTACCTGTTCCTTTAAATTCCTCAAATATAACATCGTCCATTCTACTTCCGGTTTCTATTAAAGAAGTTGCAAGTATTGTAAGGCTTCCTCCGTGTTCTATATTTCTTGCTGCACCAAAGAATTTTTTTGGTTTATGTAATGATGCTGGATCAATACCTCCTGATAGTGTTCTACCAGATGATGGCACTACTAAATTATATGCACGTGCAAGCCTTGTAATACTATCTAATAATATAACAACATCTTTTTTATGTTCCACTAATCTTTTGGCTCTTTCTAATACCATTTCAGCAACCTTTACATGATTTTCTGGCAATTCATCAAAGGTTGAGTATATAACTTCTCCTTTTATTGAACGTTTCATATCTGTTACTTCCTCTGGGCGTTCATCTATTAATAATACTATTAATTCTACTTCTGGATTATTTAAACTTATACTATTTGCTATTTTTTTTAGTAATGTTGTTTTACCAACTTTTGGTGGAGCTACAATTTGCCCTCTTTGCCCTTTACCTATTGGAGACATTAAGTCTATAATTCTCATTGAATATTCATTTGGTAATGTTTCTAATTTAATTCTTTCTTCTGGATATATTGGAGTAAGGTCATCAAATTTGACACGTTTATATGCCTTTTCTGGTGCCTCCCCATTTACTTCACCTACGAATATTAGTGCTGGGAATTTTTCTCCTTCTTTTGGAAGCCTTGCAATTCCTTTTACCTTATCTCCTTTATCTAATCTAAATCTTCTTATTTGAATTGGTGATATATATATATCTTTAGGAGTAGATAAATAGTTTGAACCTCTTAAAAAACCATATCCATCAGGTAATATTTCCAAAACACCTTCTACTATTCTATCATCTTCACTAGTTAGTTTATAGCCTTCTCCTGCTTCTAATACAGGCTCATTTTTTTCCTCTTCATTTCTTAAATGAGGATAAAAGCTTCTTTTTATTTCAGTTACTTCTTCTCTTTTATTTTTTTCAATAATCTCTATTAATTCTTCCTTTTTTAATTTTGATACATTTTTTACTCCTTGTTCTTTTGCTATTTGACGCAATTCTACAAGTGTACTATTTTCTAAATCCATAAATTTAGCCCCCTTATCTTTTTTGTTAATTTACTTATTATAAAATTCTTATTATTTGGGTAATGTTAAGAAATTAACTTGGTTTGAAATCTAACTGTATATATTATACCATATATTGGAAAAATTGTAAAGAAAATAGAGCAAAATATTAATTTGCTCTATTTCCCTATATCTATATATACTCTCTCATTTGGTAAATACATTCCTAATTTTTCTCTAGCTACTTGCTCTATATATTCTGGTGAATTTACGTTTTCTTTTATTTGATTTAAATCTTCATTTGTTTGCTTTTCTTTTTTTATTTGTGCTGAATAACTTTTTATTTCAGCATTATATGAATTTAGCATCTTTTGTTGTGATATTAAAATACTTACTACATAAGCTATCATTAATATAAACAAAAATTTTTTATAGTGCTTTTTTATTAATTTCATATGTTTTTCTCTCCAGTTTCTTACGATTTATTATACTACTATATTATTTTTTTCTACATTTATTTCTAAAATCCTTCTTTCTCTAAGTATTTTTTTCTAATTTTTTTAGTTTTTTTGTCATATTTAATATTTTAGTATAATTATTTAAAAATATTTTTCTTATATTAATTACAATAAAAGAAAATGGTTTAATTATTTTACAAATAATTTTTATTGGATATGATAATATTTTTTTAATGATTTTTATTATTTTTACATTAATCTTTATAAAATATTTGCTAATAGTAAACAGATAAATTAATATTCCAGATAACAATCCAAGTAATACATAACTTCTTATTTCACCATTATTAAATTTGAATAAAACAAACATGAATAAACTTCCAGAAATTATCCAAAATATAATATCTTCTATATATGTTATTATATCTGGAGTTGTAAAGGATTTTCTTAATATTCTAAATATATCAAAAAGTATACCTATAACAATTCCTGTAATAATAAAAATAAATAATGAGTATAATTGCGTTAAAATAATATTATCCAAATGTACCACCTTCTATTTAAATATTTTGCCCAATATCCCTGCAGACTTTTTATCTAAATCATTTTCACTATATGCTAAATTATATATCTCTCCTTCTACCACTACTTCTGAGGTATCTATACTTAATTTGTTAATTCTTAAATTATCTCCTTTTACTGTAAGAAGCCCTAGTTCTGTTTCCACTATTACAACTTGGTCATCAAAACTAAGAACATCTAAAACTCCTGATATACTAAGTTTTTCTCTATTTTCTAATACCAAATTTTGTATTACTCCTGTATTACTAAGTTTTCTATCATCAATAGGCATATATACTCCTCCTTAATTAAATAAATGCATTAATAAATATATATTCAGGTCTTGTCTAATTTAGAACAAAAAAATAGCCTTATCAGCTATTTTTTAAAGTATTATATTTAAATTTAAAATATAGGGACTTAATCGGTTAAGAATACCTGTGAGAATTTACCGAATCACGCCTGTTCTCAAATTATTAGAGTAATTATTATTATTAACCAAATTATTATGAATAAGGCTATTTTTATTAGTAATCTTTTTAATTGATATTTTTGTGCTTTAATTACATTATTACTTTTTTTAGTTTTCACTATAAAGTTTTTTAAGAATCTATTTAAGTCATTTTTATTTAGAAACATTAATGGTAATTGTATAGTGCTTATATTGCCATTTGGTGCTTTGTATAATATTATTAATGAATAGTTATTTATTTTCTTAAAAAATATTCTACTTTTTTTATTTTCTATATATACATTTTTCAAGTTGCAATATTCAATTTGTATTTCTTGCATATTCATTTTAATAGTCATTTTATTATTTTTACAAATTATTGTATATGTATTAAAATATATAATACTAAAAAGCATTAATATGTACATACAAATTACTAATAATAATGTTTTAGGTGTTGATTGAAAGGTTATAACTGTTAATATTAAAATAATGAGTATTACTATTAGTAGAATCCTCTTATATTTATTTATAAAGTTTTTAACTTGTGATTTTAGTACTATATTTTTTTCTACTTCTTCTATTTCGCTAAATTTTCTATATTTATGTTTTTCATATAATTCATTCAATTTATTTACCTCTTTTTGTGAATTTTCAATATCTTTTGTTTTTTAATTATTTTTCTTATTCCATTTTAAATAACTATTTATAAATTCATTCAAATCTCCATCCATTACTCCTTGTACATTTCCAACTTCATAATTAGTTCGGTGATCTTTTACCATAGTATATGGACAAAAAACATATGAACGTATCTGGCTTCCCCATGCTATATCCATTTGATTACCTTTTAAATCTTCTATTTTGTCTTTATGCTCTTTTTCTTTCATATCTAATAATTTAGATTTTAACATTTTCATTGCTGTTTCTTTATTTTGAATTTGTGAACGTTCAGATTGACAAGATACAACTATATTGGTTGGTATATGTGTTATTCGTACTGCTGAAGATGTTTTATTTATATGTTGACCACCTGCTCCGTGATGCTCTATAAGTATCTATTCTTAAATCATCTGCATTTATATTAATTTGTACATCTTCTGTTATTTCTGGTAGTACTTCTAATGAAGCAAATGATGTATGCCTTCTTCCTCCACTATCAAATGGCGAAATTCTAACTAGCCTATGTACTCCCATTTCTCCTTTTAAGTAGCCATATGCATAGGAACCTGATATTACTGCCGTAACGCTTTTTATACCTGCTTCTTCCCCATCTAAATAGTCTAATTCTTTTATTTCATAACCATTTGCAGTTGCCCACCTAGTATACATTCTATATAACATTTGTACCCAATCGCAACTTTCAGTTCCTCCTGCTCCGTGGGTGTAATGTTATTATAGCATTATTTATATCATATTTTCCAGATAATAGTATATTTATTTCTAATTTTTCAATATCTTTTTCTACTTTTTTAATAGATGTAATTAATTCATTTTCTAAAGCATTTTCTGGTTCTAATTTTAATATTTCAATTAATTCAATAATATCTTTAATATTATTGTTTGCTTTTTTATATTCTTCTGTTTTTAATTTTAGATTATTTATTTGCTTAAGAATAATAGAAGATTTTTCAATATTATTCCAAAAATCTGGTATCATTGTTTGTTCTTCTAATTCTTTTAATTTTTCTTCTAATTTAGAAATATTAAGAGAATTACCCAATTCTACTAACTTTGTTTCTAACAGTTGTACATTTTTAGAAACTTCTTCAAACTCTAACATTTTGTCACTCTCCTTAATTTACTTTTAATAATAATATAACAAAAAAATGTAAAAAACAAGCTATTTCAATTAACTTGTTCTTTATTTACTATTTAGTTATAAAATATAATATTTTGAATCTATATATAATCTACTTACTATATTTTTATACAACTTACTATGATTTTAAAATACTTGAAATTTTACATACTGTATGTTATAATTAAATTCGATAATTGTTAACATGATATATAGTAATTATATATATCTCTCTAAAAAACGGAGGAATTGAGAATGGGAAAATTTGAGAAACTTGAAACAGGTATCGTGGGTTTAGTTGTTATCACTCCTAAGGTATTCCCTGATGAAAGAGGATACTTTATGGAGACATACAACAAGAAGGATTTTGAAGACATTGGTATCACTTGTGAATTTGTACAGGATAATCAGTCTGCCTCTAGAAAGGGTGTTCTAAGAGGATTGCATTTTCAAAAGGAATTTCCTCAAGCAAAACTTGTAAGAGTTATAAGAGGTGCTGTTTATGATGTAGCAGTTGATTTAAGACCTGGCTCTCCTACCTATGGGAAGCATTATGGTGTTACATTATCTGCTGAAAATAAAAAGCAGTTTTTCCTTCCACGAGGTTTTGCACACGGTTTTCTCGTTTTATCTGACGAAGCAGAATTTGCATACAAGTGTGACGACTTCTACCACCCTGGAGACGAAGGTGGATTAAGCTACAAAGCTGTAGAATGGCCTTTTGAGGAAATTGGAGGCAGTCAGAATATTATTTTATCTGACAAAGATAAGAAATGGGTGAATTTCCTTAATTAATATCAATCAATAAAAAATAAAGATTTTAGCATTTAATGCTAAAATCTTTATTTTTTATTGATATATTTTATTTGTATGCTATATCATATAGTGTATCCTTTGTAGCTTTTTCTACTTTGGAAATAACTGCTTTATTTGCATATACATACTCTTCAGTTTTACCATTATTATAGATTTCAACAAGGTAACCTGATGGATGGCATTTATAAAATTCTTTTAAATTTGCATTATCCATATTATTAGTTTCCTTGTATTATATTATTTCTATTCAAATATTTGATGTTTCTTTTTCCATTCTTCAAACTCTTCTTTTTCTTCTTTTGTTTCAATCTCTTGATGATAATAATGTTTTGTAAATTCACCACAAGAACTGCCTATTTGTCTTCCTGGTGGAGAATATGTTTTAACTCGTAAGTTTGGGATTTCTTGTTTTATAGTGTTTACCCATTTTTCCTCTTTTTCACTTATTTTCAAATCATTTAGAGGATTAAATTTTATAAATTTAATTGTTATTCTATATTTTTTTAATAATTTACACAATAAATTTAGTTCTTCTTCTCCATCATTCACACCTTCTATTAATGTATAATGAATTTCAACTGGGTCATTTGTACGATGAAGTTTTATATATTCATTCATTATTTTTTCATTATTTTGAACAGTTTTTCTATAATATTCTAAATAAGATAGTGCTTCTTCTACAGATACTTTTGTACTAGGAATTAGTTTATATCTATTTTCATCTATTGGTGTATGCATTGAAAAATGAACTTTTAATGGAATGTTTAATTTATTAACAATATCCAACAATTTTAAAACATTATCATCAGGCATCATTGTTGATATAGCATATCCAATTGTATCATATCCTAATTCTTCTTTTATATATTGTTCTTCATTATATATTTCTTGAATTAGTTTAATATTTAATAATGGTTCTCCTACTCCCATAAAAGAAATCAATAGTTTTTTCTTATTGGTTCTTCGTATTCCTTTTGAATTAATTAAAGCTATTTTAAGGCATTCTATAAAATCTTCTTTTTTTATAGGTACCATAGATTTATTCAGTTTATTATTTGTTAAATGGCACATTTTGCATCCCAAATTACAAAAATGATGAGTTGGTACACATACTACATCCATATTATCTTTATTAAATAAAAGCGTTATTTCAATTATTTTACTTTCTTCTGTTTCAAATACTGATTTTAAAGATTCATCAGAAAAGTCTTTAAATACTCCCAAATCCTTCACCATATTTTATCACCATTACCTTTCATTTTCTTCTATATGTTTGTCAATTTTTATCGTTGGTTCATAAATTACAGAGTTTTTTTCTTATGCTTTCATTTACATCTATTTCATAGTCTTTTACTATGCAATTGTCATGTTCATTTCTATTTTCCACAGCAATTTTTGTATTTCTTCCCGCTTCCGCATATGCATGGGTCGTTTCTTCCTACTTTTGGAGCGTTATTTATTATTGGTGTGTTTTCTTTTTTAGGTGTACTTCCATCCAATGATTTTATTGCTGTATCTTCTAACCCAGCGTTTGTTATTTGTACTGATTCTTGTCTTGATACTTGTGCTCCTTCTTCTCTTTTTCTTGCATTTAGTAAGAATTTTACTACATCTATTTTTATGTTTGCTATCATTTCATCAAACATGTCGAAACCTTCAATTCTATATTGAACTACTGGGTCTTTTTGTCCATATGCACGAAGTCCTATTCCATTTTTTAGTTCATCCATTGCGTCAATGTGGTCCATCCATTTTTGGTCTACTATTTTTAGCATTATAACTCTTTCTAGTTCTCTTAAATTTTCTGAACCAAATTCTGCTTCTTTTTGTTCATATTTTTCGTGTATTGTTTCTTTTATTTCATTTAATACATCTAAACTATTTACTTTTTCTTCTTTTAATGTATGTAATTTTTCTATTCCAAATGTTGATTTTATATCTTGCATGAAGGCTTCTTTATTTACTGTTTCTTCTGATAGATATGTATTTGTTAATTCTTCTGCTACTGAGTCCATCATTTTTTGTATTTGGCTTTTTAAGTTTTCTCCATCTAGTACTTCTCTTCTTTGTTTGTATATAATTTCTCTTTGTGTATTCATTACATCATCATAGTTAAGTACATTTTTTCTGATACTAAAGTTTCTGTCTTCTACTCTTCTTTGTGCTGACTCTACTGATTTTGAAATCATTTTTGATTCGATTGGCATATCTTCATCTGCACCTAACATGTTGTATACAGTTGTTATTTTATCTCCACCAAATATTTTCATTAAGTCATCGTCTAAGCCTATGTAGAACCTTGATTCTCCTGGGTCTCCTTGACGTCCACTACGTCCACGTAGCTGGTTGTCAATTCTTCTTGATTCATGTCTTTCTGTACCAATTATTTTTAGTCCGCCTGCTGCTAATACTTTTTGTTTTTCATCTTTTATTTGTTCATTGTATTTTTCCTCTAGCTCTTTAAATTTCTTTCTTGCTGATAATATATCTTGATTATCTGTTTCATTAAAAGCTGTGGCTTGGTCTATTAGCTCTTCTGAATATCTTAACTTTCTCATTTCTTGTTTTGCTAAATATTCAATGTTTCCTCCTAGCATAATATCAGTACCACGACCTGCCATGTTTGTTGCAATGGTTACGCTTCCTAACTTACCTGCTTGTGCAATTATTTCTGCTTCTTTTTCATGGAATTTAGCATTTAATACTTCATGTTTAATTCCTTCTCTTTTAAGCATACTACTTAATTTTTCAGATTTTTCTATTGATACTGTACCAACTAGAACTGGTTGACCTTTTTCATGGCTCTTTTTAATTTCTTCTATTACTGCTCTAAATTTTGCATTTTCATTTTTGTATATTATGTCATGATTATCTATACGTACCATTTCCTTGTTTGTTGGTATTTCTATAACATCTAAGTGGTATATTTCTTGGAATTCTGGCTCTTCTGTCATAGCTGTACCTGTCATTCCTGATAACTTATCATACATTCTGAAGTAGTTTTGGAATGTAATTGTTGCTAGTGTTTTTGATTCATCTGCTATTTTTACATTTTCTTTTGCCTCTATTGCTTGGTGTAGGCCATTGTTATATCTTCTTCCATACATTATACGACCTGTGAATTCGTCTACTATTAGAACTTCTCCATCTTTTACTATATAGTCTATATCTTTTTTCATAACACCATGTGCACGTAGTGCTTGGTTTACATTATGTACTAATTCTGAGTTTTCTATGTCATTAAAGTTTTCTAGGTGGAATTCTTCTTCTGCCTTTTTAATTCCTTTTTGTGTCAATGAAGCTGATTTTGCTTTTAAGTCTACGATGTAATCATATTTTTCATTATCTTCTGCTTGTTCAAAATTCTTAACATCTTCTTCTACTATAACTTTTGCTTTTAATCTTTTTACAAAATTATCAGCTTTTTTGTATAGGTCAGATGATTTATTGGCTCTTCCTGAAATGATAAGTGGTGTACGCGCTTCGTCTATTAAAATACTATCTATCTCATCTACTATTGCATAGTGAAGTTTTCTTTGTACTAATTGATTTTTATATATAACCATATTATCTCTTAAGTAATCAAAACCATATTCATTGTTTGTTCCATATGTTATATCACAATTATATGCTTGCGCCTTTTCACTTGGATTCATTCCAGCAATTACAAGACCTACACTTAAACCTAAAAAGCGATATAATTTTCCCATCCATTCACTATCACGTTTTGCCAAGTAGTCGTTTACTGTAACTACATGTACACCTTCTCCTGTAAGCGCATTTAGGTATACTGGTAGTGTTGCAACTAATGTTTTTCCTTCTCCTGTTTTCATTTCTGCAATTCTACCTTGGTGAAGTATAATTCCACCTATTAATTGTACATCAAAGTGACGCATTCCAAGTACTCTTTTAGAAGCTTCTCTAACTACTGCAAAAGCTTCTGGTAATATATCATCTAGGTTTTCTCCTTTTGAAAGTCTTTCTTTAAATTCGTTTGTTTTATTTTTTAATTCTATATCTGTTAATTTAGAAATATCCTCTTCTAAACTATTTATTTTAGCAATTATTGGCATTACTCTTTTTACTTCTTTTTCACTATATGTTTTAAATAATCCCATGTTTTTCTTCCTTTCCATTTTTTGTATTTTATAACAAGTTAAACTATATCACTATTCATGGTAAAAATCAAGAAAAACAAGCAATATTTTATTACTTGTTTTTCTTGTATGGTTTATTGATTTTCTTTGTATTTTTTTAATTGTTTAATTAATTCTTTGATAGATAAATATAGTAGCCATATTAAAGACAGTGCAAAACTAACTCCAAAGCAAATCAAGAATATATTACATATTGCATTCTCCAATGTGGATAATAATAATACTATAGAAATTATGCTAGCGATTGCAAGTAAATTCAAAATTATATAGTCGATTGAAATTTTTTCAAAGTTTGAATTTACATACATTATAACAACTAATAATATTGCTTCTAAAAGAGAACTCAATATAGCTATTACAACCATAACATTTATAGTAGCTTCTACTGCATAAAAATGTTGAATAACAAATGAAGCAATAAAACAGATTACTGCAACTACAGATGGTATTGCAAAATTCTTTAAGCCTTTTTTCATATTTTTACCTTCTTTCTTATAATCAAAGTTAATAGTTACTTATATATAAGCTAGGAAATTTCCTACATATAAAAGGATTTTTATATAATTGATATTGTGTATTATATCATTTTTATGTATATTATGCAACTCTATTTTAAAATTATTATTGTAGGCGCGAGCATTGCTCGTCCGTGCTCCAACGAAACTACTATAAAAATTTTAGAAATCAAGGTAATTTCTTCGAAGTTCGGACGAGCTATGCTCGCCCCTACAATTAAAAATTCAATTAACTAAATTATCACATTTTGATTTTTTATTGCATTTTGTTCTTTTAAAGAATCTATTTTCTTTATAATAAAATATGAAATATAGAATGGTATTGTCATTTGTACCAGTGACATGGTTAAACTAAATAGGATATTTCCATTTGTTATTTTATATAATATTCTAATTGGTAATATAGAAAAATTCTGTGATATGAACATTAAGTTGCTACCGGAAAATATTATTTATTATAAATGCTATAACGCAAAGCACTCCTACTAAGCCTGCAAAGTATTTTATATCTTGCTTTTCTAATTCTATATATCTTGTTTTATTTACTAATATTCCTAAATACACCATTATACCATGATACAAAAAGCTATGAATGCTTAAAATGTGAAATGCTGGGTATGTTGGTAATGAAGTTGATGGATATAGTATAAATACTACTCCTCCTATTACTGAGCCAACCATTAAAAATACATCTCCTGCCCTTTGAAATTTACCTTTTCCAAATGAACTAAGTAAACAAGCATATATTAGCATACTACAATAATATAGTGGTAAATACGAATTTACTTCATATAATGAATTTAATGATATGCTATAAATTATTTTGAAAGCCTCTAGTATACATATAACTAATGTTATTTTTTTTATTATTTCATATATCTCTTCTTTGCTTTTTTTTATTGTATGTTTTAGTGCTACATAAATTCCTATTATTGTTATACTAATTAAAGCAAAATGTCCTTTAGTAAACATTCCACATGGTGCATATTTTCCTATACTTGAAAACAATTCTTATTCATCTTCTTTCTTTTTTTACTTATATTATTCTATAATATACTATTTTTTAATTTATTATACAAGTATATTTATAAATAAAAATACATATATATTAATAAAAGATTTTAGAATAAGGTTTCTAACTTCCAACTTCTATTTTTGAAAGAGGGTATTTATATGTTCATATATAATATAAAATTAAGTGGTACTAAAATGTTTAAATTTATATTTGTAATAATTATTACTTTTGTAATTTTACTGTGTGGTGTTGTTGGTTATAAACTTTATAAAGCTAGTGTTAAAGTTAATGATGATATAAGTTGCAATGGAGTAACTGAACTTACAAATAAAAATTACTCTACAATTTTAAAAACTGTTCATGAAAATATTGATTCTTATGTTGGACAAAAAATTAAATTTTCTGGTTTTGTATATAGAGTTTATGACTTAGAAAAAGAACAATTTGTTTTAGGTAGAAATATGATTATTTCTTCTGATTTTCAAACTGTTGTAGTTGGTTTTTTATGTCATTATAAAGAAGCCGAGACATTACGTGATAATGTATGGGTTGAGATAGAAGGTACTATTACTAAAGGAACTTATCATGGAGATATGCCTATACTTGAAATAAATTCTTTAAATAAAATTGAAAAGCCTAATGATGAATATGTATATCCTCCAGATGAAGATTATATTCCTACTTCTGTAATTTTATAGTTTTAATATAAAAATAAAGAAACAGCCATTATAGCTGTTTCTTTATTTTTATCTAACTGAGTGTAATTACAAAATCGCCATTTTCGTATACTCCAGATGCAGAGTTCTTTTGTGCCATGAAGTACAGAATTGCCATATTGGAATATCCCGCTTCCTCCAGTACTGTTACTCTGTTCCGTTTTCCAACCAAGTCGGTTTGTGACAATGTGTTGCTTCTAACTTTGATCATAAGCAATACCTCCGTAGAATTTGTTTATTTTTGACATATAACTATAATAACATAATATGAACTAAATTGCAAGCTTTTTTAAAAATTATGTTAATTTTATTCTCTTTCGAAAATTGCTTTTGCAACTCCCTTATCTATCATCGCACTAAAAATATTCTTCAATATAATTAATATAACTGGCCCAAATAGTAATCCTAAAACACCTATTATTCTAAAACCTGTATACATTGCTATTAATGTAAAAATTGGATGTATCCCAATTTGCCCTGCTACAATACGTGGTTCCATAAATTGTCTTACCATACACATAACTATTAATAGAACTATAAGCGATATTCCTAATGTCAAATCTCCATTAAATCCTGCTATAACAGCCCATGGTACCATAACAGCTGCTGAGCCAAAAATTGGTAGTGCATCAACAAAAGCTATTCCTAGAGCTGCTAATAATGGAAATCCTACATTTAAACCTGCTATTTTAAAAATATATAGGCCTATTAAGCATATAAAAAATGAAATAAAAATAAGTATTACTTGTGCTTTTAAAAGTGCACCTAAAGAACTTGAAACTTCTCTTACAAATTTTGATATTCTTTTTACCCAAGTTTTAGGAAAGTGATGTTCTAGTTGGTCTAACATATATATTTTATCTGTACATATAAAATATAAAGATAATATTGTAATAACTACATATATTATTATTGTTGGTATAGAAGTAATAACTTCTAATAAATTTGTAAGTACTCCTTTTGCCCAATTAGTTACTCCATTTAATATATCAATTGCTGAATTTTGTATAATATTCATTATTTCTCCTGATAAATGTAATTTACTTAAATCTATCTGTGATATTAGCGTTTCAAATCTATTTGAAATAACTTCAAAGTATCCATTTAATCCATTAAGTAGATTATATGATTCTGTGGTAAGTGACACTATTCCCCATATTAATAATCCAATTATTATGGATAGAGAAACAACAAATACTATAATTGCACTCGTTTTTCTTTTTAAGTTTAATCTCCTCATAAAAAATCTAATAACTGGCTCTAATATGAGTGATAATACAAAAGCAATCAAAAATGGCATATAAAAAACAGCAAATTTGAATGCTAAATATATACCTAAAATACTTAAAATAAAAACTAAAAGTTTTTTAAAGACTTTTGACCAATAATTCATATCTATTACCATAGTAATCTCCTATACATACTTTTATATAATTGTATGTAGGTTGTCCTAAAATTATACGTATAAATATAAGGATTTGATTGTAGGAACAGGCCTTGTGTCTGCCCATTATTTAAACAAATTGCTAAATTTTAATAGTTGTGTATTATTTTTAAAAATCGGGTGGACGCAATGTCCACCCATACATTAAATTTACATTTTGATTTATCTATTCAGCATTTTTGTCATTACATTTACATATTGTTTCTAAAGTATTTGAAACGCTTTCATTACTTACATTATTATTTTTAGCCAAATCACCTAATGTTATTATTCCTATTATTTTATTTTGTTCATTTACTACTGGAAGTCTTCTTATTTGATATTTACACATTAAATCTTCTGCTTCTTTTATATCTGCATCTGAACTGCAGCAACAAACCTTACAAGTCATTATATCACTTACTTGTGTATTTTTAGCATCTTTATCACATGCTATACTTCTCAATATAACATCTCTATCTGTAACTAAACCTACTACATTTTGCATAGTATCACATACTGGCACGCAACCTACGTGATTACTGCACATTATTTTTGCACAATCTTGAACTGTGCTATCAGGTGTAACACAGCAAACATCATTACACATACAATCTTTTACTTTCATTATTAATACCACCTTTCAAAAAAATTACATTAAAATAAATTTTAATAATATTATTTTGTCCGTTTTGATATTTAATATGTGTGTAATTTATTTCATTGACACTTTTTGCCGATTTTAGAAAAATTTAGAAAAAATTTGCAGTTAATAGACTTTAATTCTAAAGTAGCGCGAAGGAAGTAATATATTTTATTTTTGTAATGAAGACTATCTTAAATTTATTATATCCTCATCATTTTTTATGTTTTCACCTAAAAATATATAGCAATTGTTGTCTTGTTTCATTGCTTCTAGTGCTATTTCTTTGTCTTCTCTTAATGTAGTACTTGCATATTTTACTATAATTCCCTTATTTTTCACAGCTTCTAATACAACATCTCTATCATCTCTCATATTTGGATGTGAAAAATATAGTATTTGACCACTCTTTTTAAGTCCAGCTATCAAAAGTTCTTTATCTAGTAACAAATTTTCTCCTACATAACAATAAGTCCATCCAAGTTTACTTACAGATTCATATACTATTTCTCTATCGTCTTTTAACTTACTACTTGCAAATTCTAAAGCTTCTCCATTATTTTTAACTGCTTCAAATACTATTTCTCTATCATTTCTTAATTCTTCGCTTGCAAACTCTAATAACTTTCCGTTTTCTTTTACTGTTTTTAATACATATTCTCTATTATTTGAATTATTTTTTATATTCGTTATTTCTATTGGCTCTGGCATTTTATTACTCCTTTTTATTGTACTTATTTTATAATTTTAATTTATATTCATATATTTCTTAGTATGAATTTTAACTCTTTTTTAAATTTTTAGCAATATTTTTTAGTAAAAGTGTTGACATTAACATAATTTCATGTTATAAATAGGTTATCCGAAATTTTTAGGCTCAGTAGCTTAGTTGGTTAAAGCACTCGGTAGTCAGCCGAGCATTCGTGGGTTCGAGTCCCATCTGGGTCGTTATAACGTAAATTTACGTTTATTTTAGGGCAATAGCGTAATATGGAAACGCACTACTCCCACAAGTGTAGAGAGCGGAAGTTCGAGTCTTCCTTGCCCTATTAGGAATTACCCTTTGATGGTAATTCCGTATGACTGGTGTCTGGTCAAAAAAAGAGCCAAAGTAATTTTTTATTACTTGGCTCTTTTTTTAGATTTGTTTAATATAATTAGTAAAATCTATATAATATATTTTGTAACTTTAGAATTTAAAATAATCTTCATAGTCTCTAGGTTGTGGTCTTGGAGGCATTCCTGGTCCTCCGTGGGAATGGTGGTCTTCCATGTCCTGGAAATGGTGGCCTTGGTCTTGGTGGTCTATGTGGAAATCCTCCTCCTAATATTCTATTTAGTATTAATATCCTTATCAAATCTCTTAATAAAGGATTATTTGGTCTTCTTTGTCTATTTTCTACCTCATTTACTTGTCTTGTCATTTGTTCAGCATTATTCGTGATATTATTAACTTGACTTACTTTTGCATTAGTAGTTCTATTTTGTTGTACTTCTTTCTGTACAATATTATTATCTATGTTAATTTTTAAGTAAATTTCATTATTTATATCTATTTTTTGATATACTTCTTCTACCATATTTTCTATTACTTCTTTTGTAATAGGTGTATTACTTCTTTCACACACTTCACATACCACTGGATTTATTTTTTTATAAATTTCAGGATACATGCTTTCTAATTCACTATTATTTTGATAACTTACAGTATAATCTCTATTTTCAATAACATAATTATCATATGTAGCTCCTACTGGGTATCCAAGAACACTTCTCATATAATCTTCATAATTTTGATAATACATAGTTTTCCTCCTTTTACTTTTATGTATTATCGTATTCATTTGCTTTTAATTTTGTGCATATACACTTTTATATTTATTTTATATTATAATTCATTAACAAATTCTTTAAATTTATTTCCTCTTTCTGCAAAGTTTTTGAAAGCATCAAAACTTGCACTTGCTGGTGAAAGTAAAACTATATCTCCTGGCTTTGCTTTTTTATTTGCTAATTTTACAGCTTCTCCGCATATTTTCTACATAGCATATTTCTACTTTTTCTCCACCTACTGCTCTTCTTGTTGCTTCTTCTATTTTTGTTGCTGTTGGCCCTGTTAATATTAATATTTGTACTTTATTTGCTATTGTTTCTCCAACTTCTTTATAGTCTAAGCCTTTATCTGAGCCACCAGCTAGTAATATGATGTTTTCATCAAATGCATTTAGTCCTGCTATTGTACTTGCTGGGCTTGTTCCTATTGAATCATTATACCATTTAACACCATTTTTTTCTCTTACAAATTCTAACCTATGTTCTACTCCATTAAATTCTTTTATAACTTGAATTGCTGTTTCTAAACTTACTAATGAACTTGTTGCCGCTAATGCTGTACATATATTTTCGTAGTTATGAATTCCTCTTAATTTTATTTCTTCTTTTTTTATTAAGTGTCTTCTAACTCCATCTTCACAATATTTTATCATTCCATCATTATTGTCATATATAAATCCATCTTCTAATTTTTCTTTGCTACTAAAGTATATTACTTTTCCATTTGCTTCTTTTGAAAATTCACGAGTATATTCATTGTCATAGTTTAGTACAACAATTCCTTTTTCATTTTGATGTTTAAAAATATTTTTCTTTTCTTCTCTATATTCTTCATATGAGCTATGTACATTTAAGTGGTCTGGAAATATATTTGTTACAACACTAATTTCAGGGCTAATATTCATATTAGTTAATTGAAAACTGCTCATTTCTAATACTATTATATCTTCTGGTCTCATATCCTTTATTTGTGTAAAAATTGGTTTTCCTATATTTCCACCCAAGAAACATTTATAACCTGCTTTTTTTATTATTTCATATATAATTGATGTTGTAGTTGTTTTTCCTTCTGTTCCTGTTATTCCAATTACTTTACTTGGTGTTAATTTTAATACCATTTCAATTTCAGAAGTTACTAATGCTCCTCTTTCTGCTTCTGACTTTATTTCTTTTCTATATGGCATTACTATTGGTGAACGGAAAATAATGTCAAAACCTTTCAAATTTTGTAGGTTATTATCTCCTCCAAAATATTGTATGTCATATTTGTCTATCTTTTCTATTATATCTTTATCTAATTCTGCTTTTTCCTTATTATCAAAAACAGATATTTTACAAGCTAGATTATGAAAATAGTCTAGAAGTGGTAAATTACTTACCCCTAAACCTATAATTGCTATTTTCTTTCCACTAGCAAATTTATTAAATTGTTCTAATTTTTCATTTTTAAATTCCATTTGTTTTCTCTCCTTTTTTATTATAAATTGGATGTAGAATGTCGAAATAGTAGTATTTATAACATATAGAGTAATCTTTTCTATTGTTTTGTTTTCTTTTCAGGTACAAAATATTGTTTAAATTTCTTTTATGTATTCACATACTTTATTTGCTGATTCTAGTGCTGTTTTGCATTCAGTAACATCAACTGTTATTGTATTTGCATATGTTTTATAAAATCCAGACTTTTCTTGTAATTCATCTCTTTTAGCAATATGTGTTTTTAGCTCTTCTAGGCTTACTTCATTGTTATACTGTTTTAACTTTCTTTTTGCTCTTTCTTCTAAAGAAGCAGTAATAAAAAAGTGATAATCTAAGTCTGGATATATTTGCATAAGTGCTCTTCCTGACACTATTACATTATATTTTTCTTTTAAATTATTTATGATGTTTCTTGCAAAAATAAATAATTCTATGTTATTTGCTATGTTACTTGCAACTGATACTGCCATTGATGTTTCCTCATTTTGTAATTTTTTTTCTTCTATTTTCTGGTTTTCTACATATACTACTGTTTCACTATTTTCTAATTCTATTTTTACGCCTAGATCTTTCATTACTTTTGTAATATCAATATTTTGTAATGTTTTAATATTTTTGTTTTTACTAATAAATGCATATACTATTCCTCTGTACAAGTTTCCTCCATGTAAAATAACACTATTTGGAATTTTTGAAAGTAATTCCCTACATATAGAAGTTTTTCCACTTCCTACTAAGCCTTCTATTCCTATTACTATATTTTCCATATTATCATTCCTTTTTTATATTCTTATGAAAGTCATATGCGATAGCGATTACGTTTTCTAATAAGATTGTTATGGAAGAATTAGATTTTCTTAGCTGGTTTTTGCCACTTAGAAAATATTATTCTTGCTTTTTTATTTATAAAGGCATTATAACATATTTTTTTAATTTGTAAAATAGATGGTTTATATTTTAATTAAGTTTATGTAATTGGATTTTTGTGGGTATATATTTAAGATATTAATATTGTTATTATTTATAGAATATAAAATAACATATTTTGAAATAATAATTTTTCTAATTTCTTTTTGATTAATTATTTTTATTACTTGATACATTCTAGGATATTCTTGTAGATATAAAATTTTCAAACGAAATTCTTTTTTTATTCTTTGAGATAATGGAATTGAATAATTTGAAACATTTTCAATTATTTGATAAAAATCTTCTGAAAATGAAGGAGATATGATTAGTTTATTTTTAATAGGCAATTTTTATCTCCTCATTTTCAGTATTCTTATGTTCTTTTTCAATTCTTTCCATTAGCTCATCTAATTTTTTCATAAATACTTCTAATGGTATTCCTTCAATTTCACCTTTGTCTAATTTCTCAGCAAGTTCGGCAGCTTCCATTATTTTTCTTTCTTCATATTGTTTATATGGCATGATGTTACCATTTTCGTCTCTAAAATCATACATACTTGTAATCATTTTTTTATATTCCTTTCTTTATTTTATATTATATATTTTAATATATAAATATATACTTGTCAAACAAATTTTTGCGACAATTTTTGACATATTGTTTTTAGTATACATTTATAAATTTCAGGTCACAATATAAATATAATTAGAAAGGTGGTGCATTTTTATGTCAGAAAAAAATAATAAAAACAACAAAAAAAATAATAACAACCAAAAAAATAACCAAAATAATCAAAACAGAAATAACAATAACGAAAACAACAATAACAATTGTAGATAAGAAAAATAGCACTCCCACAAATATAAAATTTGTAGGAGTGCTATTTTATACTTCAAAAGCTGTTATAAAGCAATATACTGCTATCCAGAACTTATATGTAAATGAAGAACGAACATATACTTCATAATTGGTAAGCCATCTGTGCTTATCCTCTGGAGTAATATAATTATATCTTGAATCTTCATATATTACATAACCAGAAGATGAACTTTTTGAACATATTTCATGTGTTTTTGCTTTATGATTCTTTTCTAACCGTTTTAATACTTCTTTGCTAGTACCTCTTGCTAAAACTTTATCGGTATTATCCAAAGGTAAGCCAAAGTTCTCAATATTTTTTAAGGTTACTTTAATCATTCTCGTTCCTCCCTAATTCTTTTTCAAGTGAATTTTTAAATCTTCTTTTTTCATCTTTGACTCTTAAGAATATCACCTTAATATTGCCTTTCTCCGCTTATTTTTTGTTTCGTTTGAAAAATCTTTCATATACAAAACCCTCCTTTATATATTTACTTTTTTAAGTTACTTGCATTATATTATCACATTTTACATAATTTTGCAAGAGTAAAAGGGCATAATTCGGTATTCTTTTAAGTTTTCTTTACCGATTAAGCCCCTATAATTTTTATTATTTATGTTTTGTATTTGTTTTAGTTTTCTATCTTGTTTCCGCAATGGGGACAGTCCCTCTTGGGACATCTTCGATTACCCAAGGGGGTGCTTTTAGTTTCTTTACTTCTTGTTCTTTTCTACCCTTTGTACTTTCTTTGCTTGGTTTCCGATTGGGTACATTTGTTATTTTTTCTACATTATTTTTATTTCGTATTATTTTTTATTTTCTGTCTTGTTTTAGTTGCCCAATCTAACTTTTTGGCACCCATTCAGGGACAGTCCCCATTGCTACCCATTGCTACGTATTGCTAGTTTAGGTATTTCTTTAAGAATTTTCCAGTGTAGCTTTGCTCATTTCTTACTATTTGTTCTGGTGAGCCTACTGCTATTATTTGTCCGCCTTTGTCACCGCCTTCTGGGCCTAGGTCTATTATATAGTCGGCGGTTTTTATTAGGTCTAAGTTGTGTTCTATTACTATTATGCTGTTTCCGGTGTCTACTAGCCTTTGCAATATGTCTACTAGTTTGTGAACGTCTGCTATGTGAAGTCCAGTTGTTGGCTCATCTAAGATATATAGTGTTTTTCCAGTTGCTTTTTTTGATAGTTCAGTTGCTAATTTTACACGTTGTGCTTCTCCACCAGATAATGTTGTTGATGGTTGCCCTAGTTTGATATAGCCTAAACCTACATCATATAGTGTTTGTATTTTATTTTTTATTTTTGGTAGGTTTTTGAAGAATTCTAGTGCTTCTTCTACTGTCATATCTAGTACGTCTGATATTGTTTTTCCTTTATATTTTACTTCTAAGGTTTCTTTGTTATATCTTTTTCCATGGCATACTTCACATGGCACATATACATCTGATAAGAAGTGCATTTCTATTTTTAATATACCATCTCCGTTACAAGCTTCACACCTTCCACCTGCTACGTTAAAGCTGAATCTTCCTTTGTCATATCCACGCATCTTTGCTTCATTTGTTCCTGCAAATAAGTCTCTTATAAAGTCAAACACTCCTGTATATGTTGCTGGGTTTGAACGTGGTGTTCTTCCTATTGGTGATTGGTCTATGTTTATTATTTTGTCTATGTTTTCTAGTCCTTTTACTTCTTTACATTTTCCTGGTTTTTCATTTGAACCGTTTAAATCTCTTGCTACTGTTTTATATAGTATTTCATTTACTAGTGTGCTTTTTCCTGAGCCTGAAACACCTGTTACACATACAAATTGACCTAATGGGAATTTTACATTTACATTTTTTAGGTTGTTTTGATTAGCTCCCTTTACTTCTATTGCTTTACCATTTGATTTTCTTCTTTTTGAAGGAACTTTTATTTGCTTTCTTCCACTTAGGTAGTCTCCCGTGACTGAGCCCTCTACTTTTTTAATTTCTTCAGCAGTTCCGCTGAGCCATTACTTTTCCTCCATGTACTCCTGCACCTGGTCCTATATCTATTATTTGGTCTGCAGCATACATTGTGTCTTCATCGTGTTCTACTACTAGTACTGTATTTCCTAAATCTCTTAATTTTTTTAGTGTTGCTATTAGTTTGTCATTATCTCTTTGGTGAAGACCTATACTTGGTTCATCTAGTATATATAGTACTCCTGTTAGGCCAGAACCTATTTGTGTTGCTAAACGTATACGCTGTGCTTCCCCTCCTGATAAACTTCCTGCATTTCTTGATAGTGTTAAATATTCTAGCCCTACATCCATTAAAAATTGAAGCCTTTTGTTTAGTTCTTTTAAAATTTGGTCTGCTATCATTGCATCTTTTTTGGTTAAAGTTAAAGAATTTAGGTAATATTTTATTTTATCTATTGACATGTCTGTTAGTTCATTTATGTTTTTATCTCCCACTTTTACTGATAAGCTATTTTTACTTAAACGTGCTCCACTACATGTAGGGCAGTCGCTTTCGCTCATGTACATTTCGTAAAAATCTCTCATTCCTTGTGATTTTGTTTCACTATGACGTCTTTCTAAGGTTGGTATTACTCCTTCAAAAGGCTGTGAAAACTTTCTTGTTCCTGCAAACGAAGTATATTCGAAATCTATTACTTCATCTCCTGTACCATAAAGAATTTTTTCCATAAAATCTCGTGATAATTTTTTTATTGGTACATCTTTTATTTTTACTCCATAGTGTTTAGCTATACTTTCAAAATACATTTTTGCCATAGTATCACCTTTTTTCATAGTGCTTGAACCAAATGCTTTTACTCCATCGTATAAAGTTTTGTTTTTGTCTGGTATAATTAGTTCTTCGTCCATTTTCATTAAAAAACCTATTCCACTACAACTTGGGCATGCTCCATATGGGTTATTAAATGAGAACATTCTTGGTGTTAATTCTCCTATGCTTATTCCACAGTCTGGGCAGGCATAGTTTCCACTATATAATGTTTCTGTTTTGTTTGTAGCATCTTCTATTAAAACTAATTTTTCTGCATATTTAAAAGCCATTTCTATGTCTTCTGCTAGTCTACTTCTAATGTCTTCTTTTACAACTAGTCTATCTATTATTAGTTCTATGTTGTGTTTTTTCTTTCTATCTAAAGTTAAATCATCTGAAAGCTCTACTGTTTCACCATCTACCCTAGCACGTACAAAACCTTCTTTTTGATAGCTCTCTAATTGTTTTACAAATTCGCCTTTTCTTCCTCTTACTATTGGTGCTAATACTTGAAGTTTTGTTCCTTCTTCTAGTTGCATAACCATATCTACTATTTGGTCTACTGTTTGTTTTTGTATTTTTTTACCACAGTGTGGGCAATATGGTACACCTATTCTTGCATATAGTAAACGGATGTAGTCATATATTTCTGTTACTGTTCCTACTGTAGAACGTGGGTTTTTTGAAGTTGTTTTTTGGTCTATTGATATTGCTGGTGAAAGCCCTACTATTGATTCAACTTCTGGTTTTTCCATTATACCTAAAAATTGCCTTGCATAGCTTGATAAGCTTTCTACATATCTTCTTTGGCCTTCTGCATATAGTGTGTCAAAGGCAAGTGAAGATTTACCGTGAGCCTGATAAGCCCGTTATTACTACTAGTTTGTCACGTGGTATTTCTATATTTATATCTTTTAAGTTATGTTCTTTTGCACCTTTTATTATTATTTTATCGTTCATTTTTTCCTCCCTTAGTTCCCATTGGGGACGTTTCCTTTTGGGGTATCTGTCCCTTTTGGGAATATTATACTATATTGTTTTATAAAAAACAAGAGTTTGGTAATTATTTCCTATAAAACAAAAAGTCAACTTTAAGTAAAGTTGACTTTTTGTTTTGTTTATTTACTATTATTTAATTCTTCATTGAGTGATATTAATTCCTTCATCGTTACATATTGTCTTTCTAGAACTTTTTTAGTGAAATTTATTGTTGTAGTTCTAGAAACCACTATATCTCCTATTTTGTTATTAGAAGCGGATGTCTTTTATATTTAGCATTATTTATTAAAATCTATTGCATTTTATGTAAATATTTGTTATAATTTGGGTATTGTAACGTATAAATAATTTTTCTAATAATTATAAGGAGGATTAATTTATGATGAAATTACGGAAATGGAGTTCTTTAAACAAGGCTGAGAAACTTGGAAGGAAAAATGCACTTAAGTCTACACTTATACTTGCTATTCCTCTATTCTTTTTAATATTACTTCTTGTACTATATACTTCATCAATACTTCATCTAAGTTTTATTAATGCTATCACACATTTACTATCATATAAGGCACCATTAACTTTAATTCTTTTTTTACTTTTTCAGTTTGGTTGCCCAATTTTCTATTATTTTACAATAAGGAATGATGCTGTAAATTCTGCATATGATAAAGGAATAAAGGATTGCAGTAAAAAACTTGCTGAAAAAATTTTAGTTCGTGGCGAGCCTACTAAAGTAAAGCTTCTTAAAACACGAGATGGGTATTACTCAGACTTTATTTTAAATGACTTAAATGGCAGAGTTGATTATTATGCTGTTTTAGAAGTAAATCGTAATATTATTGTAATTTATCCAAAATTTTCGGATGAAAAGGAAGAAGATTTCTTTGATGATATTAGTAATGAAACAAGAAATCCCTTTGATTTCATTGAAATGGAGGAATTTAGTTCTTTTTGTGAAATAGTCGATAATTAAAAACTTAAGGAGGTAAACTTTATGACAAATTACACAGATTATTTGAAAAAAAGAATGGAAACTGAAGCAGAATGGGGATTATTTTGCTGTTATGAAGAAATTACATAAAAAAAAGCTCGGCAACTTCGGAAATGTGGTTTCGAAGTAACAGATTCAAAAGATTCAAATAAATCTCCCAGAAGACACAGAATAGCTTGGAAGGATGCAGTAGTTCAGTGTGCAGATGTTCATGCTTTAAATCCTGCAAGTTATGCTTATACTTGGCCTCAGAAGCTGTGGATTATTGCAATGCAGAATAGGAAGTTGTTAGATTAATTCAGAGTATAATACAAAAAAATTCAACCTTTTATTTGGTTGAATTTTTTTGTATTATCTCTCCTGGAATTCCTACTACTGTTGAATTTTCTGGTATATCTTTTAATACTACTGCGTTTGCTCCTATTTTTACATTGTTTCCTACCTTTATTGGACCGAAGCACTTTTGCTCCACAACCTACTATTACATTATTTCCTAAATCTGGGTGTCTTTTATTCTTATCTTTTCCTGTTCCACCTAAAGTTACATTATGATATATTGTACAGTTATTTCCAATTGTCGTTGTTTCTCCTATTACTATTCCCATTCCATGGTCTATAAATAACTTTCTTCCTATTTTGGCTCCTGGGTGGATTTCTATTCCTGTAAAAAACCTTCCAAGTTGCGAGTTTAACCTTGCTAGAAAGAATAGTTTATGTTTGTATAGAAAATGTGATATTCTATGAAATACTAATATGTGAAAACCGTGGGTATAAAATTATTACTTCTAATATATTTCTAGAAGCTGGGTCTTTTCTTTTTATATTTTTAGCATCTTCGTATAATTCCTTTAAAAATTTCATATATATCACCTTTATTATTATATGAATTTTTAGTAAAAATGTTATTTATACTTGTAATTAAAAATCAAAGAGTTGTAACCTAATTTGGTTGCAACTCTTTGATTTTATCTCGTATTTCTGCAGCTTTTTCAAATTCCATTGCTTGTGCATATTTTAGCATTTCGTCTGTTAGTTTGTCTATTATTTCTTGCATACTTGCTTCTTCTGATAAGTTGTATTCTTCCTGTGCCTCTTCTATTATGCTTGCTTTTATTGTTTCTCTTATTGATTTTTTTATTGTTTGTGGTATTATTCCATGTTCTTCGTTATATTTACATTGTATTGCTCTTCTTCTGTTTGTTTCTGTAATTGCTTTTTCCATACTTTCTGTTAGTTCATCTGCATACATTATTACTTTTCCTTCAGTGTTTCTTGCAGCACGACCTATAGTTTGTATTAGTGAACGTTCTGAACGTAGGAAACCTTCTTTGTCTGCATCTAATATTGCTACTAATGAAACTTCTGGAATGTCTAAGCCTTCTCTTAAAAGGTTTATTCCAACTAGTACATCAAATTCACCTAACCTTAAATCTCTTATTATTTCCATTCTTTCTAAAGCTTTTATGTCTGAGTGCATATATCTCACTTTTATTCCTATTCCTGCTAAGTAACTGCTTAAGTCTTCTGCCATTTTTTTAGTTAGTGTGGTTACTAGTACTCTATCACCTTGTTCTATTCTTTGCCTTATTTGTTCAATTAGGTCATCTATTTGATTTGCCACTGGTTTTACTTCTATTATTGGGTCTAATAGTCCTGTTGGACGTATTATTTGTTCTACTACATTTTCCTTTGAATGTTCTTTTTCATAGTCTGCTGGTGTTGCACTTACAAATATACATTGATTTACTCTTTGCTCAAATTCTTCAAATTTAAGTGGTCTATTGTCAAAGGCTGATGGAAGTCTGAAACCATATTGTACTAATGATTCTTTTCTTGCTCTATCTCCATTATACATTGCTCTTACTTGTGGAACTGTAGCATGTGATTCATCTATTAGTAGTAGAAAGTCTTTTGGAAAATAGTCAAATAATGTAAATGGCGGACTTCCTTCTTCTCTTCCACTTATATGTCTTGAATAGTTTTCTATTCCTTGGCAGAAACCTGTTTCTTTCATCATTTCTATATCAAAGTTTGTTCTTTCTTCTATTCTTTGAGCCTCTATTAATTTACCAATTGACTTAAAATATTCTACTCTTTCTTCCTTTTCTTTATCAATAGTTGCAATTGCTCTTTCCATTTTTTCGCTGGTTGTTACATAGTGTGAGTTTGGAAATATTATAACATGATTTCTTGTAGCCTCTGCTTTACCTGTTAATGGATTTATTTCCGATATTTTTTCTATTTCATCTCCCCAAAACTCTACACGTATTGCTGTTTCTGACTCATCTGATGGGTATATTTCTACTATGTCACCTTTTGCTCTAAATGTTCCTCTTTTGAAGTCTAATTCATTTCTTGTATATTGCATATTTATTAGTTTTTTAAGCATTTTGTTTCTTTCAACCTGCATTCCTTGTCTTAAAGAAACTGCCATATTTTCATAATCAATAGGGTCACCTAAACCATATATACATGAAACAGATGCAACTATTATTGTATCCCTTGTTTCAAACAAAGATGCTGTTGCACTATGGCGAAGCTTGTCTATTTCATCATTTACTGAAGAATCCTTTTCTATATATGTGTCTGATTGTGGAATATAGGCTTCGGGTTGGTAGTAATCATAATAGCTTACGAAGTATTCAACGTTATTCTCTGGAAAGAACTCTTTGAATTCTGAATATAGTTGCCCTGCTAATGTCTTATTATGTGCTAAAACGAGTGTTGGCTTCTGCACTTTTTGAATAATATTTGCCATTGTGAAAGTTTTTCCGTGAGCCTGTAACACCAAGAAGAGTCTGGAATTTCTTGCCTTCTTCTATTCCTTTTGATAGATATTCTATTGCCTGTGGTTGGTCACCTGTTGGTTTATATTCTGAATGTAATTTAAACATCTTATCTCCTTTTAATTTATACTTTATCAATTTTAACTATTTCTAGATATTTTATTATAGGTACAATTTTTTCTTATTAATAGCATATGTTTTGTTTCCCATGTCTAGCAGTTATTAAATTTTTCTTTAGACTGAATTTTCATTTAATTGTTCTTTAAAATACAACACATTTTAAATAAATATTCTAAATTTTATTTTATCTTGTATACATATATTTATTTTAGTCTTAAGTAACCTAATTCGTCCCAATAATTATATGCTAAGTTTAATTTAAACACTACTTTTGGCTTAGCTCCAGCTCTATTTTTGTCTACTACACATGCATAATATCTTACATCTGGATCTTTTGAAACTTCTAGGTCATAAAATTTTGTATCTACCTCATTTAATGAATATTCATATTTGTGTAAATCTTCATTATGGATTTGTTTTATTAAGCATAATATATCTAATACTTCTTTTACTGTTCTACTTACTGCTAAGTCATTAACATTTACATTTATTGGTAATGTTTCAGATTCTGCAAGCTGTATTGATGAAGCTATAAAAATATTTAAGTCTTGTGCTAAATTTGAAAGAATAGTTGCTGTTCTTTTTATTTCTTCTCCATTACCTATATTTTCTGTATCTGTTTTTAATGTATCATAAAATACATATTCTATTTGCTCTTTATAATAATAATTTAAAATTACTTTTTCTAATTCATCATTTGTATGATTTGTTAAGTTTACAAAATATATTGAATTTCTTACTTGCTCTTCAAGCCAGTTTGTTGCTTCTATTGTACTATTAAATTCACTAGAGACTTTTTCTAATCTTTTTGAAAATTCTCTTTGAGTCTCATGTTCCTCTTTTAATACAAATCCTCCTTCGTCTTTTTCTACATTTGCATTTTTATCTGGTCTAAATTTAAACTCAAGAATTTCTCCTTCTGTTTTGCATAGTTTTTGATTATGTAATTTTTGAATTTTTTCATTATTAAGTATTGTTGTTATTAAACATAATTTCATTTTTTCTTCAGACATTTCATTTGAAATTATTAATACCTTTTTATTATGTAATAATGCCAAATTTGCTGCTAAGTTAATTGTAAACCTACTTTTACCAGAGTTAGATGGCATAGCATAAACAAAAGTTTCACCTTTTCTAATTCCTTTAAACACACTAGTTAATATAGGAAATGGAAGCTCTAAACCTTGTGTTAAATTATTCTCTCCTGAAATTAGAAAGTTTGTAATATCATCATTTAAAACAGATCTTCTATATTTCTCTGTTGCTGTTATTTGTTCTATTGCACTTTTTGTATCTTCTATTGTCATTTTGTTATATAATTCATAATTTACAATATCTGCAATCATTTCTTTTGTTTCTTTTATTGGATTATGCATATAATTTTTTCTAATTTCAAATAATTTTCTTAATTCTATATATACCTTTTCAAAGTTTACTTTTAAACTTCTTCCTTTTTCTTTTAACATTTGTTTTAAATCATATGTGTCTGGACTTTCTTTCGGAAAGTTAAAGCCCTCTTTTGCTATTTCTGGCGTATATTCTTGTCCATCTATAAAAATTGCACCTTTATATAAGTTTAATATTTTTGCACTTTCAAAATAACAATCTTTTTTCTCTATATAATACATAGATATAGCCTTTGGATTAGCTAATAGTAAACTAATAAACTGTTCTTCTAAGTTTTTATTACTTAGTTTTTTTGGATAAATATTATCTTCTTTCTCTTCTTTAATTATATTATCAGAAATACTATCTTCAGTTTCTTCCTTCGCTATCTCACCATTTTCTTCTTTTTCTTCTTTTACTTGTTTTTTATATTCTATTCTTCCCTCTTCTTGTATTCTTTGAAGCTCTTGTACTGCTTCTATATAATTTTCTTCTTTTATTAATCTTCTAACATTTTCAACATCTTCTTTATTGTCTTTTGTAACTTTTATATTTTTTACTACATTTAGTATTTTATTAATTTTATCTTTATCCATGGTTAATCTCCTTTATAATTACTCATAATAAGTATATATATATTGTTTTTCTATTTCAAGTACATTTATATAACATTTATATTACATTTTTACGCAGTTTATATTCCTTGACTTTTTTATTTTTATTGTGTATGATGATTACAATAATTTTTAGGAGGTTTTATTTATGTCAAAAATTTTAAAAATAGTTATTTTTTTATTAATAATATTATTATGTGTTTGTACATTTTCGCTTGCAACAGATATAAATATGAATATTATAGAAGAAAGTAATACTTCTAATGGGAATATATCTACTTATTCTAATAATACAAATTCAAATAATTATAATAATATAGTAAGTTCTAACGTAATTTCAAATAATAGCAATTATTCTAATATAGTTATTGATGATTCTAGCCTAAATAAAAATTCAAATCCAGAAAGTACATTATCACAAACACAAGTTAGTAATATTTCAAAAAATGATATTGACGATGGTTTGGGTTTAACAAACATTTTAAATATTTTACTTATTGTTGTTGGTGTTGTATTAATATTACTTAGTATAGCAATATTAATAAGATTAAATGGATAATTTTTTAAGTAATTTTTTCCCTGTATATTTTATGGTTATTTTTTAAATAATAATAATGACTTTAAATTATATAAGGAGGTAAATTATGAAAAAGAAATTTTATACAATTGCATTATTAATAGTTAGTATGCTTATTTTATCTTTTTCTTATACATTTGCTGCAAATGAACCACAAGCTGTACAAGGTATTAGAAACGTAGTTGGTGGAGCTGAAAATATTGTAGAAGATGCTGGTAAAGGTATAGTAGATGGGGTAAGAAATGTTACATCTGGTGGAGAAAATATGATGGAAAATGCAGCTAGAGATGTCCAAAATGGAGCTCAAGATGCTGGAAACCGTATAACAGGTGCTATGACAGATGATAATTATGATGCTACAAGAACTACTACAAGAAGTGCTGATGTTAATAATGGTGAAGGAACATTTCTTGGTATTAATGGTACAACTTGGGCATGGCTTATAATTGCAGTTGTTGCTGTTGCAATTATTGCTCTTATATGGATGTATGCTAGACAAAATAATAATTCTTATAATGATTAAATATAGTTATTGAATATATAGGGTAGGTCTTGTGTCTACCCTTATTCATGTAAATTTTTATATTTTTTCTTTTATTATTTTTCTTTTTGTGTTATAATGTTCACATATCGGGTGGACTTAGAGACCATGCCCATACATTTAAATTGGTTTTTCCTATATAAAAATTAGTTTAGTGATGCGGGTCGCCGAACGCTACGACCCCTACAATATATATATTTAATATAAAAGAGAGGTACATATATGTCTAATTTAATTGCTAAAAATCCTATTGCTAGGCATAATTATAATATTAATGATACTGTTGAGGCTGGTATTGTTTTGACTGGTACAGAAATAAAATCTATTAGAAGCGGTAAGGTTAATTTAAAAGATAGTTATGCTAGTATTGAAAATGGTGAGGTATATATTCATTCTATGCATATTAGCCCATATGAACATGGTAATATTTTTAACAAAGACCCTTTAAGAGATAGAAAATTACTTTTAAATAAAAATGAAATTAGAAAACTAGTTGGTCAAATTAAACAAAAAGGCTATACTTTAATTCCTATTAGTTTGTATTTTAAAGGTAGTTTTGTTAAGGTTGAGCTTGGTATTGGAACTGGTAAAAAACTTTATGATAAACGTGAAGATTTGAAGAAAAAAGATGCAGAAATGTATATAAAAAGACATATGTAATAAATGTAATAAAAATACCCCAAAATGACCTGGTCATTTTAGGGTATTTTTCTATTTGTTATAGTTTTGAAAACTCTTTTTTTCTCTAAGGTATGAAAAGCTTTCTACCTTTCCTTTATGCCATTCTTCTACAGGATATTCTTCAAAAGCTTCGCTAACATCCTTTATTTTTCCTTTTTCTTTTTCTTCAATACATTTATTCTTTTTCAAGTAATTTCGTTGGAGAGCGGGTCGCCGATGGCTGCGACCCCTACACCCCACAAATGCTTTTTGTTAATTATTCGGCTATTTCAAAATCAATCTGTCTTGTTATTTTGTCTGCATGAATTACTCTTATTTTTACTTTATCTCCTATTTTATATGTTATTTTTGTTTTTTCTCCTGTTAAAGTTTTTCTATTTTCATCATATATAAAATATTCATCTCCTAAGTTTTCAAATCTTATTAGACCTTCTACTGTGCTTTCTAATTCTACAAACATTCCAAATGATGTTATACTAGATACTATTCCTTCAAATTCTTCTCCTATTTTGTCTTGCATGAATTCGGCTTTTTTAATATCTATGCTATCTCTTTCTACTTTTTGTGCTACTTTTTCTCTTTCTGATGATTGGTTAGCATAATTTGTACTTTGTTCACTATATTTTTCAAGTATCTCTTCGCTTATATTGTAGTTATCAGATAGGTATTTCGAAATTACTCTATGAATAAATAAGTCTGGGTATCTTCTTATTGGGGATGTGAAGTGGCAATAATATTTGCTCGCTATTCCAAAATGCCCTTTGTTTTCACTTTCATATCTTGCTACTTTTAATGTTCTTAATATTAAAGTAGATACTACTCTTTCTTCTTCTTTTCCTTTTATATCTTCTAATACTTCTGCAAATGCTTTTGGGTGAATGTTGTCTTTACTTCCTTTTATTTTATAACCAAAATTGTATAAGAATTTATTTAATTCTAAAATTTTGTCTTCGTCTGGTTCTTCATGTACTCTGTATATAAAAGGTGCTTCTAACCAATAAAAAGTTTCAGCTACTGTTTCATTTGCTGTAAGCATAAATTGTTCTATTATTTCATTTGCAAATGTAAGTTCATATTTTTTAACATCTATTGCAAATCCGTCTTTATCTAACACTATTTTAGTTTCTGGAATGTCTAAATTTAAACTTCCTTGTCTTTCTCTTCTTTGCTTTAATATTTTTGCTAAATCTTCCATTTGTTTAAAATGTTCAAAATATGGCTTGCATTCTTTTAATAGTTTTAAGTCTTTTTCTAGCTTATTTATTCTTTCTTTTGCTTTATTTGTATTTTCTATCTTTTCTTCATTTTTTTCATTATTTAGATATTTCAAAATAGTAGCAATTTCATTATAACTCATTCTTCTAGTAACATTTATAACACTTTTCTTAATTTGAGAAGATACAACTTGTCCTTCATTATTAATTTCCATTATAACAGAAAGTGTTAATCTATCTTTCTTTTGATTTAAGCTACAAATTCCATTTGAAAGTTCACGTGGAAGCATTGGTATTACTCTATCTAACATATATATACTTGTACCACGTATTATTGCTTCTTTATCTAATTTAGAATCTTCTTTTACATAGTGGCTTACATCTGCTATATGAACACCAAGTTCAAAATTACCATTTTCTAATTTTTTTACATTAACTGCATCATCTAAATCTTTTGCATCTTCCCCATCTATTGTAAAAATTTCTTCTTCTCGTAAATCTAATCTACCTTTAATATCATTTTTTATATCTTCTTCTTTATAACTTTGTGCCTCTTCTACTACTGCTTCTGGAAATTCGTATGGAAGTTTATAATCTTTAATTAATGAAAGCATATCAACACCTGCTTCATTAATATTACCTAATACTTCTATTACTTTACCTTCAGCATTTTTACCATTTTCAGGATATTTAAGTATTTTTACTAATACCTTACTATCATTACGTGCTTTTCCAAAATTCTTTTTAGATATAAAAATATCAGTTCCTAATTTTCTATCATCTGGAACAACAAAACCATAATTTTTACTATTTATAAAAACACCTACAACAGTATCTTTATCTCTAGTTAATATTTTAATAATTTTTCCTTCTTCACTATGTCCACTATCTTTTTCGTCCTTTAATATTTCTATAAGAACAGTATCTCCATTTAAGGCATTCTTTGTATGACTTTTTGAGATATAAACTTCATCTTCTCTATCTTTAATTTTAACAAATCCAAAACCCTTTTCATTAGCTCTAAAGACACCTGTTATATATCTGTTAGAATCTACCAAACTATATTTAGATTTTCTATTTTTTTGAATTCTATATTCTTCCTCTAATTTTTTTAGTACTTCACTAAAACTTGAATATTCTGTTTTAGGAACACACAAAATACTAGCCATTTCCTTAGCTTTCATAGGAACATAGCTTTCTTCTGACATAAAGTCTAAAATTAATTTTTCTTTTTCTTCCATCTATTTTCTCCTTAAATATTTTAAAAAACTGTATTAAATACTATAGGGGTCGCAGTCTTCGGCGACCCATTCTTCGAAGAAACTACCTTTAAATAATACACATTTTAGCAATTTCATGGTAACCTGGGTCGCCCATGGGTCCGCCCCCCACAAGGTAAAATATATTTTCAAAATAATTATTCTTATTCTTCAAAAAAGGGCATAATTCGGTAATTCTAACGGGTATTCCTTACCGATTAAGCCCCTACATTTTTTATTCAATTACACATTATATTACATATAGTATTCCTAATACAACTGCTAATACTACGAATAAAACTCCTAGTATTATTGTTAATCTCTTTAATTTTCCTTCTTTTGTTCTTCCCTTATTTTTCTCATAAAAATTATTTGTTGAAGAACCTGTAATTGTTCCAGAAGCTCCATCGTTATCTTTTGTTTGTATTGTTGCTACTATTATTAAAGCTATACAAACTATTAAATATATTGCTAATACTATATTTCTCACTATTTCCATTTTTTATACACTCTCCTTAGTTTTTCTTAACATATGTTATTCTACCATATATGTTTTTAAAATGCAATTGGTTTTTTTAAAAATTTGAGTTTTATTTTTTATATTTTAATACAAAACAAAAATAGTAGCATAATTACTACTATTTTTGTTTTTAATTTTAAGAATTTCCTATTGCAATCCCTCCAAAAAATACAATAACAAATATTAGAAGAGCAACTAACGCATATAAAACATTTTTTTGGTCATCAACTGTAAAAGCTACTAATTCTGCTTCTTTATTTGATATCTGATACTCTGCCTTCAATAAATTTTTCTGTTCTGTTTCAGATTTTAAATAAAACCGGCTTGTATCTTTTGAGTCTGGATAAGACATATCGTATCCATCTGGAAGTTTATACTCTCCCATATTCTTTGCTATTTCATTTGCAACTTCATTTGACTTTTCCAATGCCTCAGGATTGGTAGTTGTTGCGCAGCCTGTTACAAACAGTACTACTAAAAGGACAGATAAAAACAAAATTATTTTCTTTTTCATTGCTGTTTCCTCCATTTTTCTATAAAACTGGTTTACAAGTTGATAATATTATATCATTTTTATATTAACATATCAATAATTTTACATAATTTTATGTTTTTTATGAAAATTTGTTACCATTCACAAAGTACATTATAAATTACAATTCACAGCTATAATAACTTAAAGTTGGTGCAGGATGTTTAATATATTTTTTTACGAAAAACTGCGCAGCGAACAACCGAGCTGAAAGCGACGGCGAATGAGGCAGACTTCTTTAAATATACTTTTATAAGTCTGCCCCAGTAAAGTTTGAGTAAAAAATATATTAAATGTCAGTTGCAGGATTTCTATAAACTTAAATGCTGTGAATTGTAACAAAAATTTGCTTTTTTAAATTTATTATTTTATAATTATATAAGAATTTAAAAACAATTATAGAAAGGTCAAATTAATAATTTATGCAAATTTTGAATGTTGAAGAAAAATATAATAATAAAAAGTTAAGTACATATTTATTAGCTATATTCCCTTTATTAAAGAGAGGTACTCTATTTAAAGCTTTAAGAAAAAAGGATATTAGAGTTAATAATGTTAGAGTTAGTGAAGATATAGAAGTTCACACTGGAGACCAAATAAAAGTGTTTATTACAGATGAACTTTTATGTATAAATAATTTTACTCTTGATATTGTTTTTGAAGATAATAATATACTTGTAGTTAATAAACCAGTTGGTATAGAAGTTACTAATAATGATAACTCTGAAGTTTCTTTACATTCGTTATGTAAGGATTATATAAATGGATTTATCGAGCCATGTCATAGATTAGATAGAAATACTACTGGTCTTGTTTTATTTGCCAAAAATACAGAAGCATTAGATATTTTACTTGATAAATTTAAAAACAAAGAAATTGAAAAGCACTATATTGCAACTGTATATGGAATTCCAAAGAAAAAGAAAGAAAGACTTGAAGCATATTTATTTAAAGATAATAAAAAATCTTTAGTTTATATTTCAGATGAACCGAAAAAAGGTTATCAAAAAATTATTACTTCATATAAAATAATAAGTGAAAATAAAGAAAATAATACTTCTATTTTAGATATAAACTTAGAAACTGGTAGAACTCACCAAATACGTGCTCACCTCGCTCATATTGGCTTACCTATTATTGGAGACCGGTAAATACGGTATAAATGAAATAAATAAAAAATTTCACCAAAAAACACAGATGCTTTGTAGTTATAGTTTGAAATTTAATTTTAGAGAAAATAGTAGCGTTTTAGATTATTTAAATGGGAAAAAAATAAAATTAGTATAAGTAAAGGAAGTAGAAAACCTTTAAAGTTTTCTACTTCAACTATTCATATTAAAAAAGCACCTGCTGCTAATATAACAGTAATTATCAATATTACAATAAAAACTGTTTCTATAATTATACCCAAAGTATCTTGTTGATAGCTTACCAACTCTGGTTCAGCCTTTGTCATATCAAAAATTGCTATTACATTATCTCCACTCCCCTTAGATGCTTTAATTGAAATAGCAATCTTATTAGTTTTTGTTGAATCTGGATATGATACCTCGTATCCTTCAGGTAATTTATAATCTTCTGAATTTTTTATTTCAAAAGCTATATTTTTTAGGTTGTCTATTTCTTCTGACGTTATTTCTGTCCTGCAAGCTGTTAACAACATAGTTATTAATATGGTTGCTAAAATTACAATTGTTTTTTTCCGCATAATTATTCCCTCCATTTGTTAAGAATATATATTTTAATAGTTTCATAATATACATTTTAGCATATTTAGTTTACTTTATCAATAGCTTTACATAAATTTTAATTTTCATTAAATATTCTTTCAAATTCACTTTCTGTTATTGTTTCTTTTTCTAATAATGTTTGTGCTACTTCGTGTAATTTATCTATATGATTTGATATTAGCGTTTGTGCTTTTAAGTAGGCTGTATCTAGTAATATTTTTACTTCTGCACCTATGGCATCTGCATATTTTTCTCCTAATAATTGTAGTTCATATGGGTCTTTTTCAGTGTTTATTGATATTGTTCCTACTACATCGCTCATTCCATATAATGTTACCATGTCTTTTGCTATTTTTGTTGCTACTTCAAAGTCATTACTTGCTCCTGTTGAAATATCATTAATTATAATTTTTTCTGCCGCACGACCTGCCATTAGTACAATTAGCCTTTCTTCCATTTCTGTTTTTGAAATGTAGTTTTTATCTTCATTTGTTTTGTTCATTGTATAACCACCAGCCATACCTCTAGGTATAATAGAAATTTCTTTTACAGGTTCTTGTGAACTTAAATATCTACTTACTATTGCATGTCCTGCTTCATGGTATGCTGTTATTCTTTTATCTTTTTCTGAATATACTCTACTTGTTTTTTGAAGACCAATTGTTACTTTTTTAAATGCCTCTTCTATATCTTCTTGTTCAATTACTTCATGTTCGTTAACAGTAGCTAAAATTGCTGCTTCATTTAAAATATTTGCAAGTTCTGCACCTGTTAAACCTGCTGTATCTTCTGCAATTGTTTTTAATTTTACGTTTTCTGCAAAGTTTTTACCTTTACTATGAATCTTTAATATTTCTTCTCTTCCACGTTTATCTGGAACATTTATTGTTATTTGTCTATCAAACCTTCCTGGTCTTAAAAGTGCTTTATCTAACATTTCTGGTCTGTTTGTTGCTGCTAATACTATTATTGTTTCATTTGTGTCAAATCCATCCATTTCAACTAATAGTTGATTTAAAGTTTGGTTATTTTCACTTTCTGCTCCATTTCCTGAAGAACGTCTTGAACCTATTGCATCTATTTCATCTATAAACACTATACATGGTGCTACTTTTCTTGCCTTTTCAAATAATTTTCTAACTCTTGATGCTCCAAGACCTGCAAACATTTCTATAAATTCAGAACCACTCATTGAAATAAATGGAACTCCTGCTTCTCCTGCTATTGCTTTTGCAATTAGTGTCTTACCTGTTCCTGGCTTACCATATAGTAAAACTCCTTTTGGTACTTTTGCTCCCATTTTTGTGAACTTTTCTGGCTCTTTTAAGAATTGCACTATTTCTATCATTTCTTGTTTTTCTTCATCTAAACCTGCTACATCATCAAATTTTATTTTTTCTTTACTTGTTTCTGCATCATATACTTTTCCTTTTTCTCCTAAGCCTTGCATTTTAAATACCATTATAAATAATGCTACAATTACAATTGTTGGTAATAATGAAAATAGAGTCTCAGATATCTTTATAATTGCATTTTGTGGATTTTGTATTAATTCTATATTGTTTCCTTCTGCTACCTTTTCTTGTACAAGTTCGATAAATGCTTGTGTATTTGGAACTATTGAAGTTTTTTCTTCTTCTATTCCTTTTACTTTAACTTTTAGGCTTGTACTTCCTACTGTCATTTCAATTTTTTCTATTTCGCCGTCTGTTATTTGTTTAATTAATTCTGTATATGGTATTTTATTATCGCTAGTTTTGTTTTTTGATAACATCAAATATGCTGTAATTCCAGCAAGAATTACTACAACAATTGAGACTATTATTCCTGCTATCATATATTTATTATTCTTTTTGTTATTTTCTTTATTGTTTTCCATTACGTTTTTCCTTTCTTTTTATGCATTTTCACCTTGTGGCTGTCCTGATAAACCTTCTTTTTCCTTTTCCTTCTTCTCTTTCTTTTTCTTCTCTTTTTCTTCTTGCTTTTTTCTTTGTTCTTCTTCCTCTTTTTGTCTTTGCTCTTCTTTTTTTCTCTCTAATTCTTGTTTTACTCTTTCTTGTTCTTCTACTATTTTAGCAAGTTCTTGTCCTCTTTTTATTATATCTGATTTTATCATTAAAATTGATGCAACAATATATATATAAGCAACTGCTATATACATTATTTCAAAATATTTTATTTTAAATCCAAACAATGCTTGTACTATTATATACAATAAATTTAAAATAATAGGCAAAGTAAGTGAATGTATTGCTATTTTTAACATTGCAATAAATTTTATTCTTATTCTCATTATTAGTGCTGTAACATATCCTATTGTTCCTAATATTACTATATCCATAAATATGCTTATTAAATAGGCTATAAATAAGTATATATATGACATTATATATATTCCTACATATATCATTATCATATTAGAGCCTGATAAGTAATTTAATATAGTTTCTTTTGTCATATCTTGTATTTTATAACTTTGTACTAATTTTTCATACGTATATGTTATAGTTCCATTTCCTAAATTCAAAATTACTTTATCAGATAAAAGTATTGCTCCTGTACTATGCTTCTTTAGCTCTGACTCATATGAGTTTATTTGCTCATTAGTTAATTCATTTGTATCTATAATAAGCATATCAAACACATTTGGAATATTAGTTATTTTTATAGGTTCAGTTGTTTCTACTGTTAACCTATTATTTGAAAAACTTAAATTTGGTATTTCGTTTTTAAAATATTCTATTCCACTATTTATATCTTTTGATACATCATATACTGATAATGCTGTCACTATTAATGTAAATATCGCAATTAGCATTACTATATATTTACAAACATTTCTAAAAGATTCTACTGCCATTTCTGGGTATTTTTCAAAATCTTTTATGCTACTTATTAATTTTTTTATAAAAGTATTTTCCTTGGTTTGCATTTTATGTTTTTTCCTTTCTCAAACTGAAGGTTTGTACTATTCACTCTTCATTATGTGTTTGTATATATTAAAATCAAAATTGAAGTCCAACAGTCCACCCTCGACAGTTGAATCTCCCTTGTCCTGGAGATTTCGATTTTTATTTTAATATATACAAATGCATAAGGTGACTAATTTTAAATTTCTTTTATTTTAGTAATTTCTTCGGATGACTGGTAGACACAAGGCCTACCCATACATCTATTTTAAATTTTATACTATGATTTCTATTGTTTGCCCTTCTTTAGTGTCTTTTACTGTATAGCCTTTATCTTTTAACAAATCTCTTATCCTATCTGATTCTGCCCAATTTTTATTTTCTCTAGCGACTTTTCTCTCTTCTAGTAATTTTTGTATTTCTTCTGGAACTTCTTGTTTGTCTTCTTTTTCTAAATATTCTCTAGTGTTTACTAAGTCTAAACCTAATACTTTATCAAATTCTAAAAGCAATTTAGCAAACTTATTAGACTTTATATCATTTCTTGCAACTTCCCATACTATTCCCATTGCAAGTGGCATATTTAAGTCATCATTTATAGCTTCTACAAAACGGTTTAAATATTCTTCTACTATTTTGTCATCTACTTCATTATTTGATTCTTCATGTTTTAAATAACTTTGGCGAAGTCTATTTAATGATTTTTCACTAGCTTCTGCTCCTGCAAATGTGAAATTTAATTTTGTTCTATAATGTGCTGTATAACAAAATAATTTATATGCTAATGGTTCAATTCCTTTTTCTTGTAGTTGGTCTAGAGTGTATGTATTTCCTAAACTTTTAGACATTTTTCCTCCATCAACTTGTAAAAATTCTACATGCATCCAACGTTTTGCTGGAACTTTGCCTGTGCATCCTTTGCTTTGTGCTATTTCATTTTCATGATGTGTAGGTATATGGTCTACTCCACCTGTATGAATATCAAACTCATTACCTAAATATTTTTTTCCCATTGCAGAACATTCTATATGCCAACCTGGATATGATAATCCCCATGGACTTTCCCATTTCATAATATGATTTTCTGGTGCTTTTATCCATAACGCAAAATCATATGGATTTCTTTTTTCTATATCTACATCAACTCTTGCTCCTGCAATTTGATCATCTAGTTTTCTATTAGAAAGTATTGGGTATTTATCTAATTTTGATATATCAAAATAAATACCTTTTGATGTTTCATAAGCATAACCATTTTCTATTAATTTTTTTACAAATTGCATCATTTCTTCAATATGTTCTGTCGCTTTAGCTACTATTTCTGGTTTTTCTATATTTAGTCTACCCATATCTCTAAAAAATATATCTGTGTAAAATGCTGCTATTTCATATGGATTTTTATTTTCTTTTCTAGCTGCTTTTTCCATTTTATCTTCACCATCATCGGCATCAGATTCTAAATGTCCTACATCAGTTATATTCATTACATGTTTTAAAATATATCCATTATATTTTAAAACTCTTCTTAAAGTATCCATAAATACATAGGCTCTAAAGTTTCCTATATGTGCAAAACTATATACTGTTGGCCCACATGTATATATTTTAACCTCTTTTTCTTCCAATGGTTTAAACTCTGTCTTTTGTCTTGTTAAGGTGTTGTATAGTTTTAATTCCATTTACGTTTTTTCTCCTTTCTTCGAAGTTTTGGTAGACTTAAAGCGCCTACCCCTACATCTTAAATCTAACAATAATAATAGTAGTAATTAGAATTTGTAGAGTAACCTTATGTGTTTTTGTATATATTAAAATCAAAATTGAATCCCGACAGTCCTTCTAAGGTTATTGAATACCCCTTGTCTTGGACGTTTCGATTTTTATTTTAATATATACAAACACATAAGGTAGATTATTTTAAGTAATTCATTCGAAGTGCAAGTCGCCGAAGGCTGCGCTCCCTACAATTCTTTACATTTATCTATTATTTTTAATTAACTGTTGTATTATTAGTGTTATTCTCTGTATTTGTATCAACTGTGTTTTCTGGTAGTTCTTCTTCGTTTTGTGGTTTGTTTTTCTTTTTATTTACAGTTATTGTTATTGTTGTTCCTTCTTCCACTTTTGTTTTTTCTTCTTTGCTTTGTTTTAGTACTATTCCGTCATCTTTATTTTTATTTTCTTCATATACTATTTCTACTTTTAATCCTTTTGCCTCTAATGCTTTTTTAGCATCTGCTAATTTTTTTCCTATTACATTTGGAACTTCTACTTCTTTCTTTTCTGGTGCTTTATGAACATCGCAATTTTCTGTTGGTACATTATATTTGTCTCCTGCATTTGTTGTCCATAATGATGTATTTTCTTTTGCAGGTTTTGTTAAAAATGTTTTTTCTTCAACTTCTTTACAATATTCATTAGCTATTTTACCTGTTTCTTTACATATTTTTAATTTTTGATGTCCTTCACATGCTCCTGGAACTGTTCCTTTTACAAAATATTCTGTTTCTGTTCTTGCACAACTTTCGGTTGCAACACAACCTGAGTCTAAACATATTTTAGCTGTTACAACTCCTGCTGGTTTTGTGAAACGTTTACTTGGAAGATTTGTATGAACACTTCTCATAACATTTCCCCAAATAGTTGCTGCTGCATTTCCGCTTATTCCTTGTGGTCTTTCTTGATTATCAAATCCAAACCAAGTAGCGGCTGCATAATATGGTGTTATTCCACATAACCATCTGTCTTTGTATTTATCTGTTGAACCTGTTTTTGCTCCAACTTCCATTCCTTTTATCCAACAAGTTGTAGCTGTTCCTCCTGCTCCAGTTACTGGTGCTGTTAAAATCTCTTTTAATACATATGCATTTTCTGTACTCATAATTCGTTTTGTATCTTGTTTTGCTTCTAATACAACATTTCCTTCTGAATCTTCTACTTTAGTATAGAATGTTGGCTCTATATATACACCATCATTTGCTACCATTGCGTATGCTGATGCCATTTCAAGTGGTGTTGCACTTGTTGCTCCTAACGCAAACGAAGCTCCTATATCATCATCTGATATTCTTTTAAAATTCATGTTTCTTAAAAATTCTGCGCCTTTACTTGGGCCTAAATCTAAAAGTATTTTAATATTAACAATATTTGAAGAATGTTCAATTGCGTGTCTTACAGTAAGAAGTCCATTGAATCCTCCTGAGTTATGTGGATTATATCCTCCTTTAAATACTGTTGCTGAGTCATCATATACTGTTGCTGCTGTTATAGTTCCTGCTTCTAATGCTGGTGCTACAACACCTATTGGTTTTATTGATGAACCTGGTTGTTTGTTGCTAGTTGTTGCTCTATTTATTCCTGCTGCATTTGAATCTGTTCCTAAGCCACCCATACATCCTACTACATAACCAGTAGTTGGCTCTATTATAACCATAGCAGATTGTGTATGACCTTCATTTAATAATTTTCCATTTTTGTCTTTTTCTTTTCCATTTACTATATATCTATCTTTTACATATTCTGCTTCCATTATTTGTTGTATTGAAGTTATTTGTGTTGAGTGTATAATATATCCATTATTTCTAATAGCTAATTCTGCTGCATCTCTTTTTAAACCTTTTTCTTCCATTAATTGACTTATTGCTTGTTCTATTGCTGCTGCTGTATGATATGAGTATGAAGTCGCACCTGTTACCATTCTTCCTTCTTTAAAGGCTAAACCTGTTTCAACTTCAGCTACTGCTGCATTATATGCTTCTTCTGTTAATTCGTATTCTAAATTAGGAGCTTCTTCCTTAAATTTAGCTAAAACTACTTTAGTTTTATTTTTTATTTTATCTATATCTTTTTGTTCTGTACTAAATGCTTTGTATGCATTAGGTGATGGATTTATCGCTACTAAAAAGGCTGACTCTGCAAGTGATAACTGACTGACATCTTTATCAAAATAATATTGTGATGCTGCACCAACTCCATAATATGTTCCACCCATTAATATTAAGTTTAAATATGATTCTAATATTTCGTTTTTAGATAGTACCTTTTCTGTATTACGTGCACGAGCCATTTCTCTTATTTTTCTTTGAATTCCACCTAATCCTGAACTTTCATTATCTTCAAATGAATTTTTTATTAATTGTTGTGTTATTGTACTTCCACCATATGAAGAACTACCTTTTCCAAATATAAAACCAACTGTAGCTCCAATTGTTCTTTTTATGTCTATTCCTTTATGAGAATAAAATCTCTCATCTTCTAATGCAACAAACATTTTTGGTAAATATTCTGGCATTTCTTCTAAGGTTACTAATTTTCTATTTTCGTCCCCTCTTATTATTGCAAGTACATTTCCTTCTGCATCTACAACTTGACTATTTCCATTTTCAACATGTACTTCTTTTGGGTCTACTTTATATTTGTCACTTGAAAATATACCTATTACTACTGCAACTAATATAGTAGCTGCTATTACTCCAAAAATAATAAGTCCAAGTAATACTTTCTTTAAGATTTTTCTACTTTTTTTATTCTTTTTATTTACTTTTTTTGTTTCATATTTTTTTGTTTTTTCTACTTCATTTTTTCCTTTTTTAGTTGTTCTTTTTTTCTTATTATTTGTACCCATTTTATTCCTCCTTAGCACAAAATTTTATATGTTACATTATATTATATATTAGTTAAAATTAAAAGGTTTTTTAAGAAAATTTTAAGAAAAAAATAAAAAATGCTAGGCTATTTTTTAGCCTAGCATTTTTTATTCTTGTTTTTTATTTGGCGTAATCTACTACTCTTGTTTCTCTTATTACATTTACTTTTATTTGTCCTGGGTAATCCATTTCGCCTTCTACTTTTTTAGCTATGTCTCTTGCCATTAATGTCATTTCACTATCTGTTATTTTATCTGGTTTTACTATTATTCTTATTTCTCTACCAGCTTGTATTGCAAAAGATTTGTCTACTCCTTCAAATGAGTCTGCAATTTCTTCTAGTTGTTGTAATCTTTTAATGTATGCTTCTAAAGTTTCTCTTCTTGCTCCTGGTCTTGATGCTGAAATTGCATCTGCTGCTTGTACAAGTATAGCTTCTATTGTTTGTGGTTCTACATCTCCATGATGAGCTTCTACTGCATTTATTACTATTTCATTTTCTTTATATTTTCTTAGAATATCTACACCTATTTCAACATGTGTTCCTTCCATATCATGATCTAATGCTTTTCCTATATCATGTAATAGTCCTGCTCTTCTTGCAACTTTAGGGTCTAAACCTAATTCTTCTGCCATTATTCTAGCTAAGTTTGAGACTTCTACTGAATGATTTAATACATTTTGACCATAGCTTGTCCTATATTTTAGCTTTCCTAATAGTTTTATTATGTCTGGATGAAGCCCTACAACTCCTGCTTCCATAGCTGCTCTTTCGCCTTCTTCTTTAATTGTTTGCTCTAGTTCTTCTCTTGATTTTTCAACCATTTCTTCTATTTTAGCTGGATGAATTCTTCCATCATTTATTAGTTTTTCTAGTGCCATTTTTGCAATTTCTCTTCTTAATGGGTCAAACCCTGAGATTACTACTGCTTCTGGTGTATCATCTATTATTAGGTCTATTCCAGTTAAGGTTTCTAGTGTTTTTATATTTCTTCCTTCTCTACCAATAATTCTTCCTTTCATATCGTCATTTGGAAGTGATACTATTGATACTGTTGTTTCAGATGTATGATCTGCTGCACATTTTTGAATAGCATAACCTATAATTTCTTTTGCGCTCTTATCTGCTGTTTCTTTTGCTTTTTGTTCCATTTCTTTTAATAGGTTTGCTTTTTCAACTGTTATTTGTTTTTCCATTTCTGATAAAAGCCATTTTTTTGCTTCTTCTTGAGATAATCTTGAAATTCTTTGTAGCTCTTCCATTCCTTTTTCTTTTAATTCATCTAATTCTCTATTTTTTACTTCATTTTGTTCCATTTTTAATTGTAAATCTTTTTCTTTTCTTTCTAACATATTAATTTTGTTTTCTAAGTTTTCTTCTTTTTGAATTAAACGATTTTCTTGTCTTTGTACTTCGCCTCTTCTTTCTCTAATCTCTTGATCTAGCTCTTTTCTAGAAGACATTATTTCTTCTTGTGCTTTATAAATTTCCTCTTTCCTTCTATTTTCTGCCTCTTTATTTGCTAGTTCTATTATTCTTTTAGCTTCATTTTCTGCACTTTTCATTTTAGATTCAGCTATTTTTTTTCTAATAAATACACCTACAAATGTAAATATTACTGCTGAGATTAGAAATATGGCGATATTAATTATGATATCCATAATTTACACCTCTTTCTTATTTAATTTTCAATGTACATAAATATATAATATATGTTTTTTTATTTTTTAAAATATATTTTTGTCTCCTAGTATATTTTATATGTATTATTGGAAAGTGTCAAGGGGTTATTGGAAATTTAATCAATAATGAATAGTGAATAATGAATAATTAGAAAAAATAAATCAATTTAGCGTACGCTAAATTGATTTATTTTTTCTATGCTCTTGGGTGAGCATTTTTATATACACTTTTTAAACCATCATTTTGGAATTGCATATATACTTGTGTTGAAGATATGTCTGAATGACCTAACATTGTTTGTATTGCTTTTAGGTCTGCTCCATTTTGTAAAAGATGTGTTGCAAATGAATGTCTTAATACGTGTGGTGTTATATCTTTTGTAATATGAGCTTGTTCTTTATAGAATTTAACTATTTTCCAGAAACCTTGTCTTGTTAATCTTTGACCATTTATATTAACGAATAATGCTGATACACTTTCATCTCTGATTAATACTGGTCTTGCTTCTTCTGCATATTCTTTTAAAGCTTTTAAAGACATTGTTCCTAAAGGAATATTTCTTTCTTTAGAACCTGTTTTACATACTACATATCCTTCTTCTAAGTTTACATCTTCTATATTTAGAGATATTATTTCTGTTACTCTCATTCCAGTAGCATATGCAAATTCTAACATTGCTTTATCTCTAGTCCCTTTTAAATCTATATCTTTTGGTTGTTCTAATAATAATTCAACCTCTTGTGCTGTTAATACACTTGGTGTTCTTTTTTCAACTTTTGGTGATTGAATATTATTTGTTGGATCTACTTTTACCTTTTTATTTTTTACTAAAAATTGATAAAAAGATCTTATTGATGCTAAATGTCTTGATACTGTTGAAGATTTTTTTCCTACTTCTTGTAAATGTTGTAGATAATCTTTAATATCTTGTTCATCTAGTTTTGCATAGTTCATATTACCTTCTTCTACATATTTGGTAAAATACACAATATCTCTTCTGTAAGATTGTAAAGTATTATCTGATACTTTCTTATCATTTTGAAGAAATTCCAAAAAAAGTTTAACTTGTTTTTCCATTATTTAGCTCCCCTATCCTATATATTTTTTAACTTACGTAAACTGTATATGTTATATCAAATTAGTTTGGAATTGTAAAGAGTTTTTTGTAAATTTTTTTATTTTTTATTTTTACACAAACATTCTTATACATAAAGAAACTATATTACTAGAAGCATAAACTTCTACAAATGATGCTACTACCAATAAAATTGCTATAAAAGCAGAAAATATTGTATGCCTTAATATCTCAACTTTTATATTTTCTTTTCTCTTGTCTTTTATAATAGATTTATATAATTTCATTCCACTTACCCCAAGTGCTAATATACATGGTATATATATTATATTTTGTAATAATAAAGATGCTATGCAAAACCAAGTTCCTTTAAACATCGGAAAGGTTATCATAATTGAAGATATTGTATATCCTAAACTAAATCCTCTTATTCCTATAATTAAATATACAATTGGTATTCCTACTACAGTTGAACCTATAAACCATAATGTTATTGCTAGTAATAAATTACTTACTATGGAACTTCTTAATAAACTAGCTGAGTCTATTTCATAATTTGTGTTTAAAGCTTGTGTAAATGATTTTATATACTCATTAGTTTGATTTTGTTGTTCTTCACTTATGTTGTTTATAAATGTAACACCAATAATTATTCCTATTAAAAATATTAGTGATACTATTAAATATTCTTTTATATTTTTCTTGAAATGTTCCTTAACTATTGCAAGTATTTTAGAACCATTTTTCTCTTGTTTTCTCATAAACTTTCTCCTTTCGCAGTTTCTACATAATGTGTATTCTATAAAGAAAGTTTTTAGAACAAAAATTATGAAAGAATTAGGACATGTTAAAAATTTTCTTCTAATAAGTAAACTTTTTTTACATGTTCTAACTCTTTCTTATTTTACTTTACCGTAAACTCCTCCACCGCCTACTTCTATTTTGGCGTGGCCTGTTCTTGCTTCTTCTATTTTATTTGCTATTTTTTCTCCTACTACTGCTTCTATGTCATCTTTTGATAGTTTGTGTAATATTGTCATTTCAGTTCCAAATTTATTTAGTAATTTTTCTATTACTTTTGCTCCTACTCCTGGTATAAAACCTAGTGGTACTTGGTATATATAGGGTGGCCTTGTTTTTGGGCTTTTTGTTTCTTTTTTATCTTTTATTAGTTCTATTCTGTCAAATACTCCAAAGGTTACTTTTTCACTTTCACATTTTGGGCATATACTTACTGGCTCTTTTGTTTCTATTGTATTTTCGCAATTGTCACAATATGTTCTATGGTATTTTCCTAGCTTTGGGTCTAAACCATAGTTTGCTACTACTTTTCTTCCTTCTTCATTTTTTAGTGCTTTTACTACTTCTTTGAATGATATATCTTCTACTTGCAACTTGTTGTATTCTCTTGCTATTTTTGGTAGTGAGTGTGCATCTGAATTTGTCACAAATGTTTTTGTTTCTAATTCTGATATTGTGTCTGCTAAAAATGTATCTGAGCTTAAGCCTAGTTCTATTGCAAATATTTTATTGAATTTTTCTTTGAATATCTCTTTTAAGCTATCTACACAGTTTCCATAGTAACTTTTGTGTGGTGTGAATACATGAGCTGGTATTAGTACTCCATTATATTTTTCTACTATGTCTATTAATTCATATCCTGACAAATCTGACCTTTGTGTACTTAATGTTATATTTTTTATATGGTGGCTCATTTCTTCTGAAAAGCCTTTTATGTCTTTTAAGTGTGGGAAGAAGCATACATTATGTGCTGCGCCTTTGTGTCCATTTCTTCCTATTTCTGAGGTTTCTACTTCACTTCCTAATAATATACACACTTTATCTTTATATATTATTCCTCCCTCTTCTATTTCATAGGCTTCACCTGTTTTTAAAAAGTTTTCTATATCTTCTATTACATATGGTGATGCACAATCTATAATTCCACATATTTGTATACCTTTTCTGTCATAGCATTCCTTTGCTATGTTTGCAAAGTTTAAAGACCTTGCCGCTGTTATTTTTATTGGTTTTCCCTTTTCACTTCTTCCTATGTGTATGTGTAAATCTGCAAATACTTCGTTCATGTTTTCTCCTAACTTCTTTTTAATACTATTGTTTCTATTTCTTCTGGTTTTATTTTTATATTTATAGGTCCTTCGTCTATTTTATCTTCTTGCTTATTTTTTAATTCTTCTAAAGCTTTTTTTATATCAAGTTCAGAGTTATATGCATTTACCATTGCTATTTTGGTTGTTCTAGAAGTATTTATTAATTTTGATAAATATTCCATACTTCTGTGTAAGCCAATATGTACTCTTTGTATTTCTTCTATGAATTTATTAAATTTATCTAAATATATATTTTGTTTATTTTTCAAATTTCTATATTCTAATAATAGTAAAGCTTCATCTGGGTTAAAAGCCATTCTATCAAATCTATCTAAAAGCATTCCTCCAAAATGGTCTACAAGTTCTAATATATCACTTTCTTTTTCTCTTTTTGTGCTTCCTGTATACCTATTAACTTCTTCACATATTTTACAAAATCTTTTTTCAAAACCTAAACGTTCTAAATAGTTAGCTCCATCTTTAGCATATTGTTTTACTCTTGAAATATCTGTAAAATTCATTGGCTTTTTACAATTACATAAAAGGCATGCTGTTAGTACTATGTTTTCATCTACTTCTTTAATTTCCATTATATCTATAAATAACTTTGCAAGTTCTGTTTTTAATATAACAGATTTATCGAAGAATACTTGTCCTTTTTTCTCTAAATAATACATAATTTCCATTTTTCGAATCCAATCTTCTTCTTTTAAAATATAGTTTGCAAATGTCTCTTCCATAATATTTCCCCCAGATTAATTCATTTTTTTACATTATATTTCAAAAAAATCTGGTATTCAATACTGTTATAGAAATGATAAATAAATGTAACAATGTTGTAATACATAAAATTCATTAATTTATTCGGGTCGCCGATGGCTGCGTCCCCTACAATGTATAAAAAAAGATTTAGAAAATTCTAAATCCTTTTTATACTATTACCATTTTATTTGTATAATCTAAATTTGCAGTTGAATTATATTCATAACCTAAAGTATATACATTTGTTGCAAATATGTCTTTATCTAGCATTTCTTTTAAAGCTTTATTAAGATTTAATTCTTCAAACTTTTTGACAGATGTTATCATATTTATTCTTCTATTTTCTTTACATATTTCTGATAACATTTCTCTACCATTTTTGTTAAAACCTAATACTCGTACATATGGTGTGACTTTTCTTGCATTTGCCATATCTTTTTTTGTTATTCCTAGTAATGCATATAATAAAATTCTTTGAATTCTGGTTTGTGTATATCTTTTAGATTTTACTATATCCATCAAATCTAGTATACTATTACATGAGTCTGCTCCATTTTTTATTACATGCTCTAGTCCTTCTGTTACATCTGGTAATTCTGCTATTTCTGATATTGTCATTTTTCTTAAGTTATATAATATTTCTTTTTCAAATTTTAAAATATCTAAAACAAAACTTCCTTTTCTTATTTCTTCTTTTAAAAGCATATATGAACTAGTTGGAATTACTTTTCTTATTTCATCATATTGTCCTCTTGAAACTAACTTTCTAATAGCTGTACTACTAGCAAATTCATCAACTATTTTCTCATCATTATAATATACTTTTTTTCTTTGTACTGAAAAAGGTCTCATACCACTTTTTAATTTTTTTAATGCTTTTAAATACTCTATTGCAAGAATATTGTTTGAACCTGATAATATATTTGCATATCTTTTTATATCATTTAAATACATCATAAGTGCACTTTCTCTAGCTTTTGGATATGATACTCCTTTTCCTAATTCATGATTTAAAAGTGAAACATATTCTTTTGGTTCATTATATAAAACATTTGCTATATTATTTAGTGCTGCAAAATCTGCTGTTTCTGTTCCAAAGCAAAGTGTATCTACTATTTTTAAGCTATCTAATATTTTTATTGCTCCCTCAGCAAAATTTTCTGCACTTGATATACTATATACTGTTGGTAGTTCTATTACAATATCTACTCCACTTTGTAATGCCATATCAGTTTTTATCCATTTATTTACTAAAGAAGTATTTCCTCTTTGAGTAAAGTTACCTGAAATTACAGCAACTACATAATCTGCACCTGTTTGCTTTTTTGCTTCTTGTATTTGATATAGATGTCCATTGTGAAATGGGTTATATTCTGCTATAATTCCTAAAACTCTTGCCATCAGGTTTACTCCTTTCTTTTAATAATTTACAATTTTATTGGATAAGCCATGCTTTCCCCTACATTTTATTTTTTTATTTCATAATATACTTGTTCTTTTTTTTATACATTGGTATAATATCATAAAAATTATAAAATTACAATTAAAATGACAAAAAGTTTAAAAATATTTATAAAGGAGGTAATTCATTTATGGATGAAATTACTATTTATACTGATGGAGCGTGTTCTCGGTAACCCTGGTCCACGGTGGTTGGGGCTCTATTTTAATGTTTAAGGGTGTTAAAAAAGAAATATCTGGCTTTAATAAAAACACTACTAATAATATTATGGAACTTACTGCTGTTATAGAGGCTTTACGTTTGGTTAAATATCCATGTAAAATAAGAATATATAGTGATAGTGCATATGTTGTAAATGCTTTTTTACAAGGTTGGATTTATAATTGGATAAAAAAAGGTTGGAAAACTGCTGATGGTGGTCTAGTTAAAAATAAAGAATTGTGGGAACAATTATATTCATTTACCAAAACTCATGAAATTGAATTTATTAAAGTTAAAGGTCATAGTGATAATGAGTTTAATAATAGATGTGATGAACTTGCAAGAAATGCGATATTGGAAATTGGAAGTTAGCTTTTTTGAATTTGCTGGAAGAAGTTACTATATATTTCCAACTTTCAAAAAAAATTTTATTAAAAATATGTATTTTTATTTAATATATGTTATAATATAAAAAAATAAATTTAATATTATAAAAGGAGGATTTTTTATGATTGGTGAAGAAAATCAAGAACCAATAGTTCAAGAATTAAAGAATGACTTTATTCCAAAAACATTTTTCTGGATGTTTTTAGGTTTATTAGGAACTGCAATTGTTGCTTGGTATACTTATTCTTCTGGACTATTTATTAACATTTTAGCTAATGATGCTTTTGGTATTTTACTTATTGCTGAAGTAGTAGTAGTTTTGCTATTTTCATTTTTATTTAGAAAGCTTCCACCTACTGCTGTTGGTATACTTTACTTTATTTATGCAGCTATAAATGGTGTAACAATGTCTACTATATTTGTAGTATTTGAATTAAATTCAATAATACTATTATTTGTAGCTTCTAGTGTACTTTTTGGAGGTTTAGCACTTTATGGTTATAAAACATCAAAAGATTTAAGTAATTGGCGTACTTTACTTTTTGGAACTTTGTTTATAGGTCTAATTGTTAGTTTAGTAAACTTATTTATCAAAAATAGTATGTTAGATATTATATTAGATTGGTTTATATTACTTGTATTCTTCGGAATTACTGTTTATGATATGAACAAAATAAAACAACTTTCATTAGACCCAGATTTAGATAAAAGTAAATTACACATTTATGGTGCAATGGAATTATATTTAGACTTTATAAATATTTTTCTTCGTATACTTTCTATTTTTGGGAAGAGAAGAAATTAGAAAACATAAAAAAGCAAAGGACAGTGCCCTTTGCTTTTTTGTGTTATACAATCTCTTCTATTTTGATATCATACATTTTTTCTTTAAGTTTAGCATTTTCATTTTCAAGGTCCCCAACTTTATTTCTGAGTTTTTCGTTTTCCTCCCGAAGTTCAGCAAGTTCATTTAATAATCTTTTCCACTCTGACATAGTTATGTTTTCCTCCTTATGATATAAATGAAAATTTTTCTTTAATAATTTTTTTGTCTTTTTTTAATTCAAGCTTTTGCTCTAGTAGATGTATTTAAACATCCATTGACTGCTTTAAAAGTTCTAATTCGTTCATGTTGTCCTTCCTCCTTAAATGTATTATAAAACTTAAATTATAATTGGTATTTACCTCCTATTTATTATATATATTACTTTTTATAGTATAACATTTTATGTTAATTTTGTCAATTGTTACTCCTTCTATTTCAATAAATCTTTTACTTTATCTACTACATAATGGCTTCCTCCTCTTGACTGTACATCTTCTACCATACTTACTATTAATAATTGTTTTCCACTATTTTCGTCTGCTATAAATGTGTTGTACCAGCCTAATTCTATTCCTCCTTTGTCGTCTTTTGATGCTTTAATTTCTGCTGTTCCTGTCTTTCCGGCTATTGTTAGCCCTTCTATTTTGGCACTGTGAGCTGTTCCATTTGGGTTTTCTACTACTTGTATTAAACTTTCTTTTATTTTATTTGCAGTTTCTTTACTAAATGCATTTTCTTTATAATATGAAATCGTTGTATCTTCTTTATATTCTAAGCAAACGTTGATTATATTTCCTTCATTTACAAATGCTGAATATACCATTGCCATATGAATTGGGTTTGCTAAAACTTCTGCTTGTCCATAGCCACTGTTTGCAAGCTGTGTTTCGTTTGCAAATGTGTCATTGTTAGAATAGCTTGATTTTATAGTTCCTAGTGGTGTTTGAATTTCTTTATTAAATCCTATATTGCTTAAATTTTGTGTAAATTTATCTTTTCCTATTCGTAATGCTGCTTTTGCAAAATATATATTGTCTGAGTAAATTAATGCGTTTTGTAAATTGGCTTTTCCACTATATGTGGCAAGTGTTGTTATATAAAAATCTCTCCAACTTGAGTCCTTTTGCCATTTTGTTCCACTTGCTCCAAAGTCATCTTCTTCTGTAAAGCTGTTTGTATCTAAACCTACTGCACCTGTTATTGGTTTAAATGCTGAACCTGGTGCATAGCTTGCTAAAAACCTATTATATAATGGTTTATTTTCATTATTTGATAATTCATTCCATTTATTTGTAGTCATTCCTAAACTAAAATCATTTGAATTAAAGGTTGGTGTGCTAACTAGTGCAAGTATTTCGCCTGTTTTTGGATTTATTGCAACTGATGTGCTTTTATCTTGTTTAAATTGCTCATATAATTTTGACTGAATGTTAGAATCTATTGTAAGTTTTATATCTTCTCCATTTTTTAAATCTCTTTTAGCTATTGTTTTTATTTTACTTCCATTTGAATCTGTTATATATATTTCTACTCCGTCTATACCACGTAATCTACTTTCATATGTTCTTTCTAAACCAGATTTGCCTATTATACTGTTTGCAGTATAGCTATCTGCTTTCTTTTCTTCTAGTTCTTCTGCGTTTATTCCTTGTACATATCCTAATAACCCAGATGTTGCTTCTCCTAAATTATATATTCTTTCTTCTGTATCAATTATTTTAATACCTTTAACTTCTAGTAGTTTTTGTTTTAACTGTGTTTCATTTTTTAATACTGTTCGTAATGGAACAAAAGTATCTTCCTTTACATATGATGCAGATAAACTTTTCTTTATAGTTTCTTCAGACATATTTAGTAAATTTGCCACAATTTTTATATCTTGTTCTTTAGTAGTTTCATTCATTTTTCCTGGTACAAAACCTATTTGTGATGCAGTCTGCTCACCTGCTAAAATGCTACCATTTCTATCTAATATTTTTCCTCTTTTTCCACTTAGAGTAGATACCCTAACTTTGTATTCATTATTTAAGTTTGGAAAAATTATATTTGAAGACCATTTTATTTTATATGTATCATTTTCTTTAATTAAATTTACCGTATTTGAAAAACTTATTTCTCCCGCTATAGTGTCCATTACTGTTGTATATATAACTTGTGCTTCTTTACCTTTTTTTGAAGTTTTTGCAACATTAATATCTATTTTGCTTACTTCTATTCCTTCATATATGTTTTTATTTCTTGTTATATATTCTTCTTTTGAAGTTTCTTTAGTTGTTAGTTCATACATTTGTTCATATTCTTTATTTGTTATATGTGACATATAATCTTTTAATATAACTTCTGGTCTTACTTTTTGTTTGTTCAATAGTATTACTACAACTGTTGCAATTACTACAAATATAAGTATTATTATTGGTATTAATATTTTTTTATTTTTCATAAAATTTCTCCTTTTATTTTCTATTTTTCTAATCTTACCATAAAAAGCTTTAGTTATCAATAAAACAATTATAAAACTATTATATATAAAAAATAATGGAGAAATTTTTCTCCATTATTTTTTATTTACTTTTTAAAAAACAGAATCCATCTTTTGGTTTGCATGTTAATTTTGTCTTCTTTCAGTTCTTTAATTTTTGCGTTGTTGTTTATGTATACATTTATTTGTGTTTTCACTAATTCATCAGATTTTAAATCTGGTATTAATGCTACTAATGTAATAGAACTTTCTTCAGCTTTAAAATCTAAAAATGTCTCTTGCTCATATTTCATATATTTTTCTACAAGAACATCCATTTGAGCTTCAATTTTTCCATTTTCTTCTTCATACATTGCTATCTTTTCATCTATTTTCCCTGCTGTTGCCACTCCTGGCACCATAAATATAAAAATTAAAAAAGATATTCTCGCTATAATATATCCAATTGAAGCAAATTCTTTAAACATATGTTTCAACTCATAACTATTTACCTTGTAATAAAGAATGTGAGATACAATGTCTAATACTAATGCAATACAAAAAATAAGAATTAACATATGCATTTCCTCCTTAATAAATTATTATTTACGAGTTACTTTATATAAACTTGCTTTTAGCAAGATAATTAAATTTTCTATATTATATATTATTTTACATAAATAGTCAAGTATTCTTCATTTTTTTAGTTTTTCTATTTTTTATGTTGACTTTTTTATTCTATATTATAATGTTTATGTAACTTATAATATTTGTCTTTTTATAATTATAGGGAGGTATTTTTATGGCACAACCAGTTGAATTGGTTATACAGGTTTTAGATGATTCTCGTAGAAAGAGTATTGAGTATGAAAATCGGTGTTGGTTAAAGGAAAATATCAAAGAATTAAATATTTGTGTATGTGTTGAAAATTGTCTTTGTGACGTTTTTACTATTGTTAGAAATTGGAATAATGACGGTAGTATTTTAATTCAGGATGGTAAAAATGTTCAATTTAAGAATTATTTCAATCCTTGTAAAGAGGCTTTATCTCTTATAAGGCTCAATAATGAATATATTGTATTTTTGTATTCACCAAAAGAAGTATAAAACGATTCAAATATAAAAAATAATGGAGAAAATTTCTCCATTATTTTTTATATTAATTTACTTTTTCTTTCCTATATACGAATTTTTCTTTCCTCTTTTTACTATTATATATGTTCCTTCTATAAACATATTTTCATCTATTATTGTGCTAGCATCTGTTATTTTTTCGCCGTTTACTGATATTGCGCCATTTGCTATAAATTCTCTTGCTTCTCTTTTACTTGAAGCTGCTCCTATGTTTACGGCTAAATCGGCTATTGTTTGATTTGCTTCTACTTCTTTTATTTGCTCATTTCCAAATAAGTCTTCTATATCTTTTTTAGTTAAATCACTAAATTTATTATTGAATAGGTGATCTGCTAGGTTTACTGCTCTTTCATATTCTTCTTTTCCGTGTAAGAAAGTTATTATTTCTCTTGCTAGTGCTTTGTGTGCTTCTCTATATTCTGGATGTTCATTATTTTTTCTTTCATATTCTTCTATTTCCTCTTTTGATAGGAATGTGTATATTTTTAAGTAATCTATTACCATGCTGTCTTCTACGTTTGTAAAGAATTGATATAGTTTGTAGCTTGATGTTTTTTCTTTATCTAACCATAATGCATTTCCTTCGCTTTTCCCAAATTTCTTTCCTTGTGAGTCTGTTACTAATGGCATTGTGAAACCATATACTTCATCGCCAGTAGATTTTCTTATTAAATCTATTCCTGCTGTTATATTTCCCCATTGGTCTGAACCTGCACATTGTAAATCTACATTTTTGTGTTCGTGTAAATATTTAAAGTCTAATGCTTGTAATATCATGTATGAAAATTCTGTATAAGTTATTCCTGAATCTAATCTTCTTCTTATTATGTCTTTATCTAACATATAGTTTACATTAAAATATTTTCCATAGTCTCTTAAAAAATCTATTACATTTATATCTTTATACCAATCGTTGTTGTTTACTACTTCAAAACCAAATATTTTTTCTACTTGTGCTTTTAGTTTTTCAAAATTTGCTGTTACTTCTTCTTTTCCTATCATTGCTCTTTCTGTTGTTGGGCGTGGGTCACCTATCATGCCTGTTCCTCCACCTACTAAAAGTATTGGTGTATGTCCTGCATCTTTTAATCTTTTTGAAATTAAAAAGCTTGATAAATGTCCTACATGTAGACTATCTGCTGTTGGATCTGTTCCTATATAGAAAGTTAATCCTCCTTTATTTAATTTTTCTTCTAAATCTGGACTAGAAATATCTTTTATTAGCCCTCTCCATTTTAGTTCTTCTACTAGTGTCATTTTTTTCATTCCTTTCTCATATTTTGAATTTAGATTGTAGGGGTAGGCCTCTAAGTTTACCCCTTTTTAGGTGTATTTATTTTATTGTATTTTTCAAACTAGGAGGACACAAGGCCCGCACCCTACAGATAAAACAAATTTCTTCTATCTTTAACAAAAGAGCCAAACCGCCTCATTTTAAAGGACGATTTGACTCGTGGTACCACCTTTATTTGTATAAATTTGTTTATACCTTATTATAAGCTGTTCGTAGCTTGTACGTAATTACTATAAGAATTGTATTTCATAATTTTATATTCTGATAGTTTCCAGCAAAGCACTACCTCTCTTTATTTGTTGTAACTATAAAATTATTACTTGGTTTCTTTTTAAAACATAATTAAATTTAACTATAACTATTATACTATATTGTTTTTTTGTTTGCAATAGCTGATTCTCCAAAATTATAATTTTTCAATTTGTTCTATTGTTATTATATATTTTTTACTCTTTATCGTTATATTTCTATATCTTCTGATTTAAAATCACTATAATATCTTGCTGAAATAGAAGTAAACTTTAATACACAGTAATCTGGATCAGTTACCCCTTCTTTATAATACATTTTATCACCAAATTGCCATATCATTTCTTTTGATTTTTTATCTTCTAAAACTTCTACTGTCCCTTTAAGCATTATTCCTCTATAAAATCTCTTATCACAAAAATAAACACAAGCCTTTGGATTATTCTTAAATGATTGCACCTTTAATGAAGATGTATTCGTTGAAAAATAAATTTCCTTTATTCCATTTCTTTTTCTAGGTTTTAGCATTGCTTTGGTATTTGGAAATCCATCTTTATCAATAGAACTTATATAGCAAATACTTTGCTTGTCTATCATATTTCCAATAGTTTTTTCTGCATCTCTCATAATTTTTCACACTCCTGTAATTTGTATTACTGTTCTAAAAACTTAAATAACTTCTCATAAAATAATTTATTTTTAAAAACATAATTACAATGTCCTGCTTTTTCTAATATAACTAATTCTGAATGATTTATATTATTAGAAATATATTCAGCCTCGTTTTTTGGAACTATATCTTTTTCACCACCATTAAATACTAAAGTTGGCACTATTATAATTCCTAATTCATCTTTTGTTATAGAATGTGCTTCATAATTTAATTTTTCAAACATTTCGTTACTCTTTTTACTTGGATAAAAAGGGATCTTTTCCATAACTTTTGCATAATTAGGTTTTTTGATAATATTATTTCTTGCAACACCACTACATATCACTAATTTAGAAATAATTTTTGGATAATGAATTGCTACATTTAACGCAACAGTTCCCCCACCACTACAACCTAGTAAATAAGGCTTGTCTATATTCAATTTATTTATAAATTCATATATATCTTTTGCTGATTCTTCATAATTTAAAGTACAGTTTTTTTCACTTTTTCCGCAACATCTTCTATCAAAAAGATATACTTTGTATCTATCTTTTAACCTATTTGCTATAAATTTCATAAGTCCTGTATTAATACTATTTGGATTCAATAAAATTACAGGTTTTCCGTTTCCTAAAACTTCATAATGAATTTTTATATTATTAACTTCTATATCCAATTTATCATCTCCTCTATAACTTACTATCTTGTATTTCGATTATATCATAAAGGACAAGTAATTTTCAACTCAATTACCTGCCCTACTTATTGTAATTTAGCGATTACTTTTATAATCAATATTTACTAATTTTGCTTGTTTGCACAAATCTTTTGTCTGTATTTTATATTGTTTTCCATCTTTTATTGTATAAGTTCCACATTGTCTAAATTAAAAATTAACATTTTTTCTTATACATTGTTCTCTAATATCTAATGCCCAATCATAATTAAATACTCTAGCATTTATATCAGATTCTCCACTGACAAGCAACCAATTCAATATTATCAAGATATTTTTCAATATCTATTTTCGTTTTTAATTATTATAAATTGTTTAAAGGAATATCGATTTTTAATACTCTTTTACTTAATAATTAAATTTAAACATCTTACTTATAATTTTTTATGTTTCTTTTTAGTCATTTGTTAAATCTCCATTCCCACTTACAGGTATACTTTCTCCCAAATATGTTGGTTTTGATTTAAAAATGCATTTTACAAAATCTTTATCTCTTGCTAGAATTTCTCTTATTTCTCTTGAAGTCTGCCCGTAATACCCAGTTTTTATTGCTGGTACTCCATAAGTTTCTATTCCTAATTTATTTCCTATATATACTGCTCTATATAGGTGATATTCTTGTGTTACTACTGTTAACTTTTTTACTTTGAATATGTAATCAGCTCTATATAAGCTTTCATAGGTTGAAAAACCTGCATGGTCCATAAATATATTTTCACTTGGTATTTCGTTTTCAATTAGATAGGTTTTCATAGCATTTACTTCGTCATATTCTTCTCTTCCATGGTCTCCTGATACTATTATCTTTTCTGCTATTCCTTGTTTATATAATTCTATTGCTTTATCTAGTCTATCTTTTAGCATTAAACTTAAAGAACCATCTTCCATTACTTGGCAACCTAATACTAATATAGCATCTGATTTATTTGCATTTTCTACTTCTTGTATGATATTTTTACTTGCAACTAATTTTACATATTGATTTATTCCAAATACCATTATTATTACGATTATTGTTAATGTAATTATTGCTATTATTAATTTTTTTATTTTTTTCATATGCTTTCTCCTTTTGTTTCGTTTTTATTATTATAACATATATTATTTTTTAGATACAAGTTTTGCTGATTCTTTATTTTTTTAATATACTTATTATAGATTAGGGGCATCTATTAGCTGTCCACACTCCAATGAAATTACTTAAATAAAAATTCAGTGTAATTCTTTGAAAAGTGAACGACTATTAGTCGCCCCTACAATTCTTTTTCATTTTTTACTATTATAGTATTGCTTTTTCTTGATTTATCACATTACATACTAATTCTGCTGATTTTTCTACTCCTAATGTTGCTGTATTTATACATATGTCATAATTTAAATGGTCATTCCATTTTTTCTGCGCATAGTATTTATAATGGTTTGCTCTTAATTTATCTACTCTTGTTATTTCTTTTTGTGCTTTTTCTTTATCTAGTTTATAAAATTTAGTTGCTCTATTTATTTTATCTTCCATGTTGCTATATATGAATACTTTTATTACATTTTTTCTGTCTTTCAATATAAAGTCTGCACATCTTCCTATTATTACACAAGATTCTTTGCTTGATAACTCTTTTATTAATTCTGATTCTTTTAAGAATAGTTCATCACTATTGTTTAACCCAAAGTAATATCCATTATTTAGGTTTGCTAATGTTTCTTTCTTTTGCTCATTATTTTCTATATATTCTTCTGATAATCCTGTTTTTTCTGCTAGTTTTGTTATTATTTCTTTATCATAAAATTTTATTCCTAGTTTATCTGCAATTAGTCTTCCTACATATCTTCCACCTGAGCCATATTCTCTTGATATTGTTATTACCATATGTTTATCTAGTTTATTATGTTTTAATGTATTATTTTCTAAAGCTTCACTTTTTGTTTTTTCTTTTCCAAGATGTTTTATTTCAATTACAAGTAATAATCCTGCTATTATGAAGGCTAAACCATCTGCAAATGGTCCTGAATATAGGAAACCTTTTATTCCAAATAATTCTCCAAGTACCACCATTGCTGGTATTAAGAATAGTATCTGTCTTGATAATGAAAGTATTGCACTTTTTGCGCTTTTTCCTATTGCTTGGAAGAATATTCCTGCTGGAATTTGTATTCCATTACATATACATAGCATTAAATATATTCTAAATGATATACATGCAAATTCCATATATAGTGCATCACCACTACCAAAAACCACTATTAATTTATCTGGTATTGTTTGGAATAGTATAAATGCTATTGTACTTATTATTACACTTGTTCCTAGTACTATTTTTAAGGTTTGCTTTACTCTATCCATTTTTGCTGCACCATAGTTGTAACCTAGTATTGGCTGTGAACCTGCTGCAATTCCTATTACTATACTGTTTAATATTTGGCTTATTTTCATAACAATTCCCAATACAGTAATTGGTATTTCTGAACCAAATTTTGAATTCGCTCCATATTTTCCAAGTAGATTATTTTCAACTGCTATTACAAATACTATACTTATTTGTGTAATAAAACTACTTATTCCTAAAGCTGATACTTTTTGAATTACAGTTGGTTTTAGTTTAAATTCTTCTTTTCCTATTTTTATAGATTTAAACTTCTTTATATACATTATATTAATTGCAAATGTTACTATTTGACTTATAACAGTTGCTATTGCTGCACCTTGTACTCCCATTTTAAATACAAATATAAATATTGGGTCTAATATGATATTTAAAATTGCACCTGTTACCATTGATGTCATTGCATATTTTGGATTTCCATCTGCTCTTATTATTGAATTTAAAGTTGTTCCTACCATCATAAATGGCAAGCCTACACCTATTATATAGCCATAATTCAAAGCATATTCTCTTAGAGCTTGTGTGCAACCAAATAAGTTTAATATTTGTGGTAAAAATATTAATGTTACTGTACATAAAAGTACTGCTACTATTATTGATATTGCTATACCATTTCCAACACCTTTACCTGCTTCTTTTTCTTTCTTTTCTCCTAGTCTTAAACTTAAATATGCTGATGTTCCATCTCCAAACATTAGTGCAAAAGCTAAACATACCATAGTTAATGGGAAAACTATATTAGTTGCTCCATTTCCTAAATATCCTACTCCCCAACCAATAAATATTTGGTCAACTATATTATATAAAGAGTTTACTAATAAAGATATAATACATGGAACAGAAAATTTTCTAATTAATTTTCCTATTTTCTCTTTTCCTAAAATATTTTCTTCTTTTTCCAACCTTCTCTTCTCCTTTCTTACACAAAGCGTGTACTGTTCGCTATTAATTTCTAATTTTATAGAAGTTACATTTTTATTAGGTAACTTCTTCCAAGAATTTACCTAATATTTCAACTTATAACTTCTTATTACGCACAAAAATACAACACATTTTTATTCTGTGTTGTTCGTTAATCATTACTTAAAAATAATGTTCGTTTCCATTTGCCACGTTTGTAATTTTAACATATTAATTTTTATTTGTCAAAACTTTTTAATGTTTTTTTGACTTTTGCATAATATTATGTTATAATTTTCTAAGTTATATTGTAACTGTCAATTCTCTTATTGTAATTATAAGGAGGAAAATCTATGAGTATTAAAGTTAAAGGAATACCTATTCGGAATGAAGAGTTAAGCTATGACATGGAAATCCCTTTTTCTAATTTAACTGGTGAAGGTCAGGCAAGAATGTTTTTAGATAACAAAGATGTTTTTATTTGTGAAGCACTTTCTTCTAAATATAATACCGTTAAACAGCTGGCTCGTAATAATATATCAGACTGTTCTTCTGTAACGTTAAATGAAACACTTAAATTTCTTTTAATAGGTCGCATTGTTGTTAACTGTGATTTAATTCTTGAGATACTTTCTATTCCTCATTTGGTATTAGAAGATAGTGTTAGAGTATATCTTTCAACTTCGGATTATTGGCCGTTAAGGCAATGGGTAGCTAAGGATTCAAATACCCCCTCAGATTTATTGTATAAGATGCTTATTCCGGCAGTAAACTCTGTTTTCTGGCATTGTGATTTTATTATTCTTGATGCTCTTATTAGTAATACTAATTTTAAGATGTCTGAATCATTAAAAGTTGTAATAGATTCCATCTATGAAAAAGCTGAGAACTGTCCATCTGTTTTAAATAAAGCTTCTGAACTTTCAAAAACTATATCAGATATTAGAAAAATATTAAGTAAGTACTAATATTTACAAAGAAGTAGAAAAACTTTTAATATAAGTTTTTCTGCTTCTTTCGTTTTATTTTGTAAATTTTGGATATATTAGTATTATAATTAATATTGTGAAAGGAATGTGATTTGATATGGAAAATCAAAATTTAAATATTTTAGATGAAATTAATAAAGGTGCTACTATGGGAATGGATGCAATATCTTTTGTTTCAGAAAAAGTTAAAGATGATATTTTTAAGGAAGTCTTAGACATTGAATATAATAAATACAAAAAAATATCTAATAGAGTTAATGATATATATTCTAATTTTAGTAGCAAAGAGCCTCATGAAACAAATGCTATGAATAAAGCTATGACTTGGTATGGTGTACAAATGAAAACTATTGCTGATAATAGTAATTCTAAGCTTTCTGAACTATTAATACAAGGAACTAATATGGGTATTATTGAAGGTAGAAGACTTATTAATCGAAATCCTAATGCTGCTGAAGATGTGAAAAATGTTTTAAATGATTTTGTTGTTATGCAAGAAGATAGTATTGAAACTTTGAAAAAATATTTGTAAATATGTTATAATTTACAGTTCCTGTAATATAGTCCGCTTTTAGGATGTAATATAAAAATTAAATATCTTCTCTTGCACTTTTTTTCTTTTTTGTTTATAATAAATTTGTTTAAATTTTAATAGGAGTTTTATTATGGAACATTGGAGTGTTGAGGATTATAAAAATTTTACAGATAGTAAGAAAAGAAAAAGTAAATATAGAGCCAATAAGGCTTCTGTTGATGGTCATACTTTTGATAGTCAAAAAGAAGCTGATTATTATTGTGAACTTAAATTAAAATTACAAGCAAAAGAAATTAATGGTTTTTGTTTGCAACCTACTTTTATTTTAGCTCCTAGTTTAAAATATAAGGCTGACTTTATTGTTTTTCACAAAGATGGCTCTACTGAAGTTATTGATGTTAAAGGTTTTAAAACTAAGGAATATATTGCTAAAAAGAAAGTCTTTGAGGATAAATTTAATTTAAAAATAACAGAGATTTATTAAATTATTTAAACATATTTAATATTGAGTATTGGATATTTGGGCTTCGCAAAATATGAATCTAACTTGGCTACAATTTTTCAATATAAATGTTATTTAATTTCCTAACATGTTTTTTTGCTTTATACAGTGTAAAATAAGTAAATTATAACATATAATTTACTTATTTTTATTTTCTTATATTTCGAACTGATATCCATCTTCTACTACTAAAATATTTCTATTTTCTTCTTTTTTTAGTTCTTCTCTAGTTGTATCTCTTAAATGTGTTGCTATTATTTGTTTATCATATTTTTTTGCTAAATATTTTATATTATCTATTCCCATATGACAGTGGTCTCCTTCTCTTAAAGAAGTATCTGCAATTGTGACTTTACTATTCTCAATTAATTTTTCTACCCCATTACATATTCCGCTATCTCCAGTACAACCTACAATATTATTTATATTATAGCCATATGCTGGCTTTTCTTCTCCATGTGATACTTGTATTGCTTTTATTTTATAGCCTTCTAATTCTATTTCATGCTCCTTCTCTTTTAATTCTATAAATTTTACATTAAGAAATTCTTGTATTTCTTCCCTATCTTCAAACCTATATGCTGTAAATAATTCTATTACTTTATCTTCTATTCCTTTGGGCCCTATTATTGCAATTTCATTATTTATCTTTATATAGTTATATACATATTTTAAGAAAAATGGTATATCTGCTATATGGTCACCATGCATATGTGTAATTAATATTGTTTTTATTTTTTCTGGATTATTATTACTTTTTAATAATTGTTTTAATGTTCCATTTGGCATATCTACTATTAATTCTTGATTTATTAATGTGCATGCACTATTATATTTTGTATATATTGCTCCTGTACCTACTAATTGTACTTTCATTTTTACTTTTTTCTCCTTATTTATTTTTTATTTCTAGCTTCAAATAATTTGTTATTTACAAATATTTCAATAACTGCTACTACCACTTCTAACATTTCTTATTTATTATTAATTTAACTTTACATTCTTAAGCCTTAACGCATTCAATATAACTGTAAAACTACTTATTACCATTGCAACACTTGCTATCATTGGATTTATTGTTATCCCTATTGGTGTAAGTAACCCTATTGCAACTGGCAACATTAGTACATTGTAGAAAAATGCCCAGAATAGGTTTTGTTTTATATTTCTTATTGTTTTTTTACTAATGTGTATTAGGTTTATAATTGAGTTTAGGTCGTTTCTTGTTAGTATTACGTCTGATGAGTCCATTGCTATGTCTGTACCACTGTTTACACTTACTCCAATGTTTGCCATGGCTAATGCTGGGCTATCGTTTATTCCATCGCCACACATTAGTACAAATTTGTTTTCTTCTTTTAAATTTTTAATTACTTCTAATTTTTGTGTTGGTAATACGTTTGCTATTACTTTTTCTATTCCTATCTCTTTTGCAATTTTTTCTGCCGCTTCTTTATTATCGCCTGTTAACATTATTACTTCTACTTTGTTTTCGTTTAAAGTATCTATAACATCTTTTGCATCTTTTCTTATAATATCACTTACACCTATTATTGAAATTATTTTTTTATTTTTTACAACATATATAATACTATTTCCAGCTTTTGCAAGTTTTTCTTCATCTTGTTTATTCGTATTTTCTATATCATATTTTGAAAGTATTTTACTATTTCCTAATATTATTTGTTCATTATTAATTACGCCACATACTCCATAGCCACTTATTTCTTCATAATTTTCCACTTCTAATGTTTCTATTTTGTTTTGTTCTAAATAATCCACAAAAGCCTTTGATATAGGGTGTGTACCTTTCTTTTCAATACTTCCTGCTAAGGCTAATATTTCTTTTTCTTCCATATTAGTATAATTAATTACATTTGCTATTTTCAAAGTTCCATATGTTAATGTTCCTGTTTTGTCAAACACAATAGTGTTTGTTTTTTGAGCATTTTCTAGTATTTCGCTCTTCTTTATTAATATTCCATTTTCTGCACACAAACCTTCACTTACTACAATAGCAAGTGGAGTTGCTAAACCTAAGCTACATGGGCATGCTACTACTAAAATGGTTATAAATACATTTAATGCTACTGCAAATGAGGCACCTATTAAAAGATATATTATAAACGAAATTGTTGCAACCAAAATAACGACTGGCACAAAATAGCCACTTACTTTATCTGCTAATTTTGCAATAGGAGCTTTTGTGTTTGTAGCTTCTATCACTAGCCTTACAATTTCAGATATTGTAGATTCTTTTCCTATTCTTTCTGCTTGATATTCTATATATCCATCATAATTGATACTTCCTGCAATTACCTTTTCTCCTACTGTTTTATTTGCTGGCATACTTTCACCTGTAATAAAAGCTTCATCAAAATGTGCTTTTCCGAAATGTTATTTTGCCATCTACTGCTATTTTTTCACCTGGTTTACACACTAAAATATCACCTTTATTAACTTCATCTATTGTTACTCTTCTTTCTTTACCATCAATTTTTATAGTAGCTTCATTTGGAGTTATTTTTACTAATTTTTGAATAGCTTCTTTTGTTTTATCTTTACTTATTCCATCAATATATCTACCTAATTTTATAAAAAATATAATAATTGCTGCTGACTCAAAGTACAAATTTTCTACATAGAAATGCTCTCCTTTTATTACCATAAACATACTATATAAGCTATATGCTAAACTACTAATTACACCTATGCTTACCAAAGTATCCATATTAGGAGTTTTGTGTATTAAGTTTTTATATCCATTTTTTATAATATCAAAACCATACACTATAAAACAAGTAGTTAATAAAAATAACACTATTGTATAATTAATTGGGTGTGTATGCATATTCAATGCATCTATAATTGGCAAACCTACCATATGTCCCATTGAAACATACATTAAAATAATTGCTAATACTAAGAAAATAAAGAATTTAACTTTTTCAGTTTTGTTCTTCTCTTCCACCTTTATTTCCTTAAACAATCCTAAACTTTTAAATCCCGCTTCTTTAATAAACTGTTCAATTTTATTTTGGTCTAACACTTTTTCATCATACTCAACAGTAGTATTGGCCATAATCAAATTTACACTAGCACTTTCAATACCCTTTTGTTTATTCAGATATCTCTCTAATCCATTAGAACACGCACTACACGTCATTCCATCAATCTCTAAAATTATCTTTTTCATCTTTTCCACACATTAGGGATAGTCCTTGCTTATATTCTTAGAATTTTCGTCTAGTACACAAAAAGCTCTTAGAAGATAAGTATGCGAATTTATAGAATTGCTTTGTAGTTTTCACTATTTAGCAATTATTAAATTCACTTTCATTCCGATTTCAGAATGGTGAGGACAGTCCTTTAAACTCCTTTACTTATTATTTCAATGCAAAAAGCACCTTATTTTAGGTGCTTTTTGTTTGTTTATAAGAATGTTCCTATTAACTGCTGTTCAATCATATTGCAAACAGTTGTTAAAATAATTTTTACTCCTTGTTCATAAGTCATATATCCTTGTTTTTCTTTTTTATTAATCTTACGCTGTAACCTTCTTAATTTTGTATCATCATATCTAATAATTATTGTTTTCCGAAAAGCTACATTAGCGTAATAGTATTGAGAATAAGACCTTACTGTGTAAATTGGATATGGACTCTTTTTAGATATATATCCCATTGCTACAATTTCGCCTTCACCATATATATCTTTTTCTGGATATAATACTCTCTTTCTTATTATTGCTACCATAATAAACCTCCTTTACATTTGTAATACAGATTTTTAATAAGTTTCTAATATAAATAATAACATAAAATATTTTATTATTCAAGTATTTATATCTAATAAATTCTACAAGCACCCTTTATTCTATTATTCTTTTAAATTTTTATAAGACAATAAACCCTAAATCTTCTATTTTTTCTTTTATAATATTAATTAGAGTTTCATTTGCTATTACAGTAACTGTTCCTTCTTTATGGTTGGCAACTACATTTTCTATTCCTTCCATATTTTTTAGAGCTTTTTGAATTCTTTTTTCACATCCTTCACATGCCATTCCTTGTACTTTTATTATAGTTTCTTTCATTTTATTTATTACCTTCTTTCTTTATATTTTCTTATTTTTCCATTAAACTTATAAATTTGTCACTAAATTTTGGAGCATATTTTTTTAAGTTTATTGGTTTTAAACTTTTGTCTGTAAAGCAATGTTTTGTTTCTGCTACAATGACTACTTTTCCTGTTTCTTTTTCTTTAACATCATAGCCTACTGTCATTCTTACTCCTGTATATTCTTTTATAAATACACGAATTTGCAAAGTATCTCCAAATGTAACATGATACTTATAATTGCAATTTACCCCTAACACTGGAATTGTTATTCCATTTTCTTCTAATACTTCAAATGGAATTCCTATATTCTCTAAAAAATAGCATCTAGCTTCTTCTAAGTACCTTATATAGTTTGAATGATGTACTACTCCCATTCTGTCTGTTTCATAATAATTTATTTTTCTTTCAAATACTTTATCCATGTTATTCCTCTTTTCTCATTATTTATTAAATTTTTTAAATAAACTAATTAACTCATCTATAATTTCTAAGTTTCCTTTTTCTAAATCATTTGTAACACAACTATATAAATGGTTTTCTAATATATGATTTGATAAACTTTTTATAGAATTTTCGATTGCTGATAGTTGAATTAATACATCATTGCAATATTTGTCTTCTTCTATCATTTTCTTTATTCCTTTTACTTGCCCCTCAATTCTACTTAAACGATTTGTAATAAGCTTCTTTTCTTCGTTACTTCTATGTGTTTTTTTATTACAGCATTTTTCATTTTCCATTTTTAATCACCTAATACATTATATACCCCCCTTAGGTATTTTGTAAATAAGGGGGTATTGGAATATAACTATTGATTTTTAGGCATTTATTTTATTAAATCTTTTACAACTTCTGATGCTATAATTAAACCTGCTACTGATGGTACAAATGATATACTGCCTAAAGTCTTTTCTTTATTATCAACTTCTACTTTTATTGGTTCTTCTTTTGAATATAGTACTTTTAAATGTTTTATATTTCTTTTCTTTAACTCTTTTCTTAATATTCTACAAACTGGACATACTGATGTTTTATAAATATCAGCTATTTCAAACATAGTTGGATTTAATTTGTTTCCTGCCCCTGTTGCTGATATTATTTTAACTTTTTCTTTATTAGCTTTTTCTATTACTTTTATTTTATTTGTTATTGTATCTATTGCATCAACTACATAGGTGATAGAGCTATCAATTAATTGTTCTTCTCCACCTTCTATTTCATCTGGTTTATATGCCTCTACTGTTGCACGTGGATTAATATCTAATATTCTTTGTTTCATCACATCTACTTTATACTTTCCTATTGTAGAATGTAGGGCCTCTATTTGTCTATTTATATTAGTAATATCTACTTTATCATAATCAACAATTATAATATGTTCTATTCCTGCTCTAGCTAAACCTTCAACAATATATGAACCTACTCCTCCAATTCCATATATTATAACCTTTGAATTTTTTAACTTTTGTATTCCTTCTTTTCCTATTAATAATTCTGTTCTTGAAAATTGTTCTAACACTTTACTTCTTCTCCTTTTACTTATTTTAGTATATTATATCAATTACTTATATTGTTTTCAAGTAGTTTAATATACCTTCCATTTAAATATTCCACGTTTAGATATTATGTTGATTTTATCTATAAAAAGCAAAGGTTGTATCAAAGAAGATTCAACACTTGTGTTTTATTTTTTACCTAGTAATCAATTCATTATGCCATTTATATACATCATCTGGCACTACTATATAACATTTCTTAAAAGATATTGTATACTGATAAGGGGTGTGGCCCCTACAAGATGAAATTAACTATTAGATAATCATTTGTCTAAAAGGGACAGATTACCCATTTGGAAACATCCCCAATGGGACATAAAAAGAAAGAGAGACTTTGAAATTTCAAAGTTCTCTCCTCTTATCTGTGTTTTGAAACAAATTAGAATGTTTTTACATTAGTCAGTACTACTTAATATAAAGCGTGGCACGAAAACCAGTATCACCAGAGTTGAAAAAAGAATTGCAGTAATTGCGATAACAGACAGGAAAAAAGTTCCCATCACAGGAGTAATCACCACCGCGGATAATATAATACCAACTATCTTTCTGTTCTTGTGTCCATTCACCCACATTACCTGCAAAGTCGTAGATGTTATTAGTACACCATTCTTTACTACTTCCTGTTTCGAGTACTTTTTTTGGGGGATTCTTTGTATTCCAATGGTTACCCCAATTGGTTGAATTCTCTGCAATCTCAATACGAGTTCTCGCATTTGATTTGATAAACCACTCCAGTACTGAATCATATTCAGCACCAAAAGTAAGATGACTTTTAACTGCTTCATTATTTTCGATAGTAGATGCAACTTCCTTGGCATCGTCAAAATTGATGTTTACCCATGGCATAACTCCTTTTACCGACTGCGGTTTTCCTGCTAAACTCTTGGAAATGTTATAACGAGAGATATAAAATCCTCCATATTTTTTGACACTTTCAAGTTGCAATACAAGTTCGTCCTTCAATGTTTCATGATATTCGCATTCAAAAAATTTATTATTCCGATAATTTCTTCTTCCAAACTTCTTGGTAAATAAAACTCCATCAAGTGTTCCATTTGGCTCTAAGTATCCAACAGGAATCCATACAAACTGACTGCCATCAGAACTTCTTTCAATTACAAATCCATTGTTCCATTCTCCACAAACATGTTTGTATCCTTCTGGAATCGGTGGTTTTACATAGTTCTCGAATATAATTAATTCTTCATTTGTTCCTTCTGTTTTTTGCCTCAAGCACATTTCTTTATACCGTTTCATAGTTTATACCTCCTTAAGTGATAATTTTTATAACGGTTTCAACATAGCTATTGCCATTATGTTAATATTAGCATATTTTCTTGCATTTTACAACCTATTTTGTAAACTTTTAATTTCTTCACTAAAATATAAAATCATTGCAATTATTATTTTTTCTATTTTATTACTTAAACTCTTGTAGCCACTCATTTATTTTAAACTTCTTCGATGTATCCCATCATATATTGTAATTCTCCTATGGGACATCTAAATATTGTCATCCCTTATTACATCTATTATATTCTCTCTTTTTACCTTCCTACTTGCATACACCATTGTTACATATACTACTGCATATATCGCTATTATACATATTATTATACTATTCCATGGTATTTTGAACATAAATTCTATCATGTCACTGAAAGCATTGTTTAGTAGGTAGCATACTAGTATTCCTAGTGGCAGTCCATATAGTAGGGCCTTACTTCCATAGAATATACATTCTAAGTCTAACATTTGTTTGAATTGTTTGTTTGTCATTCCTATTGATTTTAGGTTTGCAAATTCTCTCCTTCTTAGTGTTATATTTGTTGATATTGTATTAAATACATTTGATACTCCTATTGCTGATATTAGGAATATGAAGCCATATAGGAATATTTGAATTATTAGTTTTAGGTTTTTCATTTGCTCTATTTGTTCTTTTATGTTGAAGCTATTTTCTAATCCTTCATTTTGATATTTTTCTTTTAACATTCCTATTTGTTGTTCTAATAAGGCTACGTCTTTTGTCTTTATTCTTACTGTTTCTTCTAATTCCATATCATCTTTATTTAGTTTTTCAAAATTCTCCTTTGAAGTTATAAATATTGTATTTCCTATAAAGCTTGAACCTTCTATTGTAAATGGTAGTTTTTGTGTTATTTTTGCAAATTTCATTTTGAAACTACCATCTTCTGTTTTGTTTGTTTCATCTCCATATTCATCATATTCGTATTTATATCTTGTTACTTGTATTTCGTCACCATTTTTATAATTTAATATTTGTGTTTCTATTTTGTATTCTTGTAACAAATTAGCATAATTTACTAATATAAATTCATCTTGATTTAAGTTATTTATTCCTGTTTCTTTTAAATAGTCTTTATATGTTTTTTCATCTAAACAATATATATACGCCGATAAATTATAAGTACCATTTTCATCTAATGGGTTTTGCTCACTTTTTCTTCTTTCTTCATTTATAGTATTTTTTAATTTTTCATTTAACTTATTTACTGGCACTTCTATTGTTTTGCCTATATATTTATATTTGATTATATCTTCTATTTTTTCTATATTACTTATCTTTTCATATAGTTCATCCGTTTTTTCAGTTTTGTTTAGTCTTATTTCATAGTCGTAGTCTACCGTTTTATATATTGTGTCAAAACCTTCAAACATATAGCCTACAAAGCCTGTTGTTGCCATGAATAATACTATACTTATTACTAGTGATATTACTGTTGTTCTATACCTTTTTTTACTTCTTTTTAGATTTTTAAGTGCAAGTTCTCCTTGAATTCCAAATATTTTTCTTATTATTTTTGGTGTTCTTAATTTCTTTGGTTTTACTTTAATATCTGTTGTTTGCCTTATTGCTTCTATAGGACTTATTTTACTTGCTCTTTTTGCTGGTATTATTACTGATAGATATATTGTAAATGCTATTAATATTGCAGCTATTAGTATTGATGGCCAAGATATTGTAAGTTTAAATCCCCAGTTTGTATCTGTTAACATTGGCTTTAATAAATTATCTACAAATTTTAAAGTGATTCCTATTCCTGCTATTCCTGATAATATTCCTGTTGGTATTCCTATACTTCCTAAAACTACTGCTTCATATACCACACTTCTTTTTATTTGTTTTCTTGTTGCTCCTATTGAGGATAACATTCCGAATTGTTTTTTTCTTTCTGATACTGATATTGCAAAACTATTGTAAATAACTAATACTGAGCCTACTATTATAACTGTTATTAATATTGCGCAAATGCTATATAATGTCCCATTAAATTCTGCTTTGTGGTTTACTCCTTTATATGCTAGTACATATGTGTTATAGTCAGTTTTGTGAGTGCTCTCAGTATTCAAATTTTCACAAATCTCTTTTGTGTTTTTATATACGTCTTTTGCTTTTCTATTTATTATACCTATATCTACTAGTTCTGATGTTATTTCTTCTTCATTTTCTAGAAGGGTTATTCCTGATGTATAATGGTCTGTAGAGCTTTCAAATATTGGCCTATATATTTTCCCACATACTGTAAATGTTCGTTTTTCACTTTCTATAAATTCTTCTGTTTCACTTTTTGCTTGTGATAGTAGTTCATTTCCTTCATCTATTCTTTTTCCTAAGGTAAAGGTTACTTTTTCTCCTATTTTGGGTTCATTTTCTTTTCCATCAAAAAATGTAGTACTTAAAACTATCTCATTTTCATTTTGTGGCATTCTTCCTTTTAGTACTTCGCCATTCATTTTTGTTAGGGCTTCTTTACTATATTTATATAACATTATGAATTCATCATCTGAATACTCATTTTTTGCTATTGATAATGGCTCCATTACTAGTATTTCTTTTAGTTTTTTATTTTGTTTTATTTCTTGTAATTCTTCTAAATTTACATTTTCTATTATAGCTTCCCATTCTCCACTTTGTGATATTTCTACATCTAGCATAAATCTTTGAAAAGTTACTGCAAGTGTTGTTACTGCACTAATCATTGCTCCAGATAAAATTATTCCAATTAGAGTTACTAGGCTTCTTTTTCTATTTAGCTTTAAGTATTTTTTTGTTATTTCATTTAATATTTTCAAAGTTCTTACCCCCTATTCTCTCGTACTTTTCCATCTTCTACCCATATTATTCTATCTGCTTCTTTGGCAATGTTCATGTCGTGGGTAATCATTATTAGGGTTTGATTATATTGTTTGTTGGATTCTTTTAATAGGTCTAATATTTCTCTTGAATTTTTACTATCTAAATTTCCAGTTGGCTCATCGGCTAGTATTATTGAAGGGTGTGTAATTAGGCTTCTTCCTATTGATACACGTTGTTGCTGCCCTCCTGATAGTTGGTTTGGTAAGTGTTTTTTTCTTTCATTTAAACCTAGAATTTGTAGAATTTCTTCTAAGTCTTTTTTATTTACTTGTTTTTTATCTAATAAAACTGGAAGTGTTATATTTTCTTCTACATTTAGTACTGGTATTAAGTTATAGAATTGATATATTAAACCTATTTCTCTTCTTCTAAATATTGCTAGTTCATCTTGTTTTAAAGAATTTATATCTGTTCCATTTATATATACTTTTCCAGAACTTGGCCTATCTACACCTCCTAACATATGTAGCATTGTTGATTTACCGTGAGCCTGATGGGCCTACTATTGCAACAAATTCGCCTTTTTCTATTGAGAAGGAAACATCATCTAAAGCTTTTACACAAGTATCTCCTTTTCCATAATATTTTTTTAAGTTTTCTACTCTTACTATTTCCATTTGTTTTACCTCTTTCCTTTAATTTTCTGTTTTTATTATATAGCAATTTATTTGTTTTTTAAGTGGTTTAAGAATTTATTAATAATATTTAGGAATTCTTAAGAAGTTTATATATTAAAAGTTTAAAGTTTTTGTTTCTCTTAATTTAGACTATATGTGTCATCATTATATGTAAGATATAATTTTCACATAGTATAACCATGTGATAGACCAAAGATAAGGAGCTTACAAATGTAAGCTCCTTGTTACTTTTCAATTTATTTATTATTATTCATTTATATTTTATTTTTTCCAGTATAAAATACTGTTTCCTTTTTCTATAATACTTACTGTTGCAGTTCCTATTCCTCCTTTTCCTCCTACTGCTTTTGGCTTACTAGCACCAGAGCCTCCATTTACAGTTATTTTTGAGCAGTCTATATTTTCATTGTTTTTCATAAATATTCTTATAGAACCACCGCCTCCGCCGTCCTCCAGCTTTATCATTATAATTGCTTGTTCCTGAGCCTCCATTTGAACTAATATTTCCTATTGTTTGAATAGTATCTGCATATATTATTAGTAGTCCCCCTCCTAATCCTTGAGTAGCACCAATTTTGTTTCCACTTGGGAATTTGTCTCCTCCTCCATATCCGTCCACCAAATGATGTTCCCGATTTTGCATATCCACCTACACTATCAAAGGAATTTGCAACTCCTCCGACCACCTCCAGAAGAATTATATGAAGTTCCAGCTTTGCCTTCTCCTCCACGTCTTATTCCACTTGTGTTTCCAATATCTCTAGTTCCAGCATTTCCACCTAATGCATTGACCATATCATATTCCTTATTTGTATTTTTATATAAATATATATTTTGACCAGTTACATAGGCACTCTTATTGTTCATAGTAATAGTACCATTATTAGTTAATGTTCCTGTGCAATATATAATCAACCCTTTAGGCCCATTATTACTTCCACTTACTGAAGTAAGTGTTATGTTAGAATTAATTATTAAATTTCCATTTACTTTTAAAACTACTGTTGAATTTCCTATATCATTTACATTTCCAAAAGAATAAATACCATTTTTTAATGTTGCTCCTTCAAATGTATTTGTTCCATCTAATACCATATCTCCATTGTGATTAATTGCATTAATATTATATTTAACAGATTCATAAATATTTTCTTTAGTTCTTCCTCCCACTTCTAGTGTAAAATTTCCCATATCATCTCGTTTTTCAATTTGTTGTAATAAACCATCTGTATAATCTTTTCTAATAATCTTCTTTAGTTTTTTTCCTGTAACAGTAGTAATACTAAATTCATAGTCAAAGTCTGGTATTATATTATATTCAATATTAACTTTATATTTATTGTCTGAATATATAATATTGCCATTTGGACATTCTACTTGTTCTATTATGCTTTCTTCGCTTTCTATATCTATTAATATAGTTATATCACTTTTATTTATTGATTTTATTTCATAATCGATTTTTACATCTTTGTCTATGTCATCTAATATAATCAATTCGTCTCTATCTAATATAAATTTATAGTTATCTACTCCTACTACATTACCGTTTACTGATATACCATTTTGTTTTAATATATTATCTAAAAAACTATTATTATTATATTCTGAATTAACTTCTTTTTCTGTTTTTGCTTCTAGCAATGTAATTTCTAATTTTTCTCTTGCATTTATTTGATTTTGCTTTTCTTTTGCATATTTAGCTCTATTGAATAATCCATTTTCTCCTAAACTTAAATTTATTCCTACTCCTGCTAATATTATTAATATTATTATTGTTATTACTAGTGATATCAATGTTATAGCATTTTCTACTTCTAAATTATTTGTTGTATCTGAATTATGTGTTTTTTTCATTTGTGTTCCCCCTAATATTATATAGTTATTATTAACTCTTTTAAGAAACTTAAACTTATGACATATCTGTCTTTAACGATATTATACTTTTAGGCTAATTTTTTGTCAACAATTGTCTAATATTTTGATAGTAACTTTAAATTCACGTAAAATTTAAAAGTAAATTCCGTTTACTACATATAATAGCTTAATTTAACTTTACACTATTAATAAATTTAAAGATTAACTTCTATATAGTATAATAGAACATAGATGTTTCTAAGGTCAGGAGAAAACTATTATAAACTATCTTCACTTTTATTAACTGATAGAGGTGTTGAATTTGAAAAGTATAAATTATTTGAAGTAAATGTAGAATGAAGCATTTGAATTTTTATATGGAAGTGAAATACTAAAAAAAATTAAATATACAAAAGATAGAAAAGATATTGTTACACTATAACCATACCTTTTAAACATTAAATAAAAATTTTATTAAAACATTTAAAACCTTAGAAACATCTTTAATAAAATATAACACTAGGCAAATAGAAATTAATCTTACACAATTTTAAAAAATTTCCATTTGTCTTGTTTGCAATGCTGAATTTCTCATTTCTTTTTCAACTGGACTTTAGTTTTACAAACAAAATTTACTTTTTCAATTCACCAAAAGTTTTCCTAAATTTACAAATACATGTTCTTCTTTTAAATTATAATATTTTTCCTCCTCCTAGTACAGTGTCTCCTATATAAAATACAGCTGATTGTCCTGGTGTTATTGCTCTTTGTGGCTCGTCAAATATTACTTTTATTTTGTCTGCATCTTTTGTTATTTTTGCTTTTGCTTGTTTTGCTGAGTATCTTGTTTTTACTTCTACTTCCATTTCTTCTTTTATTTCATCTACTAGCAACAAGTTTATATCTGTTACTGTTATTTCTTTTTGATATAATTCTTTTTGTTCTCCTACTATTACTTCATTTTTTTCTTTATTAAAACCTAATACAAAAAGTGGTACTGAATTTGAAATTCCTAAGCCTTTTCTTTGTCCTATTGTGTAATTGTATAAACCTGTATGTTTTCCTAAAATTTCTCCTTTTTTGTTTACTATATTTCCTTCTTTTGGTTTTATTTCTGAATTATTTTCTAAAAACTTTTTGTAATTTCCATCTGGTACAAAGCAGATGTCTTCACTATCTGGTTTGTTTGCTACTTTTAAGTTTCTTTCTCTTGCAATTTGTCTTATTTGCTCTTTTTCTTCAAATTCTGCTAGTGGGAATAGCACATATTGTATTAAATCTTTTGGTATATTCCATAATACATAGCTTTGGTCTTTTTTACCTGCGTTTGATTTTTTTAATACCCACCTACCATATTCTTCACTATATTCAGTTTTAGCATAGTGTCCTGTTGCTATATATGTACAACCTAATTCTTTTGTTTTTTCGTACATAGCTCCAAATTTCATATATTTATTACATTCTATACATGGGTTTGGAGTTTTGCAGTTTGCATAGCATTCTATAAAATCACCTATTACATGTTTCCTAAATTCTTCTTTATAATCATAGGTAAAGTGTGGTACTCCTAATGAATTACATACATTTTTTGCATCTATATATGTATTTACATTACAGCAACTACTTCCTGCAAATAGTTCTAATGTTGTTCCTATTACTTCATAACCTTGTTCTTGTAGTAGAACGGCTGCTACTGAACTATCTACTCCACCACTCATACCTAATAGTACTTTTTTATTTTCCATTTTCTATTTCCTCTATATTTAATTTTTATAGATGTAGGGGGGCTTGTCTCTTTCCATTCATTTAAATATGGGCGGACACAAGGCCACGCTCCTACATCCAATTTATATTCTAATTTTTATTTATAATCTCTTCAATTGTATGCCATGCAAGTAATGCACATTTTACTCTTGCTGGCATATTTGATACATTTTTGAAGGCTATTGAATCTTCTAGCTTCTTTAGAGTTTCTTCGTCTTCTATTTCTCTTTTTATCATTCCTATAAATGTTTGTACAATTTCTTTTGCTTCTTCTAGTGTTTTTCCTTTTAATGTATCTATCATTATTGAAGTTGAGGCTTGCGATATAGCACAACCATGTCCTGAAAATGCCATGTCTTCAATTATATTTCCATTTAATTTTATTTCTAGTGTTATTTCATCTCCACAATTAGGATTATGTCCTATTTGCTCATAATCTGCTTTTTCTAGCTTTTTCTTGTTATATGAGTTCATACTATGTTCCATTATTAGTTCATTGTATACATCTGATAAATCTTCCATCATTTTCTCCCTTTTATAATTTATTACTATTAAAATCCGCTCCAAGTAAGTAATATATTTTATTTTCTGCATTCTGCCCTCCAATTTTTAGTAATATACTTCTCAAAAGTGTCAGAGTTCCCATTAGGAAACGTCCCTAATGGGAACTAACTAATATATTTTCTAAACATTTCATAAGCTTCGTTTATGCCTTCTATTAGCTTATGTACATCTTCTTTTGTATTATAGAAATAAAAACTTGCTCTACATGTTGAGTCTATTCCTAAAAACCTCATTAGTGGCTGTGCACAGTGGTTTCCTGAACGAATACATATTCCTTTACTATCTAATATGCTAGCTACATCATGTGGGTGTATTCCTTTTATGTTGAAAGATATTACCCCTGAATGATTTTCATTATTTGGTGTTATATATAGTTCTACATAGTCTAGTTTTGCTAACTCTTGTTTTGCATATTCTACTATTTCTTTTTCTATTTTTTGTATATTATCATATCCTATATTTTCTATATAGTCTATTGCTGAACCTAAACCTATTACTCCTTCTATATTTTGGGTTCCTGCTTCAAATTTATTTGGTAGTGGTGCAAAGGTTGTTTCTTGTTCGTAAACGTATTCTATCATATCTCCACCCATTAGAAAAGGGGTCATTTTGTTTAGTAGTTCTTTTTTTCCATATAGAACTCCTATTCCAAGTGGCGCTAGAATTTTATGTCCTGAAAATATCAAGAAATCACAGCCGAAGTTTTTCTATATCTATTTTCATATGTGGTATACTTTGTGAGGCGTCAACTATTACTATTGCTCCTTTTTTATGGGCATATTTTATTATTTTTTCTATGTTGTTTATTGTTCCTAATACGTTTGAAACATGTGTTATACTAACTATCTTTGTTTTATCTGTTATTTTGCTTTCTATTTCTTCTTCTGAAATTTCATAATTATTGTTTATGTACATATAGTTTAGTTTTGCACCTGTTTGTTTGCATACCTTTTGCCATGGTACTAAGTTTGAATGGTGTTCCATTATTGATATTACTATTTCATCATCTTTTTCTAAGTTTTCCATTCCATATGAATAGGCAATCAAATTTAAGCTTTCAGTTGCATTTTTTGAAAATATTATTTCTTCTGGATATTTTGCATTTATAAATTCTGCTATCTTTTTTCTAGTATTTTCGTAAGCTTCTGTGGCTTCTATACTTAATGAATATGCTCCTCTATGTGGGTTGGCATTGTATTTTTTATAAAACTCTTCTACTGCTTTTATTACTTGTATTGGTTTTTGGGTGGTTGCACCACTATCTAAGTATGTTATTTGTTTATTTTGCAATATCGGGAAGTCTTTTTTTATTTCTTCTATGTTCATATTATTTTTTCCTTTTCTCTTTTAATTAAATATTTTCTCATAAATATAACCTTTTCTCCTCCAATTATTTTATTGTGTGTTCCTTAATTTAATTTTTCATCTATCTCTTTTGCTATTTGACATTTTAATTCTTCATTTTCTATGTTTTCTATTATTTTATCAAATTTTGCTCTTACTATTAATTTGTTTGCTTCTTTTTGTGTGAAACCTCTACTCATTATATAAAATAGTTCTTTTTTTCCTATTTTTCCGTGTGCTTGTGCTATGGTTTCCTTCTACGTCTTCTTCAGAACATAGTAACATTGGTAGAGCTTTTGATTTTGCTGTGCTTGATAATAATGTGCAGGCTTCTACTTCGTTTCCGCACTGCTTTTTTTGCCCCTTTTTTGAAGTCTATTGTTCCTTTGAAGTTCTTTTTAGCTTTGTCTGTTAGTACCCCTTCTACTTGAATATTTACATTTGTTTTTTCACTTTGTAGATGGGTTATGTAGTTTAAGTCAAATTGTTGTTCCTCTTTTCCTAGATATATTGTGTTTATATTGTTTTTTGAATACTTTCCTATTAAGTTGGAATAGTAGTTTGTTATGCTGTTTTTTCCTCCGAAGTCTACTATCCAATATGTTACATTTGAGTTTTCTTCTAAAGTATTTTGTATAGCTATAAAATTGTTTGAGTTTGTGTTCATTAAATTTACTAGTATTATATTTAAGTTAGAGTTTGGTTTAGCTATTACATTTATTATTCCATTGTGGTAGGCCTCTATGTTTTCGGTTGATTCATATTTTATTGTTATTGTTCCGCTGTGAATTTTGTTCAGCTATTATTTCAATGTTTTCTACTAACCTAGTGTTTTGTTTATCAAATTTGAAGTCTATTTGGGCATTTTCACTATTCTCTACTTGTATTTTTATTTTTTGATTTGATTTGTTTGCTACTTGTGTTTCTAATTCTTGTGATAGTCCATAGGTTAATTTTAATGTAGTTATGTTATTTTTATAGTTTGCACCTGTTATAAAAACATTTTTAAACTCTCCTATTTGTTCTGGGATATTTACATTTTCTAGTTTTATATTGTTTATGTTGTAGTTTCGTGTGGTTCTTAGTGGGGTTTCGTTTAATTTTAGGTTTGACATTTTGGTTTTCCTTTCTATGTTTGCATATTTATGTGAAATATGTTATAATGGTAGCGTAACAGTAAACAACTTATATTTGAAGAGAGGGGTTTGCTTTATGAAGAAGAGTACTGCTGTGGCTATTGAATTTTTGATTTGTGTTATTGGATTACTCTATATGGGATTTTCAATTTTAAACGTTGTATTCATTACTGTAAATTTTTTATTGTTCAGCACTTTTACCATATTTGATGGTAAGTAAAAACATAGCTCATATAAACTCTCATTACTGTCTCAGAAATTGAGGCAGTATTTTTTATACTATAGTAAAGTACTATATTTAAAGTTATAGAGTAGCGCTAAGTCAGTAATATATTTTATTTTTGCAATGAAGTCCCGACAGCCCTTTGAGGCGGGGGAATACCCCTTGTCTTGGAGGGCGAAATGGAAAAAATAAAATATATTGCTGACTGGGAGCGGATAATTTAATACGCAAAGGTGGCAAATAAATTTCCTTCTTTACCCTATTGAGCCTTCTAGCTCTAGATTTATTAGGTTGTTCATTTCTACGGCATATTCTATTGGTAATTCTTTTGATATTGGATAGGCGAAACCTCGTACTATCATGGCTTTTGCATCTTCTTCTGATAATCCTCTACTCATTAGGTAGAATATTGTTTTGTCACTTATTTTTCCTATTTTTGCTTCGTGTGAGAATTCTACGTCGTCTGTTCGTATATCACTTGTTGGTATTGTGTCTGATATTGATTTATCGTCTAGCATTAGTGATTCACATGATACTGATGATTTTGAGCCTTTAGCACTTTCGTTTATTCTTACTAGTGAACGATAGGTACATTTTCCTCCATTTTTTGATATTGATTTTGCATTTACTACACTTGATGTGTTAGGTGCATTATGTACTACCTTAAAGCCATTGTCTAGGTCTTGACCTGCTCCTGCAAATGATATTCCTGTGAATTCTGTTTTGGCTCCTTCTCCGTTTAGTATACTCATTGGATATAGCATTGATATTTTTGAGCCGAATGAGCCTGATACCCAATCTATTTGTGCATTTTTTCCGCATATTGCTTTTTTTGTGTTTAGGTTAAGCATATTTTTTGACCAGTTTTCTATCGTTGAGTATCTTAAATATGCGTTGTCTTTTACATATAGTTCTACGCAGCCTGCATGTAAATTTACTTTATTATATTTTGGGGCACTACAGCCTTCTATAAAGTGCAAACTTGCACCTTCTTCTACTATTATTAGAGTGTGCTCAAATTGACCTGATTCTGGTGAGTTTAGTCTGAAATACGATTGAAGTGGTATATCTACATTTACATTTTTTGGTACATATACAAATGAACCTCCTGACCATACTGCTCCATGTAGTGCTACAAATTTGTGGTCATGTACTGGTACACATTTCATAAAGTGTGCTTTTACTAGCTCTGGGTATTCTCTTACTGCTGTTTCCATATCTGTGTATATTACACCTTGTTTTATCAAGTCTTCTTTCATGCTATGGTATACTACTTCTGAGTCGTATTGTGCTCCTACTCCTGCTAAAGATGTCTTTTCTGCCTCTGGAATTCCTAGTTTGTCAAAGGTGTTTTTTATGTCTTCTGGTACATCTTCCCAAGAGTTATTTAGTTTTGATTTTGGTCTTACATATGTTGCTATTTCATCCATATTAAGTTCTGATAAGTCTGGTCCCCAAGTTGGTAGCTCTAGTTTATTATACACTTCTAGCGCTTTTAATCTAAACTCTTTCATCCAGTTTGGGTCATTCTTTTGTTTTGATATTTCTTCTATTATTTCTGGTGTTAAACCTTTTTTTATTTTGAATTCATATTCGTCTTTGTTTTTTATGTCGTAGATGTTTCGGTTTATTTCTTCTATGTTTGTTTTTGACATTTTTGTTTTCCTTTCTGAATTTGCATATTTATGTTAAATTTGTTATAATATTTGTATACTTATTATTTTTGTTTTGCAATTATTTTAATTTTCTATCTTGTTTCCGATTACAAACCGTCCCCAAAGCTACCCAATGCTAGTTTATTTATATTGAGAATATCCATTTTCTTCTATTTGCTTTGCTAACTCTTGTGAACCTGTTTTTACTATTTTGCCGTTTACTAGAATATGGACATAGTCTACTTTTAGGCTATGCAGAATTTTGGTGTTGTGAGTTATTATTAATATTCCATTATTTTCATTTTTGAACATTTCTATTCCTTTTGAAACTGTTTTTATTGCATCTACGTCTAGACCTGAATCTGTTTCGTCTAGTATTGCTAGTTTTGGGTTTAGTACTAACATTTGAAGAATTTCATTTTTCTTTTTTTCTCCGCCTGAGAATCCTACATTTAGACTTCTTTCCATGTTTTTTGAGTTCATATTTAGTTCGTCCATATATTTTGCAAGTTCTTCTTTAAATTCGAATATTTTTACTGGTTTTCCTGTTACTTTGTTTTTAGCATATTTTAGGAAGTTTGTAACAGTTACTCCTGGTATTTCTTCTGGTAATTGGAATGACATAAATATTCCTTTTCTTGCTATTTCATCTGTTTTCCAGTTTGTTATATCTTCGCCTTCAAAGTTAATTGTTCCTTTTGTTTTTGTGTATTCTGGGTTATTTAATATTGCATTTGCTGTTGTACTTTTTCCGAGAACCGTTTGGTCCCATTATTACATGAATTTCTCCTTTATTTATTTTTAAATTTATTCCTTTTAAAATTTCCTTATTTTCTGCATTTACATATAAATCTTTTATTTCTAATAATGTACTGTCCATAATTTTTCCTTTCATTTTTTTATTATTACATATTTATTGTAGATAGACACAAAACTTACACCTACACCTTTTTTAAAACTTTCTTCTTACAGTTTCTACATTCTTCTTTATTAATATCGTAATTACAATTAAGTTCATTTAATCCTAATGTTTTATATATGTATTTAGTTAATTTGTTTAATGTATTGTCATTTAATACAGATTTAATTTTTATTGCTTCTTCTTCTGCCTTTTGTTTTTCTACTTTTAATATTTCTGTTAAAAATATGTATGTTATATCATAAGCTTCTAATATTTTTTTTGCTAATTTTTCGCCTTCTTGCGTTAACTCTATATCTCCATAAACTTCATAATTTATAAGTTCTTTTGCTTGCAGACTTTTTACTGCTTTATTTACACTAGGCTTAGTACAATTCATTCTTTCAGCTATGTCTGTTACTCGTATTTCTTGTTTTTCATTTTTTAATATATATATCGTTTTTAAATATTCTTCTAATGAACCGCTAATCATTTATTTTACTCCTTTTGATTGATTTGTTAACTTTGGTTAACATTATATAATAATTTTATTTGTTTGTCAAGGTTAACAATTATTTTTTTAAAGAAAAAGTCGCCTAAATCTAGGCGACCTCATTTTTAAATTAATAACGGGTCGCCGATGGCGGCGACCCTTATAATTTATTTTTATCTATGTTTATTAAAATACTCTTCAAACTCTTCTTTCATTAATATCTTTGAATAATAATATCCTTGAATAATATCACATTTTATCTTTTTTATAAATTCTACTTGTTCTTTAGTTTCAACACCTTCTACTATTGTTTTTACTCCAAGGCGGTTAGCTATAAGCATAATATAATTAATAATGTTTCTATCACTTTTTAAATCTGCTTTATCTACAAATACTTTATCTATTTTTATAATGTCTATTGGCATTGTTTGCAACATGCTAAGTGAAGAATATCCTGTTCCAAAGTCATCTATTGAAATTATAAAGCCTTTTTCTTTTATTTTTTTCATTACTTCTAATACGTCTATGTCTTCGTCAATTGTGGCACTTTCGGTTATTTCTAAGTCTATATTACTTCTTTGTATATTATATTTGTCTGTAATTTTTACGTATTCTTCTATAAAGTTTTCATTAACAAAATGTGTTTTAGAAACATTTATTGAAATAGTTGGAATGTAATTATATTTTTCTTTCCATTTCTTTAAATCCTTACATACTTGTTCAAAAATATATAAATCTAGTTTTACTAGAAATTTATTTTTTTCGAATAATGGAATAAATTCACTTGGAGGAATCATTTTTCCATCTTTACTCCATCTTACTAGTGCCTCTGCTCCAGCTAGTTTTTCATTATTTGTATAAATTTTAGGTTGATATACTATTTTGAATTCTTCATTTTTTAAAGCTTCTTCCATAGATGATTCTATTTTTTGTTCTTCTACTAATTGATTTTCAAGTATATTGTCAAATATGTAATAACTTTCATCATATAAACCTTTTATTTTTGCACGAGCCATATATGCTTTATCTAAAGCTGTGTTTATGTCTTTGTCTTCTGGTGTAATTTTATATATTCCAATTGATAAATTTATATTTATTTGCTTTCCATTTATTTTTAATTTTGAAACTTGATTAAATATTTTATCAAGTAAATTTTTGATGTTTTTATTGTAGCTAAATACTGCAGTAAAAACATCTGCTGAAATTCTACAAGTAATATTATCTGTTGGTAATGTATTTGCTAATTTCTCTCCAAGTTCTTTTAAGATGTTATTACAAAATTCATAACCATGAATTTTATTTAATGCTTTAAATTTATTTATATCTAATGAAATAATATATTTATTTTTTGTATTATTTCGTAAGTAACTATTTCCATTTTCTTTGAAGTATGCCTCATTTCCTAGTTGAGTTATTGGGTCAATATACGCAATGTTATATATTTTTTTGTTCTTTTTTTGGTTTGAAACATTAATATAAATACAAATAACTACAATAGTAAGGGTAACTAGTAAACATACTGTTTGTAGTATAATAATTAGCATAATAAGTTCTTTTGCAATTGTACTGTTTGCTGCTGTTGTTATTACATACCAATCATTAATATTTACTTTTTCATAATGTATAAAGTATGGCTCATTTCCTAATTTTACATCAAAGGTTCCTACTTCATGTCTTTTTATACTGTCCCTCATATTATCAATTTTTCTTGCTTGTTCATTTTTTAATTGATATGTATTTTTTATATATTCATATATGTTTGCATTTTTTTCTTCTATTGTTCCAAATGAATCTATTAAAACTGTTCCATTATTATTAATTAAGTATGTACCACCTTTACCAAATAATTTTCTTAATAGAATACTTTTATAGTCTTCTGTATTAATAGTTGCCATTAATACCCTATCTTTTCCCTTCAATTTAAAAGTTTTTGAATAAATGTTCACTTGGTTATTTGATACAGTACTTGGTTTGTTTTCAGATACATATATTTCATCTTGTTTGAAAAACTCTTCTATATCAGAATAATTATTAACTATATGTCCATCACTGGTTGTTCCATTTCCTTGTCTATCTAATATAACAAGTCTTGTGAAATGATAGTCTCCTAAATCTTTTTTATACCTATCAAAAATTTCTTCTGTTGTTTTAAAGTAACCTCTATTAATAGAATCTATCATTATTTCTACAAATCTTTCTTGTTCTAGAATAGCAAGGTTTAATTGTGTGGCAGTTTGCTCACTAAGCTCTTTTACATTACTATATATATGTTGATATATTAATTTATTTACGTTCTTGATATAGATAAATGACATTATAATCATTAAAATAAATATAATAATTATCCACCAAATATTTAATTTTGAATTTTTCATATATGTGTATTTATTATTTTCTCTCTTTTTCATAAATTACCTCTAAA
>CATLFA010000005.1 GCA_949927585.1 uncultured Clostridiaceae bacterium
CTATTAATTCTTGCCTTAATCTTGCATACCTTTCAATAATATTATCTATTAATCTTTTTTTATCTTCTGTATGATTTTTTTTGTTCAATTCATATTCTAAATTCATTATTATATCGTCAAGATTTCCTATTTCTTTATTTATTAATTGTTTCATTTTGTTTTGCCTCCTCATCTTTTATTACTGTTACTGGTACAAGACAAGTACCACCATATAATAACTTTAAGATGTATTTTTGTTTATTAATAATTGTTTTATAATCTTTGGGTAATGATTTCCATTCACTCCTTGTTATTGTTTCCATACTTTTTATTCCTCCAATTTTTAAATTTTTTACTTTGGCTTAATTTTGGTAAACACCTTATTTATATAATAAAGTAATTTTCCAAAAAAAAGCCAAAATTTAATTTATGCAATTTCAATTATTTTAATCTGTACAAACGGATTGCCTTTATTATCTAAATAACTTATTACATTATTTTCAATTTTTATATTATCGTTATACCAAGTCCAACTATCAAAAAATTCCCCTTTTTCATTTTCTGTCAATAATGTAAAAGCATTTGTTTGTACTTTTCCAACTTTTCTTTGTGTGCCTATTCTTTCAGGTTTTACATCATTTCTAATTGTTTCAAATAATAAACTTTCTTTATTTTCTTTTAATCTAATCTTTAATTGATTTTTATTTTTTATCATCTTCCAAATTCTCCAATCTTAATAATAAATTTTTTAAATAATTTAAGCTATCTTTACATCTTTTCCAATTCTTATTTCTAATACAATATGCCGATGTTGTATCAACAATTTTGTCATTTACCCAAGCTAAAACTCTTTGATTATCTTGTTTTCTAATATAGATATTGTCTGTTAATGGCTTTCCGTCTAGTCTATCCATTAAATAATCTACACAAAACTTTGCCTCCCTCCAAAATTCATCTTTACTATGTATATTATAAAAATAATAAATTCTTTTTTGCATTGCTCTAGTCCATTTTAAAACTTTTTGCCTTTTTAGTTCTTCTCTTTTTATATACTTTCTATAACATAATCTAACGCTTTCTATATCTACATTACTGTCTTTCATTTTTTCAATCCATTCGTAAATACTTCTAGTTCCTACTTGTAAATCATTTGTTTTATTTGCTTTCTTTATTGCAACTCTTACACTTGCTCTTTCACACTCTCGCATTTTTCTATACCTCCTTAAATAACTCTTTTATTGTTATCCCTCTAAGTTTTTGACTTTCTATGTACTGTATTAATTCTTTATTCTTTTTTGTTGTGATGTTACTTAATAAAAACTTTACATAGTCCTTTGCGTGTTGTTTGCTTACTTCGTGCCAATCTGTAAATAAACTTTTTATTTCTATTTTTTCCATAATAGCCTCCATTCAAATTTAGTAGGTGGGGGAGCATAAGCCCCCAAATCCTAACAATATAATTTTTCTAGTTTTGCTTTTGTCCCAATCTCAAAGCCCATTTGTTGTAAAAATTCTTTAATGTGTCTTGTTGTAGTAGCTGAATACCAACCGTTTATTTGTGGTTTTCCGTTTTCTATTGTTGCTACTATGGTTTCATAGCTTTTTAGCTTTATTTTTCCGTCCTCTCTAATTATTTTGGCTTTACCATAAAAACTTTTTACATTTGAATAAACTGGCTCTAATTCCATAATAAAAATTCACTCCTTTTACAAAAAATTTCTTCAAATCTCTTGCAAACAAAGTGAATTTCATCTATAATATAAATTACAAGATGAGTTTGCAAGAATTCGTTTTGTGTTCGTGGTATAGTGTAGGTCGTCGAAAAATTTACACTATGCCTTTTTTAATTGTTCTCAAAATACTCTGAACAGATTAGTCTAACTATTGAGGCTAAAGAAACATTTTTCTTTTCTGCCTCCTCTTTTAGTTGTTCATATAGTTTAGAGGGTATTTTGATATTCAATGCTTTATCGTTCATAACAGCCCCCTTTCTTACTCTACTACAATTATACTACAAGAATTGTAGTATGTCAATACTTTTTACAAAAGTTTTTCAAATTTTTTTCGTCCCAAAAATTAATATATGAGGGGATAGGGCTATATTACCAAGTAGGTGGGTGGGGATTTTTATATATTGGTATGGAGCATTTTCCCTGTCCTACATAACACTCCTTAAAATATACTTACAAAACAAAATTTTTAATTTTTGAGATGTGGGGTATAGTCCACTCCTGCAAAATCAATCAAAAATTATATTAAAAGAGGTATAACATCATCAACCCCCAAAAACACTTACAAATAAAGGATTTTATAAAATCTCTTTATACCTCACTTTTATATTAAAATAGAAAAACAAAGTAACTGCAATGTATTGAAATTACTTCGTTTTCGTAGTAAAACGTAGCTTATGTGTATAAGGTATAACTCCCAATATATTATATAATTCTCCAAAGTTATCAAATTTCTAATAAAAGTATAATAGTAAATGATAACTTTATATAAATATAAAAAAATTAAAAGGGGTTACCAATTTTTACTAACGGAGCGTAGCGAAGTTAGTAAAAAGCCAAAAAATGAATAGCGATAGCGTATTTTCATTTGTGCAACGGCGAGTTGCCACCTCTGACAGCTACGTTTTGATTTTGAATATTATCTTACGTGTATCTACAGTTATATTGTTTTCTTTAATGAATTGTTTTACATTTGATTTGTTAAAGACTTCACGTGCTAAATTTGGAGCGTGTTCAATTCCTAGTTCTGTTCGTAAACATTGTTTTGTTAGAATTATTGTATTGTTTATGTATTTTATATTATCCTTTATTATACTTGATAGATTTTCCATTTTATTTTGTAGTATTGCATTAAATATCTGTATAGCTTTAGTATCATAAGTATTATTCTTAATTGATGTATTACTGTCTGATTCTTTATATATTATTTTGTATTTATCTGTAGAATTAATTGGTGTATAGTTGTCTAGCATAGTGCCTACTAGCTTTACTGCCTCTACATCTTTTGTGATTATTACTGCTGTTGTATCTTCCTCCATATCACGATTTACACGTTTTATAGCCTGATAAAATTCGTTTGCTATTCGACCTATTTTATATTGTTCTATTTCTTTATTAGAAAATTGCCTACGTCTGTTAGGTGTTGTAACCTTGATGTCTTCATCTGAATTTAATCTCTTTTTTGAATAATACAAATATTCTAAAATATATTGTTTCTCTGATAAATTAAATGTATGGGCTATTAAAACGTTTTGTAGGGATTTATATGTATTATCTCCTAGCATATTTTGGAAGTAATTAAGGTATGGTGTATCAAAATATTCTGTTTTTCTGTTTCCCTCATTGTCTATACATTCTGACATCTGTGTTACAACCAAAGTCCTTTTTTTATTTAATTTTGACAGTATGCTATTACATATTATAAAAAAATTGTCATAAGACTTTTTTGTAGTTGATGTAGTATTTATCTCTATTAGTTCAATAGTCCACTTTTGGTGGTTTAGTACGTGAAACTGTTTACCTAACATATCTTTAAATTGTTTTTTTCTTAATTTATATACATTGTTAATATTTGCTGAGGCGTCAAGCAATATGTTTTTTTCAAGAAACCAATAGTCTAATCTTCTTTTTGGTGTATATAAAATGCCTCTTTCTAATATACAAGTTCCACTGTAAAACTCTAGTACATCATCTAAAGCATTAAATATACTTTTTTTATGTTGTTTGAAGAAAGATGATTTTTGTTTGCTGCTAAATGTATTTTTTACATCTTTTTTAATACTTTTGAATTTCTTTAATACTTGTTGATATTTTGTGTTACTATTAAATATATGTAGTTTAGATTCTTTGTCATTTCCGTTTGTTTGAATCTTGTCAAAAAATTTTTTTAATTCAATAACTGCATTATCAAATTTCTCCTGAATATCAATATATATTAAATCTGCTCTTAATTTTTCCAAACTTATTTTATCAAGAGTAGTTACATCACACATATTTATAAACTCATCTATTACTAAAAGATTTCTTCCTTTAGAGAAATCTTTTCTTTTGACTTCATTCTCTGCAAGTGATTTATACATTTTATGAGTGATAAATATAATTGGATAAGTATGTAATTTAAAGTTTATCTCTGAATCTGACATATTAGAATCAATCGTTTCTGCATATACATTATTTAGTAAATAATCTAGTCTTAATTTATAAAATTCTAATGTCTTTACATTTTGCATTACAAATAACATTCCCCTGTTAGATTCTTCATAAGTATTTAATGAATATTTTTCTAAATAATCTATTATTTTATTTATCACAATGTAAGTCTTTCCAACACCACATTCACAACCGAATAAATAAAAATAATGAATAGGAGGGGTCGAAGTGATGTGTAGTTTATATTTTGTACTGTCTAAATTGTATGTATAGTTATTAGTCATCTCATATTCTATTTGTTGTAATTGTTTCTGTAGCTTTGTATAATCGCAAAATCTAATTGTTCTTTGTTTTTCTGCTTTGATTTTTTGTCTTGCCTCATCTATATCACAACAATTAACTTCTATCACTTCATTACCTCCTTTTATTTTTAATCTTCTAATTCGTAGGCTATTTCATTTATTATGCTCTTATCCCACTTGTAAAACGGAACATTATATCCGTTTTGGTACATAACCTCTTTTTGTGAGTAGTAACTTCCCCTATTAGTAGGTATATATTTCTTTCCTTGCTTTTCTACATAGCCCAAACTCTCTAATGCTTTTTGTACTTTATTAACTGTAATCTTTTTGCCTGTTCTTATTGTTAATTCTTTTGCTATTTGGCTTGCTGTTAACCTATTATTGTTCATCTGTTTCATCTTCTTCTCCTCTTTCTAAATTTAATTTACAACTAACGAATATTTTAATTATTCATTTTTAGTTAGTGTAAGTAATATTCGTTAGTTGTTTTTATGAGCATATCACAGTAAAACTATTAAGCTCATCTTTTTAACACCAAGTGTCTACAATATCACCATTTCCCCAATATTCTGCTAAATATTGAAGAGCATTACCTTTTAAAAGATATTGTGTCCTTATTTCTTCTTCTAGCTGATTACTTTCATTTACTATTGGTATTAGTCTGACATATAAGTTATTTTCCATTACAAATTCAGTACAAGATGAATTACTTATAATTGATAGCCCACAACCTGCTCTTAAATCCTGAAAAAGCTCATCTTCTCTTTTACTCGTTAAGACAGCAAGTTCTGATAATGAGATTCCGTCTTTATCTCTGTTTAGTTCTCTTTCTAGTTTAGTATAATCATCGTGTGTTAATTCTTTTTTTGAATCGTACCATTCAAAAAACTTCGTTTGTGAAAGCCTATCATAAATGTCATATCTTTGAATTGCCCAGTAACCTGTCTGACGTGGCAAAGTAAAGATTAGTTCTCCAAGTTTTTCACGTTTTTCGTGAACTTCTATAATATTGGGTACTTCTAGCTCTTGTCTATCTAAAATAGAACAGCCAAGACCTATTGTGTCTAAATCTTCTAGCTCCATATCCATTACTTCTTTTGCTGTCATTGTTTCTTCATCTTCTTGTAGAGTTCTCACATTTTCTAAATTATTATCTTCTGTTTGTGGTGTTTCTGCACCTTTATTTTGATTTAATTCCATAAATGAATCCTCCTATTCTAAATTATCAATATTTGACAATACTAGCAAAATCAATTACAATATTATTGTCGATAATTTTTGCAATTAGATTTTGCTAGTTGTCTATTAAGCACTTAAACAAGTGCTTTTATTATTTATTTTCTTCTAGTGATAATTCGCCTGTTTGTCTTATAATATTAAGGAATCTGTCCTTTTCAATAAAATATTGATTTCCAACTTTAATACCATATTTCTTCATAAATTTTTCTGCTATATAGTTATAGTTTGTTAATATGTATTTACCTTGTTCAAAGTCATAATTTTTTGTATTAAATAGTTCTTTTACATCTTCCTGTACCAATAATTCTATTGTAGGTTTATCACTATATTCTGACCAAATTTCTTGCATTTTTTTATCCTCCTTTTTTATTTGTCTGTTTTCTACATCAATAAATAACACGACATAAGTTATTTATTATAGATGTTTTACTCTACACCCTCAAATGAGGGGATAGATTCTTTCCTTTTTAATGTTCCTGTTTTAATCTGTGTTACTACTATGTATTTCACTTCTTTATATAATAATGTAGATATTGTTATGTAGATGAGAAGTGAGATGATTAGTAGTAATGTGATGTTAAGATGTAACATTTTTTTATTCCTCCTCTGTTTCTTTCAATAATTGTTTGTGTGTTTCAAACAACACTTTTTCTATTTCACTAACCATTGACATTTCAAAAATTTCATCAAATCCGTTAATTTGCCACATCACATAGTTGCTCTTATTATTTTTTAACATATTCATAAATTCTTCAAAATCAATGCAATGTTGTTCAATAAGTTCTCTTGTAGTAGTAACTAAATTTTTATTTGGTATTTCTTGATTTTCTGCTAGTGCATTATTAATGTTTAAAGAAACATCTTCAATAAAGCAAAACTCATTGTTGTCAAAAAATACTATTTCTTCGTAATACATACTTTTTGTCCTCCCTTCTCCAAAATTCATTAAATTTTTAATATGCTTTGTGCCTTTTAAATCCTTATGTAATATTTCTTTTCTTTTACTAGTAGAAACATTTTCTCCCTCCTTTTTAATCTCTCCTTGATTTCTTCCATTCTTCAAATGCCTCTTTATCCACTCCGAATTTTCTGCCAAGTCTTAAAGCTGGAAAGTCCTCTCTTGCAAAAACCTCGTAAACCTTATTTCTTCCTATCTGTAGATTTTTTTGTACATCTTCTACAGTTAGTATTTCTGTTAATTCTGTTGTTTCTTCCACAGAATTCCCCCCTTTCACAACAAAATGTATATGTTTTAAGTCTTTATCTTTCAAACAATAAACATATTGTATCACAAAAAAAGATTTTTGTCAATGCTTATATCACTTTTTGTGTATTATATTTTATTTTTATTTTAAAATAATCTGTAAATATCTACAAAATGTGTTGACAAGTAATACAAAAAGTGATATGATAATATAAAAATACCAAAAAGGAGAATTGATATGAATAGAATAAATGTAGTTATAAAAGAAAATCGTCTAAAAAATGGTTGGACTCAAGAAGAATTATCAAATAAATTAAATGTATCTGTTAGTTTAATAAGAATGTATGAAAATGGAACAAGAAATCCAAGCGATAAAGTAAAAGAATTATTATGCCAACTATTTAATATAAGCATAAGTGAATTATTTGAAAAAAATCAAATAGATAAGCTACAGCAAAGTTTGAATGAACAAATATCAACAAGGAATTTAAAAGATGAAGATTTAGAAATTATAAAGAAAACCTTAATCGCTAGTATGTGTGATATTAATAATATGTTTTATTATATTAGAAGTAAAAAATATATTAATATAAATCCTAGCGTTGAAATTTCGTCTACACAAGAAAATAACATATTATTAAAAAGAATTGTTAAAAACTGTTATAATATTATTAAAAAATTCTTTTACAATCAAGTTTCAGAAAATACACTATTAGAAATACATAATTATTATTCCGATGTAGAATCTACCAATACAGAAATACAATTTAATAAAAAAATAGAACTTGAAGTAAAAGAGATATTTGAAGAAATAAAACAATGTATAGAAAAAATGGAGAAAGTAGATATTCCTAGCTATATGATACCTATTGTTCCATTAAATTATTTTGAATTTGCAAGTAATATTAACTATAACACACTATTAGAACATTTTGAAGATTTACTAGAAATGCCTGTATCAATAGAGGAAAACAAGTATTATGCAATTAAAAAGAATAATAAAATGTATGTTCTAGTATTAGATAACAGTATTATAGAAAATGAAGTTTATTTTATAAGGACAAAGAATAGAAGTAGTGAAAGATTGGGGTTATATACAGTATTTAATAGTTATAGTGGAATTATAATGCAATCACTAAATACAAATATTCCTATAGATTGTTCAAATAAAGATATTAATACTAATAATGTAAATATATTAGGAAGAGTTGTTGCAACTATTTCTATTATATAAATAATAAGAGAATGTAAACCGTCTACCAAACAATTTTACATTCCCTATCAATCCAAATACTTTTTAGAAAGCATTTGTAGGTATTACTACCTATATATTTATATTATCACAAAGAGTACCAAAAAGCAATAAATCAACAAAACCTTTCTTAAAGTATTTGAAAAATAAATATTTTAAGGAGGTTTTATTTATGGCAGGTCGCCCTAGAAAAGATGAGAAAAGCAAAACAAAAGGAAGAAATGGAACAGGAACAATAAGTAAATGTGTTCTAAAGAATGATAAGAAAGAAAGACGTTCTACACAATTTTGCAGAATATGTGGAGAGTGCAAGAAGAAAAATACTTGTCCTAGAACAAAAGAAACAGCTTGTAACAAGTGTAAAGAGTGTACTAATAAGAATTGTCCTATCTATTATATAAGTGTTAGATATAAGGCTTTTTCTCCTCAAAAACATAATTCAAAAAGAGAATATTTGGGAAGTTTTGATACTCAAAAGGAGGCACAAGAAAGTATTGATAAATATATTAATGGGGGTTTTACAAAGAAAAATGACATTACGTTATTTAAGATTTTAGAATCAAAAGGCACGAAGAAGTTAAACGCAAATTTAATAGTTCAATCTTCAGATGATAGAAACGAATGTATTAGAAATAAAATGCAAAAACAAGGAATTGGAAATAAACCAATACAAAAAATAACTACTGATGATATACAAGAATATCTTAACGGCTTAAAGGATACTTCGGCACAAAGTGAAATTGACAAAAACAGAGATGAAATAAAATCTGCATTTACTTATGCAATGCAACACAAATTGATTTTAGAAAATCCAACAAATAACTTAGTTGAAGTTATAAGTTCTATCCCAACAAAAGTAGCAAGACCATTTGAATTGGAAGAACAACAACTTATATTAGACTATATTAATGATGATAACAACATAAATAAATTAACAGATATTAGGTCAAGAATGGATAGTATAACATTTAGAAACATAGTAAGATTAGCTTTTGCAACTGGACAGAGGATTGGAGAAATTTTGGCTTTAATTCAGACAGAAAAGAAACATAGTAGCGACATTAACTTTGAAAAGAAGACATTTGTAATATCAAAAACAATTACACACGAAAAGAATAAATTAGTTTTAGTAAATCGTACTAAAAATGATAAGAAAAGATTAAGACAAGGATTACCAAGAGAAAGAGAAATTTCATTTAGTATTGCTCCTCCAAATGTTATAGAAAATATCTTTACATCTCAAATAGAACATTCAAAAGAAAATCCTAATAATACTCAACATTTTGTATTTTGTAATAGTGACGGTACATTTGTAGACCAACATCAGGTAACAACAACATTCAAAAGAATCTGTAGAGAGTTACATATACAAGATGATAACCCTAAAGGCTGTTATATCCACCAAGCTCGTCATTCCTTTGTTACAAGGTGTTTGGAGGCTCGGAATGAAAGTTGAAACTATTGCTGACCTTATAGGTGATACAGTTGAACAAGTACAAAAAACCTATGCTCACATTCTACCAAGATTTAGAGATGACGAAACAGCAAAACTTCATAATTATTATGAAAATAACGACATTAAATATTAATAAAAATATAGAATATTCTTTATTAGAATGTTCTATATTTTTTGTCACATTTTTTGTCACATTTTTTGTCACATTTAAAAATTTTTTTGTCACATTTTTGGCACATACACTTTAATTTATTGTAACACACCATAAAAAGTAAAAAATAAAAATCCCTATTTCTAGGGACTTACAGGTATTATATAACACTGTTTAAAATTACATAACACCTAGATATTGGAGGCGCCACCCGGATTTGAACCGGGGATCAGAGTTTTGCAGACTCGTGCCTTACCGCTTGGCTATAGCGCCGTATATTATTATTTGGAGCAGGTAACGGGAATCGGACCCGTAACTAATCCTTGGCAAGGATTTATTTTACCACTAAACTATACCTGCACATGCTTATAAAAGCATATCTATAATAACAAAATTATATCTAAAAGTCAAGACATGTTGGCAAATTTTCAAAAAATTGAACCATATAATTTATTATATTTTTCTTTTTAACTTCTTCTTTAGCTACTATATCTATTGTTTCTATTATTTCTTCTTTATTTTTTATTATTAAATTTCCTATTTTTGTTTCTTTTAATACTGGTGCTTCATATTCATATATACAATTAATTTCTACTTCTATATCTTTTTCTGTTCCTTTTTTTATTGGAATTACTTTACTTTCTATATTTCTTAATTCTAATTCTATGTTTTTCTTTTGTGCTTTATTTATATATATGCGACTTCCATTAATTTGTTTCCATTTTTCGAATTCTTTTTTTATAATTTCTTCTAAATTTATTCTTTCATATTCTTTAAATGCATATTCTATTAATTTTATACTATCTGATGTCCTTTGTTTTTTTGTATCTGCTCCTAATACTACTGTTATTATTTGATTTCCTTCCCTTGTGCATGAAGTAACTAAACATCTCATTGCATTACCTGTAAATCCTGTTTTTACTCCATTTACACCATTTAGGCTACCTAGCAATTCATTTGTATTACTTATATTTCTACTTGCTCCATTTATATTTACTGTAATATTTTTTGTATTTACTATATTCGCAAATTTTGAATTTTGCAATGCATAATCTGTTAATACTGCTAGCTCATATGCAGTAGTATAATGTTCTTCATTATCTAATCCATGTGGAGTTACAAAATTAGTATTTTTTAATCCTAATTCTTCTGCCTTTTTGTTCATAAGGCATGCAAACCCCTCTACACTTCCTCCTACATACTCAGCAAGTGCTACTGCCGCATCATTTCCGTGATCGTAACATTAGACCATAAAGCAAATCATTTATTGTTAATTTATCATTTGCCTTTACTTTAAGGTTTGAGCCTCCAGTATTAGCTGCTTTTTTTGATATTGTTACTACATCTGTTAATTTAGCATTTTCTAATACTACTATAGCTGTCATTATTTTTGTTGTTGATGCCATTGCTCTTTTTTTATATTCATTTTTACCCCATATTACTTTTTTTGTAGTTCTGTCATATATTATTGCTGATTTAGAATTTAAGATTGGTTCATTAGTCGGTATTGTTGCTGATTCTACTATTTCTTGTAATTCGTCTTTATTTAGTTCTTCCTCTTCTTGATCATCTGCATATATTATAGGCATACATATATTTAATATAATAATAAGTATTATTGTAATTTTAAATAAATTTTTCTTTTTTAACAAGTAAATCACCTTTTATATTTTATTATATTAGGTCATTTTTATTACAATTTTATTATGATTTTTTATAGTTATTATAAATAACTATATTTTTGAATGCATTATCTTTGGTTTCTATTGTGTAATATTTCTTCTTCTAATTCATCTGTTATCATTTCTATTATCTCTTTTTGTTCTTTTTGTGGATATTCTTTTCTCTTTTCTTGGAATAATTTTTCTGCCTTTTGCATATCTGGTTTTCCTTGCTCATAATATCCCCATTTACTTGCTAACTCTTCATAATCTACATTATCATGTATATGCGTTTTTGTTTTTACATCTCCATCTATATCTTTTGTTTTTATTTCATCACCTGATATTATATTACCTTTTTCATCTTCATGCGCTTTTGCCTCTTGGTAACCTTTTTCCACACTTCTGTATCCTGTTTTATATTCTCCTGCTAAATCTCTTTCTTCTTTTTTCATGCTCCATACATTGTTTGTTTCTAACTCTCTATCTAAACTTTGATTTCCTTTTTGTCCTTTTCCTCCTATTGTTTTTCGCGGTGAATGATATACTTTTATTTCTCCATATTTTCCGTTTTTTACTGCAAAAGTCCCTCTCCCAATATTAAACCTTGATAACACATCGTCTTTTGAAACTTCTCCCTTTTGGTCTACTTGGTAATTTTCTTCCCTTGGATTAGTTCCTTTTTGATAATCTTGTGAAAGTTCTAATGGTACAACGGAACCATCCTTTGCTATTGCTACAAATGAATATCTTGTTGTATTCACTTTTGCTGTTTCTCCTCTAGTATTTATTAAATTGTCTCTTTGTTCTGATTCTATTACTCCCATTTGTATGAATTTCTTACCTTCTATTTGAGGAAGTTTATCGTTTTCTTCTAAAAGCTGACCTAATGTTTTCATATCTGTTACTTTATCGTTCATTTCCATTTCTTGCTTAATATTAACATCTTTTATTGTACTTTGTTTTTTGTTTTGTATCATCATTATATTATTTATATTTCTCTCATCATTTTGTTTCTTTTGTATTCTTTGTTTTAAATCTAAAGTTGCTAATTTTGTAATTTCATAACCTGTTTCTATACCTATTGCTGTTGATATTATATCTATTTGCTTTTGTTTCTCTTCATTTATTGATATTTCTTTTTTTGTTAAATCTATTGATATTACAACATCTCTTATTTGCTTACCTATTTCATCTTCTATTTTTTTATTTTTAAATATAATATTATTATCCATTAATTTTTTTACATATGTTCCAATTTCAACTGTTCCTAGATAATACTTTCCTTGTTCTTTTCCGTCTACCATATATAGACCTAGAACTTTACCTTTTATTTTTAGTCTTTCTATTAAGTAAATATCTTCAACTTCTGCAATTTCACCAGTTTCTATCAATTTTCTCTCAATTTTTTTCATATCGTTTTCAAATTTTCTGTCGCTTATTATAAATCCTATCAAATTATTATTAATTATATCAATTATAATGCATTCCTTTTGTTTTCCTATTAGTTCTTGTAATTCAAAATCTCCTGTATCTTCAATATATATTTTTTGAGTTAAAGATATATCTTCAGAAACAAAATATTTTTTATTATTTGTTATTCCTATTATTTTTACTTTTCTCTTTTTACCTATTAATTCTTTTGAATTCATATTATCACCTAAAATTATTATATATTAAAAAAAAGGCAGAAACAAGTCCTGCCTTTTTTAAAACTTCCAATTAGAATAGATTTCATATTTACATAGGTTAGCTGCCTGAGCAAATTGAGTTACAGATGACTTAAGTAGAGATATTCCTCTTACATAAGTCATTATATTTCAAAAGACATCTTGAAATCTGTTCCTTCTAATAGTTTTATAATTAATTTGTATGTTCTTTGTTCATTACTATTTTCTACATTTCTTATTTTTACTGTATATGTGTATAAGTCTGAATCTATCATTGCATATGACTCAATGTTTATAGAATTATAATTATATGTTTGCTGTTTTATAAATTCTTCAAACTTTTGTAATGTAGCAAAATTATTATTCTTAAAAGTATTATCTAGTTTTGTATATGCATTTTGATAGTCTTTCATATTAATCATTTCAAAGAATTTTTCTACATTTTTTGCGCCTTTATCTACTTGTCTTAATTTATTATATTCTTCTACTAATTCCTTATTTTCAATAGTATAATCATCTAATTGTACTGTATAATTCATTAATGATTTTTCTTTAAATATATATACAAAATCGTATTGGTCTTTACATATATATATTGTATATTCTTTATCATTTATTATTTTATATTCTTTTAGCGTTATCAACATATCTTTCTTTTCTTGTGTATAATTAACAAATTTATCATATGTTTTGAATTTACTTTCTTTATACTGCTCATCTAATAAGTTATATGCTAGACTTGGGTTAGTTCTTACTAATTTCATATAGTTATTTAAATAGTATTGTGCCATTTGTTTATCTGATATATTAGTATAACTAAATTTATTATATTCATTTTCCTCTATTGAAGCTTCTGATATGTTTATATCCTCTATTTTCATGTTCTCATTATAATTGTACTTTTTAAAATAATCATTTAAGAATATTGAAAAGGTATTATCTTCAGAATCTGTTTTTATAATAAGGTTAAACTCTTCATTTCCTATAAATGCATATACAATATAAATATCTATTTTTGCTGATTTATCATATATATATATTTTATCTATTATACTTTGATAATTATTATATTTTTTTGCAAAATTTATTATATTTGCATCATTATTATTCATTGCTTTCTTGTATTCATCATCTAGCATTTCATTAATTATTTTAGTTCCTTCTTTTTGAAATGCATCTTTTGCAGATTGTTCATCTATAAGTGTTTTATCATATTCCATATCTCCATTTGTTTCTTTTATATATGATACTAGCGATGAAACTATCTTTTCTACTACAAAGTATTTATTCCTATTATCTAATAGTTCTATATTTTGTTTATTTTCATATAATATTTGATTTTCAAAGTTTGTTTCGTAATTATCTGTATTAAAGTACTTATTTATAATAAATAATAATGTTACACATATAATTATAACTATAATAGCTATTATACCAAATATTAAAATTTTTCTATTACTCATATGTTATCTCCTAATTTAATTTGGAACTCTTAATATTTTTACTAGTCTATTAATTGTATGTCCTGATGTACTTGTTTCTTTTGCTGCAATACTAGTATTTCCTCCACAATTATATACTACTGGTTTGTTTCCATTTAATGAACCTGCATATATCTCTACGTGTCCATTATAACATAGTATATCTCCTGCTCTCGCATTTTCAATACCTCTTATTTCTTGCCAGCCTTCTGGATTTCTTCTAAATGTTGAAGATGACCATTGACCCATTCCTTCTCTAAAATTTGAACTTCTATATCCTGAATTTAAAATTACCCATGTAACATATGAGCTACAGTCTATAGTTTTTGTTTTATAATTAGGTAATGTTATTCCACTTCTTTGTGCATAACTATATCCATTTTCTCTTACATATTTATGTACTGCTTCTGCCGCTTGAATAATATTTTCTGAACCTTCTAAATTTCCTAAAACTAGTTCTCCTAAATAATCTATATTTGTATAGAAGATATGAGTATTTGGGTCTTCAAATAAATATACATAGAATGAATGTTTTTCTTCTGAAGAAGTTGGCATTCCTGCACTTATTGCAGATTCTTTTGTTCTAAAGTAGAATGCTCCACCTGTTGTGTCTCCTCCTGCAATTACACTATCTACCGCTCTTTTTGTTTTTTCTGAGGGTACTGCTCTTGCTAAGTGTCCATTATTTACACATGCAAATTGATTTGCTTGATATATAACTCCTGATATTGTGTTTGGAAAATTAGATGATTTTACTCTATTTAATACTACACATGCTACGTGTCCAATTTCTGGTTCACTACTTCCACCAGCTTCTGCTTCGCACAATTTATATAGTAGTTCTAAATCATCTTCGTCTATATCTTCATATTCTATCTCTTCATCTTCATATGGATTATAGTCTTCTCTACCATAAGGTATATCTAAATCTTCATTCTCTGGGAAGGTCATTAAGTATTTCATATGATCTATTAGACCTTGCATTTTTACTTTATACTCACTTGCACTGTCTTCTTCTACACTTGCAGATTCGTTCCCTTCAATATTCTCTCCAAGTATTCCATATAACATTTCTGCTTTATTTAATAATTCATTTAATGGCATTTTTCTTTCATTTGTACTGTTTGGTTTTTCATATGTAACATTTGTACCTTGTTTATCAAATTCTGCTTTTTCTGCACATATCTCTACTCTATGTGGATTTTTGTAACAATCCTCATAATAGCATTTTCCATTTTCATTACGTAATAATCCTAAAAATTGTTTAGATTTTTCAACTGAGTTTACTAATATTCCTGGGTTATATGTTGTAACTGTTGTTGTTGTTTGTGTAGAAGTTTTTGTTTCCACTAAGAATGTATCATACCATTTCTCTGGGTGTTCTATTTCAACTCCTGCATAGTTTATTTCTGTATATCCCTCTTGATAATTGCTAAGAGTAGATGGCAATGGAATTTGCTCTGTAATTGGACCATTTTCTTCTACATTTTGTTCTATATTTTTAGTATATTCATATTCTTCATAAAAACTCCAAGTATTTGCATATTCAATTTCTAAATGTGGTTCTGTAGTTGTTGTAATTACTATCTTTCTTCTCTTTTTCTCTTGCTCATTAGTTTTATCGGCTCCTGATGTTGCACTACTACTATGATTTTGATAGCTTTCATATTTTTCTTCTACTTCTGTAACTACTCTTTCAACTGTTGTATCATCTTGAACTACTAAGTCTATTTCTGTTTGCCTTGCTAACATTGCTACATGGTACACAAATTCTGGGCTACCTGTTAACTCACACAAACTTACTAAAAATTCATATGGCATAGTGTATTTTGAAATATATGATTTATAATCTATATGTTCTTCACCCTCAATTATTATTTCTGTAGTATCTGCACCTATTCCAAATCTTTCATTTATCCAACTTTGTACATTTTCAAACCATGTATTTATTCCATTTGAAATGTCTCCTTCTATTGTTTCAACTGTTTTTACTTTTGCAATAACTACATTTCCTTCTTCATCTAATGTATAACGATACCTAATTTTTTTATCTTGCCTATTTACAAGTTGTTGCCATTCATCTGGAGTTACATATTGCATTTGTACATATTCTTCACTACCTATTTCTTTTATGTACTCATTTCCATCGTTATCTACTTGCAAAGCTCCACTTGTATCTGTAATTTGCTTAGTTCTATATAAGTATACTCCTCCATCAATCCAATCATCATCATGTTGATGTACTAGTTGTGTTCCTCTTCTCTTATGTATGCTCTGTGTAATTAAATCCGCTTTTATAAATTCTTTAATATATTTTTGTATATTTTCTTTTTGTTCTCTATATCCATTATCTGTCAAGATTTTTTCTATTAACTCTTTTTCTGTTAATTTCCCATCTCCATCTTTATAATCTATATCTCCTAGTAAACCCAAGTCTTTTAATGATATACCTAAATTTTCTAAGTTTCTCATATATTCATCTACTAAAGTTGCTTTACTTTTTCTCTCTTCACCGGGTGTCTTTATCTAAATATGAGAATTCTATTTCTTTATCTAGTTTTATCCAATAATCATCAGTCATCCATTTCCAGAAACTAGAAACTGTTGTTGTTGCATTTGACATTAAATTAATTAGAGTATCTTGCACAGTCATAATTATTGCATAAAAAGATAGTACTATAAAAATTACTGCAAACATTCCTGCAATTGCTGTTATAAGTTTTCTTTTTAGTGCTTTTTTTATTGCTGAACTTTTAGCTAATTTTATTGCACTTTTAGCTGCACCTACTATATTACCTGATGACGCTGCTGCTGCAAGTTTACCTGCTTCTTGTGCAGTTTGCTTTGCTTCTTCTACTTTATTTTGTCCTTCTTTATTTCCCATATTCACCACCTTCCTTGCTTTACCATGCTACTTCTATTTTTGACCTTTCTGTTATATTTTCATTTGTATATTTTTCATAATCTTGTACAACATCTGTAAAAGTTATTTTTTTAGTTATTATACTTGCATTATATTTTTTATTAAATTTCAAATTATATGTTTTAGAGCCATATGATGTAATTTCATATAAATTACTAGGTATTTCATTTGTAAATGCTATATATTTTACATTGTCTGTACCGGCTTGCATATACACTTTTTGAGCTTTTTCTAGTATCTAAGCAAATATCCTTATTTGTGTTATTTTGTACTTTAATTTCATATATTTCATAATCTACATATAATTTTTGCTTTGCTACTGTTACTAATATTCCATTTTGTTCAACTTTCTTATTTATTTCATTTACTATAATTAAACTATTAATGCTTAATTTTCCACTTTCTTTTTCTATGGTAATGTAATCTTGATAATAATCTTTAGAAGAAACACTTCCAGCACCTAATACATCTCCATAAAAAGTAACTTTATATGTATTTGTTTTTGTTGAGTTTTTATAATTTTCAATTTTTGTAGTTCTACTTTCTGTAAAAATTATGTTATAGTAATCTTTTATAAATCTTTCCTTAGTTGGAAATAGTGTATTTTTGCAACCTTCTGATAATAAATTGTACGCATTATCTATATCATTTGAATTACATTTTTCTACAAAGTCTTGTATTAAGCTTACATTTGTTTTTGTTTTTTCTATATTTACTTTTTCACCTGTAATAATGGACTGCGTTGGCATATCTTCTTCAACTATATTTTGATTATTATTTTTTTTCTCCTGTGAAGCTCTTATTGCATTAGCATTTAATGCTTTTATAATAATGAAAAAGAAAGCTACTGCCAATGCTATTATAATAATTTTTCCTCTGTTTTGGTTCCATATCCTAATTAATCTATTCATTGTAAGTAGCCTCCTATTTTTATTTATTCAATTATTTCTTTGTTCCACTGTTTTGTGGTCCTAGTCCTTTTGGATTTTTTGAGTTATTTGTTCTTGGTTTTGTAGCTCCTGAATTGCTTGTATTTGTATTATTTATCCTTGGCTTTGTTGTTCCTGAATTGCTTGTATTCGTATTATTTGTTCTTGGTTTCGTTGTTCCTGAATTGCTTGTATTTGTATTATTTGTCCTTGGTCTTGTTTCTCTTGGCTTATTATCTATTTGAGCACTTGAAGAACTTCCTATGCCTTTTACTTTATTTGCATCATATGATTGTCCATTTTGAGCTTTCATTACATTTAATACATAATCAGCTTGTTTAGCTGCTTCTGTTTCACTAAAGCCTTTATCCTTAAATTCTTGAGTAAAGTCTTCTCTTCTTTGATTATATTTCTTCTCATCTCCAAGGACATCTGAAGTAATTTTCCTGTCTTTAGCAAGTAATGCAATTTTTGCTGATTGTGCTTCTGATACTCCAAGTTTTTCAGCTTTTCTAGCTCTGTAAATTTGTGCAATATCTGTCATTCCCTCATCTGCATATTTACTTATTTTCTCTTTTTCAGCTTTAAACTCTTGTGTTGTTGGAGCTTGTCCATTATGTTCTTTAGCCCATTTATCTCTAATATATTGATTTGTACTTGAATCCTTCATAAATGCTTTTGCTTTATACTTATCATTCATATTTGTATTTCCATTGAATGTATCTATTGTATTTCTTCCTGCACTTCTTACATTATTTACACCTCTTGATAATGTTGTTGCTACTTTTTCTGGTGCTTCACTAATCTTAGTTCCTATATTCTTTCCTATTGCTCTTCCTGCTGTTGCACCAGCTATAACTCCTCCAATACCTTTACCAGATGCTAGACCTGCACCAGCACCAATAATAGTTCCAGATGTTGCCAATGCTGTTCTAGCTGTAAATTTAGCAGCTCTTCCTAATGTTCTAGCTCCTTTTAGTGCTATTCCTTTTTTGCCACCATGTGCACTTACGATATTGTTTATTCCCCTTAACATATGTTCTTGGTCTTCTTTTCCATGATACATACTTTTTGGTGCTGTCTGTCCCTCTTCTTGTTCCTTATCATTTTGTTGGTCTGATAATTGTCTCTGCTGTTGTTCTAATTGCCTTTGTTGTTCCTCTAATTGTCTTTCTTGTTCCTGTTGTCTTAATTGCTTTTGTTGTTCTTCTAATTGTCTTTGTTGTTCTTGTTCCTGTTGTCTTTTTTGTTGCTCTGCAAATATTTCGGCTGCTTTTTCTTGTGGTTTTTCTTCTACTAATGTATCTGCTTTTGGTGCATTATTTTCTTTTCCTGAATTTTTATTATAATTTATACCATCTGTTCCATGATTTTTTATATATTTTGGCTTTTCATTATCTTCTGATGATGTATTATTAGTATTTTTAGGTGCACTTGCTGATCTCGATCCTCCTTTTCCTCCCATTTTAGAAGCAAGTGATGCCATTGTAAATCCTGCAAGAGGTCCCATTGCTCCTAATGGCGCTTTATCAAAACCAAACATTTTCTTTAGCATTTTTTCTGCTGGTAATATGAATCCTATTGCTGCTATTGCAAATATGAAGTTTGTTTTTACTAATTCTATGGCTGAGCCCACAAAAATCATATATATTATTAAATGAAATGGTTGAATTAAGGCAGTATATATATATTCTTTAAGCCACATATTAAAGGCTTGTGCTTTTCCATCTCCTATTTTGTCTATTGGATATGTAAGTGCTACAAGTGGTGCTATTATTGTTAAAAATGCCATTGTAAGTGCCCTTTTTAGATAGTGGTAAGTGAAAATTCCTGTATATACTACTAATGCTATATAAATTAGTAAATACCCGAAACTTTCTAAGTTATCTTTACTTTGCACCATAAATCTTGCTGCACCCATAACATTTGTTGTAAAACTTTCTCCTCCTTCTACACTAACCACAACACTTTCTGCAGAATAATTACTTCCTGCTATTGCGTCATTTACTGAATCTATTAATACTAATGTAAATGACATTATATAGTGTAAAAAGAATAGTAAACAAAGTGCTATTAGCCAATCCATGAACATTTGCTTATGTTTTGCTTTATCTGCTGCTGTACTAGATAATATTATTCTAATACCAACATATACTAGCACACATAAAAGTCCTACTATTGATAAATTTCTAAGTGCTATGTACCAACCTGAAATGGTAGGTTGTAAAATTTCGGCTGTTCCTTGTACTCTATATTCAGTATTTTTAGATGTTAATTTTGGATTAATAAAGTTAATATCTAAATATGGAACTTTATTACTAAAAATTTCTTCTGGTGTATATTTAATTGCTGGTACTTCATATGTATCTCCATCTGTATTTTTTCCCAAGTCCAAATCTTCTAATGATACTGTTATTGTTGGTTCTCCATCTGCTGGTTTTATTCTGTCGTCTCCTTGCTCTACCATTATTGCAGAGTCTCTAAATTTTTCGTCAGCTGCTTTTGCACCTGTCATAAACCACTGCATAAATGATGCAGCAGAATCTGTTATCATAGCAGTAAAGTCTATCATTGCATTTGCCAAAACTCCACCTACATTAGATAAAAAACCTGCATGTGAATAAGTTGGAACTATGAAATTAATACATAATACTGTAAGTATTAATAAAATTGTCTTTTGTAGTATTCCTTTCTTAGTAAATATCTTCATTGCTTACACCTTTCTTTTTAATATTCTTCTCTTCTTTTATTCATTTGTACCAACTTGTTAATATTTGTTTCTACGAATTCAAATTCTTTTGCAGTTGGTCTTATTTGTATTATTGCTGTGTCCGCTCCTACTTTTAAAAGTCCCTCTCCTTTTTCACATGTAACTAGGAAACCTGCTTCTCCAGAGCTTAATTTAAATACTTCTTTTAAGTATTGTATTTCTGATTTATCTTGTGCTAAAAATAGTTTTGTATCTGATGAAGTTAAAACTGCTTGTGCTTCTGGTCTTTCATAAAAGTCTTGGAACCTTTGTGAAATGATTGCAAGTGATACATTTCTTTTTCTTGCACGACGTGCCATTGTGTTTAAAAAGTCTACGGCTTCTGGGTATGGAAGTAACATCCATGCCTCGTCTACTAAAACTCTTTTCTTAGAAGCTTTTGTTCTATCTTCACTATTTTTCTTAACATATTTTTCCCAAATCCAAGAAAGTAATATTTGCTGTGCTAATGGCCTTGCAAACCTTTCCTCTAACTGAGATATATCTAAGTTTATAAATAAGGTTCCATCTAATAAATCAAATGTAGATTGTCCATCAAAGTATGCCATTTGTCCGTTATATTCTCTTATATATTGTTTCATAACTTTCATTAAATAGCTATAATGGAATTGGTAGTCTGGGTTTTTGTTTTCTTCTGCTTTACGAAGAATTCTTCTATACCATGAACCAATTGTTGGCATTTCTTTCTTTTGCCTTCCAAGTAAATTTCCTGTTGCCATTGAGTTTGTAACAAATAAGCTATTAGGGTCACTATTTATTCCTGCTTCTACATATTCTTCTGCTACTGACTCTGATATTATTTGTTTTGTAAGCTCATTTACTTCTTTTGACCTTGTACTTCCTCTTGCCATTGTAACCAATGCATTTGTTACGTCTTCTACTTTGTTTTCAACATTAACTACTGACCTTGATTTTCCTGTTATTTCGTCTTTTATAATTTCTGGCTCTATATCAAATAAGTTAATTACTGTTTGTGATGTTGGGCTTATTACAACATTTATTCCACCTAAACTTTCGGCAACTATTGAATACTCACCTTCAGCATCTAGTGCTAAACTTTGTATTCCCATTAGTACTGCACTACGTGAAATTAATGTTTTCATTGTAACAGATTTACCAGCACCTGATTTAGCAAATATAACCATGTTATAGTTTGTTAATGAACTATGGAAGTTATCAAATAATATTGGTACTCCTGTTTGTTTGTTAAACCCTAGGGGTATACCTGTTGGGTGCCCTACTTCTGATGTTGTGAATGGGAATACTGTTGACATTGAACGCCTATCAAATGTATGTGTTTTATTTATTTTGTTTTCCATTAATGGTATATTGCTTTTGAAGGCTTCTTCTTGCATTCCCCAGGCGCTTTTTATATCTACTAAACTTTTTGACATTTCTGATGCTAGCATTTTTGTATATCTGTTTAAATCTTCTAGGCTATATGCAAATAATGTAGATACTATTGATGCTTCAAATAATTTGTTATACCCTGCTGCAATTTCGTCTCTTAATTGTTCTGCTTCCCATCTTTTTTGCCCTATTGTGCTTTCTCTGTTTATATTTCCTCTATCTGCTGCAACAATTCTTTCTGTTTCAAGTTCGTTAATAACTCTGTTTAATTCATTTTGTGACCTTGACTCTGGTATTGGGTTTATATATATTGATGTATTTATATCTCCAAACATGTACATATCCCTAAATAGTTCTGGGAATGTTGCCATTCTTGGAAGATTTGATACGAAGAAACTACGTGCATACCTTGTAATATTTGAAATTATTTCTAAGTGGTCAATATTACTTGCATCTATTCCAGATGGTGCTATTAATTCTTTAATTGTTTTTCTTTTTAGAATTTGATATTCATCTGGGTTTGTATAGTCATTATTAAGCTGTCTTTCTCTTTCTAGTTCTCTTTGCTTTTTCTTTGACATTCTCAGTTCCTCCTTCTTCATTTGTGTCTATTTTATTAATTGCTTCTTCTGCTATATCTTTACCAATTATTTGTGTATTTTCCTCAATAATTAGTTGTGCAAGTTCTGCAATTAAATCTCTTTTGTTTGCTTTCTTTTCTTCAAGTGCTTTTTGTTTTTCTGACCTTGCTTCATTTACTTTATTTGTTGCAAGTTCTAAAGCTTCTTGTTCTATTTGTTCATTTAATAATCTCATTTGTTTATCTACTACATCTGGTGCTGTTGAATATAACTCGTCATATCCTGCTTTTAATGCTTTTTCTAATCCATAGCTTTCTGCTTCGTCACGGTTGTATGCCATATATAGTAATTCTATAAGCTCGTTAGAGTCCATTACGCTTGAATTTATTCCACATACTGCTAAAGTTCTTACAACTGATTGTGCTCTTGTATATAATTCTGAAAATGCTAAGTTTCTTTGTTCTTGTTTATCAAATTGATTTTCTCCAAGTTCTTCTACATAATATGGTATTACAACATAATATTTTTTATTAAGAACATTTTTGTTTAAGCTCATTTTCTCTGTTGAGTATATAATATCTTTTCCATATTCATATAAGTTTTTTTGTTTTGTAAGTTCGAAATATGCTTTGTCTAATTGTTCTTTAGTGTATGTTTCAGCTCTTTGCATTTGTTTATATTGCATTTCTTGCTTTTCTACTGCCATTTCTATTTCTTTTATTTTTTCTTTATATGTTTGGATACTATTATCTAAGTTTACTGTTCTTGTTTGTGTATATATTTGTACTGGGTGGCGTAGTGTATTTAGGAATTGAACAAATCCATCTTCAACACCATTTTTTTCGGCTTCTGACATTAGGTCATAATTTATACCTTGGCATTCAACTACCATTACATATCTTTTTCCGTCTTTTTGTGAAATCATGTTATCTACTACTGTGTCAAATTCCATAAAGTCTAATACTGAAGCAGTTCTATAGTCTTTAAATTTTTTAGTTTTAGAATTTTTAACTTCTTCTTTTGGTTTATTTTCGTTTTCTTCTTTTTTATTAATTTTTGAATATGCAAAAACTATTCCTAGTGCTATTAGCAAAATAACCATTATTACAAGTACTATCATTAGTACCATAGTTAACAAATTTATAGTATCCATTATTTTTCTTCCTCCTTAGTATATAAATAGATTTTATTTCCTTTTTTCTTAAACATTATACCTCTTTTAATAATATCATCTATATTTTCTCCACCTACTGTTTTAGTGAATTTTAGTAATCCTATTTCAGGTATTTTAAAAGTACCTATAACAAAACCGATTAATGCAGTAATAACAATAGCTACTATTCCTATAACATGTAAATTCATTAATGAGAATAGACCATAAAGTGGTAAGCCTCCCCCTACTCCTATTACTGTATATATTAAACTTTTTCCTGAGAATATAAATAGTATTCTACCTTCACCTTTTACATTTCTAGGTATGTTATATGTACCCATATATGTTTCCTCCTATTTTGCTTTTGTTTAATTCCTTTTTAGCATATAATTACACTTGATTATATTATAACAGATATCTTGCTAAAATGTAACAAAAAAAGCAAAAAAAATGCATAAAAATGCATTTTTAATGTAATTGTAATATGTTTGTTATGGTTTTGTAAAAAATAAAAGGTAGAATTTTGAAAATCTACCTTTTTATTTTTATTATCCATTAAATGAATTTGCTATATTGTATACAACATTTACTATTGTTGTAGAAGCAAATATTAATATTGCACCAACTAAGTATGGTATCATTGTCTTTTTGTATTCTGCTTTTTCTTCTGCACTACCTATCATGTATTTAACACCTAATATTAATAGCACAACAACTGCAACTACTATACCTACTGTTTGCATAATTGTTACTATTGTTTTTCCTAAATTAACTACTTCTGTTGGTTGTTTTCCACTACCATTAGCCATATCTTTTATTTGTTGTGATAAGTCTGGTGCTGCGCATACTACACTAGAAATTGATGCTATAACCATCATAACTATTAATATCATAGATAATATTTTTACTTGTTTTTTCATAGAATTTTTCCTCCTTAATTTTCATTACTATTTTAATTATAATATATATTTTTTTATTTTTCAACTATTTTTTCTATTTTTTGCTTATTTTTTCTATTTTTTATTAAATTCCTTGTAATACTGTAACAACAATTTTCCATATTGTAAATGCTCCAAACACTACAACACAGCCCATTACATATATTATTAATGCTTTTTGGACCTCTGCTTTTCCTTCTACTCCTGCTGTCATAAATTTTATTCCTAACAATACACCAATTAATACTGCTGCTATTATTCCTACTACTAAAAGAATGTTATATATTGTATCTGATAATTCTTTTAATTTTTCTTGTGTAATTAGTCCATTAGCTCCTGCTTGTCCTTTTTGTATAAATCCATCTGCTTCTTTTATTACTTCTCCTGCTGTATGGCTTGTTGCATATGTGTAACTTTGCATACTAAGTAATACTACAAAAGTAATTATTAATAATATTATAGATATTATCTTTTTCATGTTTTCACCTTCTTCTCTATACATTAACTTGTGACATTATTCCCCATATAATGCTTACTATTTTACCTGATAAAAAAAGCATTAATGTTCCAATAATCATAGGCATTAATGTTTTTTTGTATTCTGCTCGTTCTTCTATACTTCCCATCATGTATTTCATACCTAATACCATAAACATTACTATTGAAATTACTAACCCGACATTTATAATAGCATTAACTATTACTCCTGCTGAACGAAAAGCTGTAGCTGTGTCTGATGCTGTTAAATCTCCTGGCTTAAAATCATCTGGGTTTATTGTTCCTGCTGATGCACCAGATTGCGATGTTGCTTGAGATATTGTTGCAAAACTTGTTAATAACATAGTAACTAATAATATTGTTGTTATTATTTTTGTTATGTTTTTTATTTTCATTTGTTACCTCCGTTTTATTTCTATAATTTCATTATAACTTATTATTTTTGTTTTTTCAACATTTTTTGATTTTTTTGCATAATATCGCAATTGGTTTTTTATAATTCACATTCAAATATATTTTTATGCTGTAGAGGCTAAATCGGCAAGCAATACCAAAGAGGAATACTGAATTTCGCCCTTAGTAGATTTTCAATATTTTGTGTAAATTTAAGAAATTCGTTTAAGGTGTAATTCGGTAAATTTTGATAAGTATTCCTAACTAATTAAGCCTCTACAATTTTTATTTGAAACATTGTGCTTTCTTAGAATATAGTAAAAGGCACGGTGACACGTGCCCCTATTACATAAAATTTGATTTTTTCTATATAAAAATTAAAGAACATGTTGCCATGTTCCTTTTTCTTTATTACTACATTTTATTGTTTCATTTATTTACCAACTCATTTTCAGCATTTCTTTTGTTACTTATTATATCTTTTCTGTAGTACTTTGCTATCAATTCATCTAACTCAACACTAAGCTTGTAGGTTATAGTATAGTCTTGTCCTTGAATTATGCTTTCGTTTAATTTTTCTCTTAATTTACATATTTCATCATTTAACATATAACCACTCTCCTTTTTCGTGAATTTTTCTTTTGTATATCTTTAAAATAACATATTTTTACATTTTAGTCAACAAAAAAATGCCTATTTTAGGCATTTTGCGGAACTTTCGTGTGACAAATGTTGTCATTTTTTTCTTTTATTCGACATATTGTTTTATTTTGATTTTATAACTGACATTACTAAATTTTTTTCGTCAAATAATTCGTTTAATATTTGTTTTGTATATTCGACTGTTACTGTATTATATTCTTCTATATAATTAAATGAATTTATCCCTTTAAAATAATCTGATAAAAACATTCTTGCTATGTCTGCTATATCGTTATATTCTACTACATAATCTCCATATACTTTTTTCTTTATTCTATTAAAACATTCTTCATCCATATTTTCTTTTAGTTTTTTTATTTGTGTCATCAGTTGTTCTTTTACTTTTTCTGGTTCCTTTGATTGGCCTGTTAACATTACATGTGCATAATTATTAGTAAATTCATAATCCATATCCATAGGTGTTAAAAGCAGTCCTTGTTTATACATGTTTTGATATAGTTCTGAACTTTTTCCCACCAACATATTCATTAATATTTCTATTGCTATATGGCGTTTTACTTTTTCTTTTCCTAAGTTTTCATCTTTAAACCCAATCAAAAATATTGGTTTGCTAACTTCCATTGTACTTTCTTTATATTTTTTATTTAATCCTTTTTCACTTTCTGGGTATATTCTTTGTATTTCACCTTGATTTTCTTTTTCTACTATTCTATTTTTTATTTCTTGCAATATTTCTTCTGGTTTAAAGTTTCCACACACTACTAATACCATATTTGATGGGTTATAGAAAGTATTATAACATTTATATAAAACATCTTTATCTATTTTACTAATTGATTCTACTGTTCCTGCTATATCTATTTTTACTGCATTTTCTTTATACATGCAATCTAATGCATTCATATATAATTGCCAACCTGGATCATCGTCATACATTCCTATTTCTTGACCTATTATTCCTTTTTCCTTTTCTACATTTTCATCTGTGAAATATGGATGTTGTACATAATCCATTAGTTCATCTAAGGCTTCATAGAAATTATTAGTAGTTCCAAATAAATATGCTGTGTGATTATTTGTTGTATATGCATTTGCATCTACACCTAATGACATTAATACATCTAGGCTGTTTCTTCCATTTTCTTGTTCAAACATTTTGTGTTCTAAAAAATGTGCCACTCCATCTGGTACAAATACTTCTTCTTTATTTTTTGGTTCTATAAATCTATTATCTATTGAACCAAAATGTGTTCCCCATATTACATATTTTTTTTCTGTATTTTCTTTTGGAATTATTATAATTGTTAAGCCATTCTCTAACTTTTCTATATAGGCTTTTTCTTTTATTCTTGTGCTTTCTATTAATTTCATGGTTTCTCCTTTGGGAGGTTGGAAGTTGGAGGTTGGAGGTTGGATTATTGGGTAATTTCTTTGAAGTATTTACCCTTTATTCCAACTTCCAACTTCTAACTTCTAACTTCCATATTTTTATATTTATTTTATAACCGTTATTTATTGATGTAGAGTAACCTTATGTGTTTGTATATATTAAAATCAAAATTGAAACCCGACAGCCCTTGAGGCGGGGGAATCCCCTTTGTCTTGGAGGGTTCAATTTTTATTTTAATATATACAAATGCAGAAGGTCGCTAATTTTAAATATAATAATTTAATTTTTCAAAAAATAAACTGTATTTAATTTAACACTTTTGGCTACTTCTACAATTTGCTCTTTGCTCACATTTTGTATTTTTTCTTTATATTCTTCTACTGAAATATTTGTACCTGCTAATTCTTGACCTAAGTAATAGCTTATTTCTGTGTCTTGCTCTTCTGGTATATTTTCTATTGTTGCTATTATTAAATTTTTAGCATTTTCTATGTCTTCATCTGTGAAATTTCCTTCCTGCATATCTTTTAATTGTTCTTTTATTATTTCTAATGCTTTTTCATAATTTTCTATTTCTATTCCTGCTCTTATCATTATGTTTTGTTTTCTTTTTAGGAAGTTAGAGCCTACTGTATATGCTAAACTCGCTTTTTCTCTTACATTTTGGAACATTTTTGAGTTTGCCCCTCCACCTAAAATAGTGTTGTAGCACATGGTTATATAACTTAAATTTTCCATATTTGAAGTTACATCTAAACCTATAACTAACTTTCCTTGTGTAATATCCATACTTTCTTGTACTACATTCTCTTTTTCTGGAATTTGTTTTTGTTCATCTTTTATTTGTATGTTTCTTTCTTGTAATTTAATAATATTTTCATTTTCTTTTACTATGTCTTCAGTATTTTGTGGTAATATTCCTGAAGCAAATATATCTATTTTACATTCTTGTATTACTTTTTTATAATGGTTATATAGCTCTTCTGATGTTATATTTTTTAAATCTTCTATATATCCATATTTATAAAGCCCATATGCTTTATTTTTATACATTTCTTCTATACATCTTTCTAATGCATATGAACCTTTATTGTCTATTTTTCCTTGTATTATTTGTTCTAAATTCTGCTTTTCTTGTTCTACATATTCTGTTTTAAACTTTCCATCTTCTATTAGTGGATTAAATGCTATATCTAATAATATATCTAAACTATTTTTTAACAAATCTTCTTTTTCTGGTAAAAATTCATCATTTATTGACTCTAAATAAAATTTTATTGTATGGCTATCTCCTGTCTTTTCTATTCCACAATCAAAACTTGAGCCATACATTTCTTCTAACTTTTTACTTATTTCTTCTTGTTCTTTCATATTTGCAGTTCCTCTTCTTAAAACTGCTGCAAGTAATGCATTTTTTGTTACAGTTTGCCTTGTTAGTGGTAAACTAAAGAATATTGCAAATAAATTTGTTTTAAACTTGTTTGTTTCTATTTCATGAAATTTAATTCCTTTTTTTAATTCTATGGTTTGATTTTTCATTGTTTTTTCTCCTTTTTTGTCCATTGGGTGTCCATTGGGGACGTTTCCTTTTGGGTAATCTGTCCCTTTTGGGACATTAGAAGTTAGCATTAGAAGTTTGAAGTTGGAAGTTAGAGGTTGGATCTTTTAGTAATTTCTTCGAAATATTTACTCTATTATTTAACTGTAATGCCTAGTTTCTAACTTTTATTTTTTTATTATTTTTCTCTTTATTCTAACATTTATATTATAGTACAAAAAACAAAAAATATACAAGGCATTCTTGTACATTTTTTTATTTTTTATACTTTATAATATTAATACCTCTCATATAAAATAGCATGACATTATCTATATCATATAGAGTAGTTAGAGGGTGGTTTAATTAATACTCTATTAATAGCTTCTAATTTAATTTACTTTTAACTATTTCATTTATTATTTTTCCTTCTGCTGATGCTCCTACTTTTTCTTTTACAGATTTCATAACTGCTCCCATTTCTTTCATTGTTGTAGCACCTACTTGTGTTATTACTTCTTCTATTATTTTTTCTAATTCTTCTCTTGAAAGTGGTTTTGGTAGGTATTCAGCTAATATTTCTATTTCTTCATTAATTTGTTTAATTAACTGTTCTCTTCCACTTTTTTCATAATCCGCTAATGAATCTTTTCTCTTTTTAGATTCTTTTGCTATTACATCTATTATTTGCTCATCTGTAAGTTCTATTTGTTTGTCCTTTTCTACTTGTAATATAGCTGCTCTTACCATTTGAATTACATTTTTTCTAACTACGTTTTTGTCTCTCATTGATACTTTCATATCTTCTAATAATTTTTCTTTTAACATTTATCTTTTCCTCCTTCATGTAAAGTGTGCACTATTCACTGTTCACTCTTCACTCTTCATTATTCACTTTTCATTTAAGTCTTTTCTTCGAAGTGCGGGTCGTCGATGACTGCGACCCCTACAATAAAAGGTTGAAAATTATTGTTTTTTCTAACCTATAACTTTCAACCTCTACTTTTTATTAAAATTTTCTTTTTCTTGCTGCCTCTGATTTCTTCTTTCTTCTTACACTAGGTTTTTCATAATGTTCTCTTTTACGAACTTCTTGAATAACACCATTTCTAGCGCATTGTCTTTTAAACCTTTTTAAGGCTTCTTCTATATTTCCATTATTTACTCTTACTTCTGACATTAATATTCCCCTCCTTCCAGTATTAACACTTTTATTCGTGTGGGATTTATTTAATGTGCAATTATTGTACTTGCACGGTTTGTATTATATATTATGTTGGTATTATTTGTCAATACCAACACTAAAAAAATATACAAAATTTTGAACAGGAATACTTTTACCAGTATTTTTATAAAGTTCTATTAAAGCATATGTAATAAGTAATAACTGCTCTTTTCGCTTGTTCCATAATTACTTTATAATGGATATATTAAAATTTGTAATTTTTTAATTATATCTTGTTCACTTATTCTTTTTACGCTTATCTTTTTATTTATATTACTAAATTTCTATCTTCTCTAGTTTTATTTGACCCTTCATTAACTTTGGAAGTATTGTATTTTGTAGTTGTTCCAAAATATGATTTTCTTTTTTATTTTCTTCTATCTTTGAAAGTAAACTAATAAAACTTTGTTGTTCTTCTATGTCTATTTCAGGTATTTCTAAACTATTAACAAATACTTTATCAGTATGAGGTATTGCAGATCCTGTATTTTTACTTTTTATTAATTCACTATATTTTTTTAAACAAAAGTAAATATATTCTTTATTGAAGCTTTTAGTAATTATATCTATTCTAGCAAGTGTAGAGCCCACCACTCCATAATGACTATAATAAATATCTCCACTACTTGCACCATCCATTACCATTAATATATGTTTATCAGCAGTTATCATTTTATCAACATCTGCATAATTTAATTCTTTATTATTTAAACAAGCGATTGTTAAATATTTTTCATAATCTTTCTGTTTTACATTAGTAATACTTTTTGGCTTTTTCCCTTTTGTAAACTTAATAACATTTTTAAGCGAAATTCTATTACGTTCTTTAGCAAAATACTTATTTACTAATAAAAGTCCTATTTCTAACAAGTTTTTATTTATTTGATTATTTAATTCTATTTTCTCATCTATCTTTCTTAATATTGTTGAAATTTTAACTTGCTTTTCATAATTTGGTACATTTATATCTATTTCTTTTAAAATATTTTGTGTAATAAGTGGTTGCGCTGCACCAATGTGTGATTTATTCAGATTCATACTTTTTATTAACTTTACCAAGAATGGCATTATCTGAAATCCAACATTTAGAATCACACTTATAAACACATCCACAATAAGCTCCAACTCTTCCAATAATTATGTTGTTTTTCTCTGCATTATAAAAATTTGTGTATCCTAATACACCATTTCCTCCATAAACAGGATTATTACCATTTTCTTTTGGCCTTTTCTTTCCATTACTAAACTTCATAAAGTTTTCTAATCTCATATCCTTAACCTATGCACTTTCTATGTTATATTTATATATAAGTATTTTTACTATCTATATGATTTTTATTTTATGAATACAAATTGTTACTCAATATATTTTATTTTAAATTTCATACCCTATTGCTTATAATACCTTTTTTATTTCTTCATCTAACTTATGTCCTTCTTTAAATTGTTCTTTCAATTGGATTATTAATATTTTTATTTTTTCTTCAAAAGGCATTCCATCTTCTAAATAGAATATTTTTTTATCGTAACTTTCTGGTTAAATTTCTATATTTTCCAGGTTTATTTCGCCATTCATTAACTTTGGAAGTAGTGTATTTTTTAATTGTTCTAAAGTCTCATTTTCTAATTGATTTAACTTTATTTTTTCAAACATTTTATTTACAATATTATGAAATTCCATTATTTTGTCTGATGGTAAATATGGAACTTCAATATTTCCAAATGTATTTTTATTTATATTATAAGTTGTACTTCCACTTGCAATATTCTTCATAAAACTTTCCTGTTCAGATAAAAATTCAAATAAGTAATATAAATCATATTCATTATTTAAAACAATTGAATTTATCTGTTGATTAGTCTGAGCGCGTTCAGTACTTATACTTACTAATCCCACAGTTGCAATACATGATACTAATATTGAGTATTTAGGTATAACTGCTTTAGCACTGACTTCGTTTATCTTTCTTGCAGTGTTTATTGTAAAAATTTGATTATGCATATCTGGAATTGTTATAAATGGTATATTACCTTTCCAAAACTCTTCATTTTTTGTAGATGGTGTCTTTCCTGTAACTACTTTACTAGCTATTTCTATAATCTTTTTATTTTCTATTAGTTCCAAGTGTTTATTTAAATAATCATGATATGTTGCATTACACATTTTAAATAAATTATCTTTTATTTGATTATTTAATTCTATTTTTTTATCTATACTTTTTAATATATAAGTTATCTTTTTTTGGTTTTCAATACTTGGTAAATAAATATTCTTTTCTAATAAAATTTCTTTATTAATTCTTTGATGACTATTTGAAGTTCCTGTTGAGTTTTCTATCAATCCTTTATTAAATCCGTCTGAAATTAATAAGTAGTATAGATAGTCATTAAGTATTATTTTTTGGTTTGCTACAAGTGGAATGAACTCCATTGAACAAATACTATTGCTATTTATAGAAGTTAAATTCCATATTCTCTTAAACCTTATATTTAATTTATTAAATAATATTGCTTGTCTATCTATAATAAGTTTACTACTGTTTATTTGTTCACCTTTGCATATTTCAGGAGTTTTGTTATTGTCGAATGCTGGCAAACTATATAAGCTAAAATTTGTATTTTTATTTTTCTGTGGATTTATTATTTTATTAAGAACATCTACAATATCCCTTAATTTGTATTCTTTAAATTCCATACCCTATTGCTCCTAATACCTTTTTTATCTCTTCATCTAACTTCTGGCCTTGTTCAAATTGTTCTTTCAATTGGCTTGTTAATATTTTCATTTTTTCTTCAAAAGGTATGCCATCTTCTTCTATTTCCTCTGTTCCTACATATCTTCCTGGTGTTAACACATAATTATTTGCTTCTACTTCTTCCTTGTTTGCACTTTTACAAAATCCTGCTACATCTTCATAATTTTTATTTTCTTTCCAATTATGATATGTTTCTGCTATTTTTTGTATATCTTCTTCTGATAGTTCTTTTACTTTCCTATCTATCATATGTCCAAGATTTCTTGCATCTATAAATAATATTTTATTTTCTGTATTTTCATTTTTAGTTTTTCTCATTATCCATAAACAACATGGTATTCCTGTTGCATAAAATAATTGACTTGGCATTGCTACTATTGCATCTATTACATCTTCTTCTATCATTTGTTTTCTAATGTTTCCTTCATTTGATGTTTCACTTGATAATGAACCATTTGCTAGTACTGTTCCTGCAACTCCATTTTCTGGTGATAAATGAAATAACATATGTTGTAGCCACGCATAGTTTGCGTTTCCTGTTGGTGGTACTCCATATTTCCAACGCATATCTTCCTTTAGTCTATCTCCTCCCCAATCTGATATGTTGAATGGCGGATTTGCTAATATATAGTCTGCTTTTAAGGTTTTGTGTAAATCTTCATGGAATGTGTCTGCATTATGGCTTCCTAGATTACCATCTATTCTTCTTATTGCTAAATTCATTTTCGCTAGTTTCCATGTTGTTGGGTTTCTTTCTTGCCCAAATACTGATACATCATTAATACTTCCTCTATGTTCTTTTATAAATTTTGATGATTGTACAAACATTCCTCCTGAACCACAACAAGGGTCATATACTCTTCCTTTATAGGGCTCTATCATTTCTACTAGTGTTTTTACTATACATGTTGGGGTATAGAATTCTCCTCCTCCTTTTCCTTCTGCTGAAGCAAATTTGCTTAGGAAATATTCATATACTCTGCCTAGCATGTCCATTTCTTTTGCTTTATTGGTTCCTATTTCTATATTTGTAAATAAGGTAACTAGCTCCCCTAAAGTTGTTTTTTCTAGTTCTGGTCTTGAGTAATTTTTATTTAGTACCCCTTTTAAGGATGGATTTTCTTTTTCTATTGATTCCATTGCATTATCTATTACTTGCCCTATTTCTGGTGTGTTTGCATATCTTAATATTTCATTCCATCTTGCTATTTTTGGTACCCAGAATATATTTTCTGACATATATTCGTCTTTATCTTCCTCATCCGCGTATTTATCTTTTAATAATTCTTGATATTTTGTTTCAAATGCATCAGATACATATTTTAGAAATATAAGTCCTAAAACTACATGTTTATATTCGCTTGAGTCCATACTTCCTCTTAATTTATCTGCCGCTTGCCATAATTTATCTTCATATCCTAGCATAGTGCTACTTTCATTTTTTGACATATTTTCCTCCAATTTTTATTTTTCCATTTGTAATATATCATAAAACTTACTTTTCCTCAATAAATTTCGTAATATTTTTATATTAAGTATGAAATAAATCTATAAATAACAAAAAAAGGGCATAATTTGGTAAATTCTCTTTGGTATTTCTTACCGATTAAACCCTTATATTTTAACTTGAAATAGCATACTTTCCTAGAATAAAAAAAATCTTCTAAAAGGGATAATGTGTACTTTATCTTTTAAATATGTGTCAATTTCCCTTATCCCTTTTATGAGACTTTTTTATTTACTTACTTTTTCTGCATAAGAATTGTTTACTATTTTATCAAATGGTGCTTTTTGACTTAATTCTCCTGCTTCTTGCATTACTTTTTGTAGTAATTCAAATGATTCTTCTTTCATTGTTGGAACTGTTTTCCATGCGTCTATGTCTTTATAGCTTTGTAATACTGTTGCTAGTAAGTCTACATCTGTGTCTGGAAAGAAGTCTTTTATTACTTCGGCTACTTCTTTCATTGTGTGTTCTTCTACGAATTTTTGACCTTTATATATCGCATTTGTGAACTTTTGTATTGTATCACTGTTTGCTTCCATATAACTTTTTTTAGCGAAGTATGCTGTGTATGGTATTTCTCCTGAGGCTTCTCCTACTGAGGCTACTACATAGCCTTTTCCTGCATTTGCTGTCATTGTTGCTGTTGGCTCAAATAACGTTACATAATCTGCTGTTCCGCCTGAAAATGCTCCTGCCATTAAGTCGAATTTTATGCTGTCATCTAATATTAAGTCTTTTTGTGGGTCTATTCCATTTAATTTTAGTACATATTCAAATGTCATATATGGAACTCCACCTTTTCTTCCTGGTATTACTGTTTTGCCTTTTAAGTCTTGCCAACTAAAGTTATCTGTGTTTTCCCTTGCTACTAGGAATGAACCATCTTTTTGTGTTAATTGTGCAAAAACTTGGCAATAATCTTCTTTTCCTTCATTATATACGTATATTGATGCTTCTGGTCCTGCAAAACCTATGTCACTTTGACCTGATAAAACCGCAGTCATTACTTTATCTGCACCTTGACCTGTTGTAAGCTCTATTTCTAAGCCTTCTTCTGCCATGTATCCGTTTGCTATTGCTACATATTGTGGTGCATAGAATACTGATCTTGTAACTTCGTTTACATTAATTTTCTTTAATGTAGCTACATTTTCTCCATTATCTTTTGTTGTAAAATAGATAATAGCTCCTGCTACTATTATTATAAGTACAATTATAATTGCTATACTTAAAGTTCTTTTCACTTTTGTATTCCCCTTTCCTTTTGGTTTTGATGCTTTTTGCATTCTTATATATTGTATTCATTTTAGTTTGTAAAGGTCACTTAATCTTATAATTTATTTGCAAAATATAATTCAACATAATTTTATTGTATTTCACTTGATTTTATGTTATATTACTTGTCAACAATATAATTTTATTATAGGAGGACATGTTTATGATTACTAACTTTATTAAGCAAGTAAAAAGCTTTTATGAAACTGTTTATCACACAAGTTTAAAAGATTTATCTTTAGAAGAATTGCAAGCTTTTCAGGCTCAGATGGAATGTTTTTATGCTAATCCATTACTTAATTTAAACAAATCTGATAACGATAAATTCTATTCTCTTTTAGCTAATGACATTTTATATTATTACTATTTCTTTTGTGTAAAAGATGACATATGTGATGATATTTTAGCACTTTTAACTCGTTTATCTGAAGCAAAAGATATTAATACTTTAAAGGAAATTACTTTGAAAAGATATAATGATGTTTCTATTACCATTAATAGAATTATTAAGAATACTACTGTTACTCAAAATTCAACAAGAAATATAGTATTTAATTCTGATTTAAATTCTTACAATTATTTATACTACTATGGCGAAAAGGTTACTAAAAATCATATGCAAATTGTTGATTATTTTAATAGAGTAAGTGAAGATAAAATTACTTCTATTGCTAAGTGTACAGCCGATTCTTTCTTAAGAGGTTTAGAAAAACTTGGTAAAGGTGGAGTAGATATTTCTAAGAAGACCTATGTTTGTTTATTCTACCCTATGGGATTTGAGAAGGTTGCTAAGAAGCTTTGTGAATTATTAGAAGGAAAATTGGATGTTATACTTAGATTATATGACAATTCTGAATTTGATAAGCAATTGAATTATAACCACAGATATGATTACAATTTCTATCTTTCAGATGAATACATTAATAATTATCTTTCTTATTTTGAAACAGCTCTAAAAGAAAATGCAGATACTTTTTTTAAATATGCTGGTCCTATTTATATAGAGACCTTTGGAGAAGAAAGATTCGTACCTGAAAACGGATTTGAGATATATGAAAAAGATAAAGAACTTTCTGAATTAAATAGTTCTTTTGGTACGAAATATTCTGTTTTGTATATGAACCATATTAGAAAAGATACTTCTTTTACAATTATTTCTTACCCTTGCCCTGAAATTGGCAAAGACTTTGAAAGCATATTTGATGACACTATAAAAATTAATACTCTTGATAATAAGAAGTATGAGAATATACAGCAAAAAATTATTGATGTTCTTGATAAATCTGATACAGTTCATGTTACAGGTAGAAATGGTAACAAAACTGATTTAGTAGTTTCACTTGCAAAACTTAGTGATGCCAATACGCAAACAAAGTTTGAAAATTGCACAGCAGATGTAAATGTTCCTGTCGGTGAAGTTTTCACTTCTCCTGTTCTTAAAGGTACAAATGGAACACTTCATGTTTCTGAAATTTACCTTAATGGTTGGAAGTTTATCGACTTATGCTTAGTAATTGAAAATGGCTTTATTAAAGAGTATAGTTGTAAAAATTATCCTACCCAAAAAGAAAATGCTGAATATATTAATGAACATTTGCTTTATGACCATAAGACCCTACCTATGGGCGAATTTGCAATTGGTACAAATACTACTGCTTATGTAATGGGTAATAAGTACCAAATTAATGATAAGCTTGATATTCTTATAGCTGAAAAAACTGGTCCACATTTTGCATTTGGTGATACTTGCTATTCTATGGATGAAGAAACAAAGGTATTTAACCCTGATGGCAAAGAAGTTGTGGCTAAGGATAATGAAGTTTCTATTAAAAGAGCTGAAGATTCATATTTTGGATGTCATACAGATGTTACTATTCCATACTACGAATTAGGTGATATTGTAGCTATTGGTGATAGTGAAGTTGCCATTATTAGAGATGGTAAGTTTGTTCTTGAAGGAACAGCACAATTAAATATTGAAGGAATGTAATGTTCAAAAAGGACCCACAAATTTGTGGGTCCCTTTTTGTTTTATTCTTCTGCATCTTCTGTTGGAAGAGCTGGAGCAGTTGATGTTTCTTCAGATAACTTTAAGTTATCGATAATCTTGTACTCATCGTCAACTATTACCATTGTTCCTTCTGTGAGTGATGCCTTTGTAGCATCTAAGCCTCTTAGGAACTTATAAAAATCCTTCCGTTCAGGTGAATTATATGCGGCCTGTATAATTTTCATATACTCTGCTTCACCTTCTGCAATTATAGACTTTGCGTCTTTTTCTGCATTTGACAGTATTACTCTTACCTGATAGTCTACATCATTGCGGATTTGCTGTGCCTGTGACTCTCCTTCTGCCGTGTACTGTGCAGCTATCTTGTTTCTTTCAGATATCATACGGCTGTATACAGCATCTTTATTATCTGATGGCAAGTCTAAAAGTTTCATTTCCACAGAATTAATTGAAATTCCATATTGATCTGCAGAATTCTTTCCGCTTAAATTATCCATTATCTTAATAGAAAGCGTGCCGTCCTTCCCCTGAATAATTTCGTCCTGTTTTGTAGAGGAAATGACGTTTTTCATAGAATTATATACTAACACATCTATTCTGCTTTCTGCATTGGATGTAGATTTGAGCGTTTGGTAGTACTTTAATGGGTCTTCAATTTGCCATATTACATAGCAATCTGCAATCATAGACTTTTTATCTGATGTGATTACATCAGATGACGCCAAGTCATACAATTGCTCTTCTTTTGGTAGTTTCATTACACTTTGTATAAAGGGCTTTTTAAAGTATAGCCCGGCCTCTGCTTTGGTTTCCACTACCTTACCAAACTCTTTTATAAGTCCGAACTCATTTTCCTTTAAAGTGTATGCACTGCTTAAAAACAATATAGCTAAAATTACTGTTACTACGGCTGCTACTATTTTTGCTTTTATCTTCATATTAGTTTTCCTCCTGTTTTGTTGTTTCCTGCTGAACGATAATAGGCTTAATTTCAGAGTCTGTGCCATTTACTATAATCTGTAAATTTGGCATTAATTCTTCCATTGCTTCATAGTACATTCTTATTTTAGAAGTATCTGGGTCTTTCTTATATTCTTCATACATGGCATTAAACAGTGCTACTTCACCATTTGCTTCATTAATTCGCTCCTGCTTAGTAGCATTTGCCTCTTGAATAATTGCATCTGCTTCTGCTGTTGCTTTTGGTATCTGTTCGTTTTGATACTGTTCGGCATTATTTCTGTTTGTATCTGCCTGCTGTTTAGCACTTTCAACACTCTTGAAGGCTTGGGAAACTTCGGTTGTAGGCGGTTCTGCATCCTGTATAGTAACATTTACTAACATTAAGCCTGTCTGCCGCTTTTCTAATTCCTTAATAATGTCTTCTTTTATAACTGCCTGAATTTCGCTCTTTCCGGTTGTAAGAACATCATCTACATTGTAAGAACCTATTGTATTTCTAATAGAAGCCTGCGCAATGTTTCTTAATGTTCCTACTGGGTCAGAAGAACCATATTCGTACATTATGGCATCATTGATTCTATATTCTATATAGAAATCAACATTAACAAAGTTGAAATCTTTTGTTATCATTAGGCTGTCATTTTCCTGTGTTTCATTATCTTCTTCCTGATAACCAATGGCAAACCCCTGAATAGTGCTGTCAAATTTCTTTACCTTCTGGATAAATGGAATTTTGAAATGCATTCCTGTTCCAGAAACTGCCTCTGCCTTACCAAAGGTGGTAATAATAGCAAGGTTTTGCTCTCCAATTACATATATTGAAGATAGAATGGTAGTTATAATGATAAGAACACATATTATAATAGAAACTATTCTTTTTGCTCCATGAGCTTTCTTTTCTATTTTTTCCATTTCACTACTTTTTTCTTCATATCTTCCGCATTCATACATATTATATTTACTTCTGTTATTCTTTCTCTCATCGTAATCTAATTTCTTCTTCCGAGCTTTGCTTATCAGAACTGAAAATACAGTTCTTGAAACTAATAAAGCAATGATTAATAGTACAAATATTACTGTCATAGTTTTTTCTCCTTTTATTATGATGCATGGTTTATAGTTGCTTTTTTAAGGAATATTATTTTATATTCCCTTTAATATATCCTCCTTTCGGTATATACGGGTTACATTTTATCATATTATGTTAATAATTGCAATATTTTTATGCAACTTTTTATAATTTTCACATATTAATAAATTTTAAAATACATTTAGGGCGTAATTCGGTAAATTCTCTTAGGATTCCTAACCTATTAAGCACCTACGATATGAAATATTTTTAATGTAAAATATAGCGTAATCTTATTTTAATTAAACAAAAGACAGCTGATATATTGCTGTCTTTATATATTTTTACTAAATTTATTTTTATCTTCTATCAAAAACTTTTTGTAACAATACAACTGATCCATACATTACTGCTGCTACTATTGCTAGTATTATAACTCCTGTCATTACTAAGTCTAATTGGAATACTTGACCTCCATATACTATTAAATAGCCAAGACCTGCTTTTGAAACTAAGAATTCTCCTGTTATTACACCTACTAATGATAGTCCTATATTTACTTTTAAGGAGTTAAAAAATGTATGCTTGTTAGCTGGTATTATTATTCTTGTTAGTATTTGAAGTTTGTTTGCATGAAATGTTTGTGCCATTTTTATTAGTTCCTTATCTGTATTTAAGAAACCATTTAGTATTTCTAATATTGTTACTATTAAGGAAATTGCAAGTGCCATTACTATAATTGCTGGCATTCCTGCACCCACCCAAATTATTATCACTGGTCCGAAGAGCTACTTTTGGCAAACTATTTAGTACTACTAAAAATGGCTCTGATACCTTTGACAAAAATTTAGACCACCATAACATTATTGCAATTACTGCTCCTAAAAACGTTCCAAGTAAAAAACCTATTAAGGTTTCTATACAAGTTACTTTAATATGTTCTAATAAGTTATTTTGTGATAAGTTTAAAAATGTGTTTAGTATACGTGAGGGCTGGCTCATAATAAAACTGTCTATAATGCCTTTATTGGCAAGCACTTCCCATAATACAATAAGTCCAATAATTATACTAAATTGAACTACTTTTACTAATATTTTTTCATTTCTTATTTTTTTTAAATATTTTTTTCTATCTTTTGATATATTTTTTCCTTTATCCATGTACATCTAGTCCTTTCCAAATTGTATCAAAATACTTACTAAACTTTGGACTTTCTCTGCAGTTTAATGGTGTTCTATTTTCCATTTCAAAATCTATTTTATGAATTTCTTTTACTGTTGCTGGTCTATTAGTTAGTACTATAACTCTATCTGACATGCTTATAGCTTCTGAAATATCGTGTGTTACTATTAACGCTGTAATGCCTTCATTTCTTAAAATATCATAAATATCTTTTGTTACCATTATTCTTGTTTGATAGTCTAGGGCTGAGAAGGCTTCATCTAGTAGTAATATTTTAGGTTTTATAGCTAATGTTCTAATTAAAGCTGCTCTTTGCCTCATACCTCCTGATAATTGGTTTGGATATTTATCTTTAAATTCATATAAACCATATTTTTTTAGTAGGTTATCCACATATTGTACGTTTTCTGTGGTTTTTAAATTTCTTATTTCTAATCCAAACATTACATTTTTATAAATAGTAAGCCATTCTAAAAGGCTATCCTTTTGGAGCATATATCCTATTTCACCATCTATTTGTATTTCTCCACTAGTTTTTTCTTCTAAGCCTGCAATAATAGATAACATTGTAGATTTTCCACAACCACTTGGTCCAATCAAGCTTACAAATTCGCCTTCATTTATGGAAAAACTAATATCTTTTATTGCTGTTACTTCTCCATTTACTGCTTGATACTTTTTTGATACATTTTGCACTTTTAAAACTTCTTTCATTTTGCACCTACCTTCTTTTTTGTCCCATTGTCCCATTGGGGACGTTTCCTTTTGGGGTATCTGCCACTTTTGGGACATTTGCCTCTTTATGAAATATATTTTTTTAAATTTATTTCATATTATATTTTATGGTAACTCTGTTTGTTTGGTGTAAATTTTATTGTTTTTTGTAGAAATTTTATATGAAGAAAAAAAGCCAACACATTTGTGCTGACTTTTTGTGAATTTTATTTTTTTGGTTTAAATTTCCCCACCATATATGCCAAAGGAAAAAATAGTAAAAATGCGATTATTCCTATAATAAGCATTATAGTTTGTAATGTACTACTAATTGGAACTATATTTGCAATTAGCAAAGATGTCATAAATATTGATGCATCTATTCCAAGCAGTGCTACGCAAACATAGCATTTTGTATTTATTTTTTGAACAATGCGAGAAATAGAAATAACTACTATTGATAATATACCGAAATATGCAATAAACATACTTACAATAAAGTCAATACTCAATTTTATAACATTGCTATATAGTAGTATAATAGCAACATTAAGTATAAGTGTTATTACTAAACATATTACAATTTCCCATATATTCGTACCATATTTACAGTCTACTCCATACTTTCTCTTTAACCTTCTAATTTCCCTCTTTGTTGCTGTTTCTTTGGTTGCATCCAAATTTTCATAATCTTTAAATGACATATTGTACCTCCTAACAAATTATTGTTTACAGTTACATTTTTTATAAAACTTGCTTTTGCAATATTAATTTTATGTTAATATTATATCTTTTTCCTTATTATATGTCAATAGGGATGGGGCTTTTTGACAACTTTTTGGAATATATATTTTTTGAAAATTTTATTTTATATTGTGTTTTATGATAACTTGTTTTTTTGTGTAATTTTTATTGATTTTTTATAAATTTATGTTATAATATTATAGTTATGTAACTTATTAACCTATAAAATAATTTTTAGGAGGTATGATATGGTAAAATTAGAATCGATAACTGGTGTAAAAGAAACTATTGAATTGGATGATAAGACTTATACTATTTATTGTAATTTAGTTCCTAGTACTCCTAATAAAAATACATGGGAATGTACTTTTCCTGAAAGTATTAGTTTATCTACAATTATACATATTGTTACCCTTTTATTCTCTTCTAATATCCTTAATGCAGATTATCTTCGTTTTACTTTTAAAGATAATAAAATTCTTTTAAAAAAGTCGAATTATGAAGATCTGAAGGATAAAATTCTTAGTCAAATTTTGAATTAAATATTGAAAGAACGTAATTACCTATTATAAGGTAATTACGTTTTGTTTTATTTTATATTTTTCTATCTTGTTTATTATTTAATTAACTTCATATATTTAAGTTTATTTGTAACCTTTTATATTGTTATATTTTATATAAAAGGGTCAACGTAATTAAGTCAACCCTTTTCCTTTATTCACTTTTTCTAATCTTTTTCCAATATACCATAAAATAAAATATAATATAATTGCGTTTATCATAATTATAAATAATACTATCTTTAATGTAATACTTATTTGACCTATTATTCCAATTATATAAGATGTAAAAAATAACAACCCATCTATTCCTAATACAGTTTGCCAAATATTCATCTTTATATTTTTCCCTCTAATAATATTACAAACAGAAAGAACTATCATTAAAAGTGTTACAAAATATACTGCAAACATGCATGCAATAATTGATGATACTAATTCTATGATATTGCTATATAGTATTATAATAATAATAGTAGCTATGGTTGTTATTCCTATGCATAATATCATTTCCCATACATTATGCTTACCTGTTACTTTGTATTTTCTTTTTAATTTTTCAAGTTCCTTTTTTGATGCGTTTTCGCCTGTTACATCTAAATTTTGATGTTCTTTAAAACACATATTATACCTCCTAACAAATTATTGTTTTTGGTTATGCATTACATTTTTATGTTAATATTATATATTATGTTTTATTAAAAGTCAATAAAAAATTAACTTTACATCAATATGGACGGAGCGCCTTGACAATTATTGTGTCAAAAAGCCCCATCTCTATGGACATTAAATTCTTATTGTTTGGCCTGCGTAAATTAGGTTTGGATTTTGTATTCGGTTTAGTCTTACTATTGTTGCTATTGGTACACCATATCTTCTTGATATTCCATATAGTGTGTCTCCCCATTTTATTTTGTATAGTGTGTGGTTTAGGTCGTATCTGTTTGTTGGTATTATTAGTCTTTGACCTACATATATTAGGTTTATATTTCTTATTCCATTTTCTACTGCTATTGCTCTTGCTGTTGTTCCGTAACTTGCTGCTATTTGGTTTAGAGTATCTCCTGCTTTTACAATGTATACTGTTTGCCCTGAGGTCGAATTTCCATCAGTATCATTTGGTGTTTCTCCACTTGGTACTATTAATGTTTGACCTGTATAGATTAGGTTTGGGTTTGCTATGTTGTTTAATTCTACTAGTCTTGCTACTGTTGTATTATATTCTAGTGCTAATCTACTTAAAGTGTCTCCTCTTTGTACTATTATTGTTGTTGTTCCTCCTGCTACTGGTTTATTGTTGTTGTCTGGAAGTGGAATTTCTGATGAACCATTTAATAGTATTCCGTCTGTAAATTTATCTCTATCTACATATCCACTTATTCCTGATACTTCTCCTGTACTTGTGTATTGCCAACCTACCCATGTACTCCAATTTCCGTTTGGTGTTGGCTCATATACTTCATATTGTGCTACCCATAGTGGGTAATTTGTTAGTTCTCCTCTAAACCTATTTGATGCATTACTTGTATCACTATAAATTACCATTTCTTTTCCGCTTAAATTTTGTACTGTTTGCATGAATGTTAGACCTATTTCATTAATTTCTTCTACATTTAAGTTTCCAAAACTTTCAAAGTCCATTGCTAACCTACAATCTGGTACTTTTCCTGAAATAGTCGATACAAAGAACTTAGCCTGATTAATTGCTTCTTCTACACTTCTGGCTGTTAAGTAATGATAAAAGCCTACTTTTAAATTGTTTGCTTTTGCATTTTCATAGTTTTCATTAAAATATGGGTCTACAAATGAGCTTCCTTCACTTGCTTTCATATATACAATTTGTATTCCACTATTTCTTACTTCTGCATAATTTATATTTCCTTGCCAACCACTTACATCTATTCCTTCATATATGGTGTCACTTGAAGGAGAAAATGCGTATACTGGTGCTATTAATATGTACATTGGAGCTGTTAGTATTATTAGAAAACTTACCAATATTTTAAATATACTTTTTTTCATTTTTCCACCTGCCTTTTTTATATTGTATGAAAATAGTAAAATAGAGTGAATATCTCTTATTTGTTCTATTCGACAAAACTTCTATTATTTCGCTATTGCGACTTCGTTAATTTTATGTTAATATTGTTTTGTTTAGTATTTTAATTTTAATCTTATTAAACTTTTAGGATATTCTTTCCTAAAATATTTTCCAAATTTATTATAAAATTAAATATAAAAGGAGTTGATTGTATAGAACTACTAGAATTAAAAAACGACTATACTTTTAAGCGTGTTTTTGGCTTTTCTGGAAATGAAGATATTACTAAAGATTTATTAAGTGCTATATTAAAAGAACAAATAAATAATGTAGAACTTAATTGCAAAGAAATACTTGAAAGAGAAGTTTTTGATGATAAACTAGGCATATTGGATATTAGAGCAAAATTAAATTATAATATTGATTGTGATATTGAAATGCAGGTTGTAGATCAGAAAAATATAGAAAATAGATTACTTTTCTATTTAAGCAAAATGTATGGTCAAAATGTTAAAAAAGGTCAAAAATATAGAGAAACAAATAAGTGTATAGCCATATTATTTACAAACTTTAATATTGAGCAACTTAAATCAATTAAAAAATACAAAACAAAATGGAATTTTAGAGAAAAAGATTATTCCAATATAATCTTGACAGATGCTATGGAAGTTCATATAATAGAATTGTCCAAAGTAAAAGAGTACTCAGAAAATAAAGAACTTGATACTTGGGTTAATTTTATTAATGAAGTAGGTGATTTTGATATGAGTAAAGCAAATGAACAAATAAAAAGGGCAAAAAAAGTATTAGAAGAAATAAGTAATGATGAACGTGAACAATATTTAGCACATTTAAGGGAAAAATACATATTAGATCAAAATAATTTATTAGATACAGGATATGAACGTGGTTTTGAACAAGGTGTAAAAGATGGTGTTGAAAAAGGCATTGAGCAAGGTTCTAAACAACGTGAAATTGAAATAGCTAAAGAAATGAAAAAACAAAATTATTCCATAGAGGAAATTCAAAAAATAACTAATTTAACAAAAGAAGAAATTGAAAAATTATAATTTGAGTAACTAATTTAAAATACTAAGCACAAGTAAAAAGACCACTTTTAAAAGCGGTCTTTTTACTTTTATTTACATATAATTTTAAGGTCATCAAAAAATGATGTATGTTCATCTTTTGTATTTGCATAATCTACTACGTTAGCTAATATAGTAAATTAGGTGATTTTTTTGAGGAAAGTTAAAGTTTTTTTGCTTAATGGTATTTTACTTACTTGTACTTCTCTTTTACTTAGAAGTATTGGTATGTTTTTTGGTGTGTATATTTCTAATAAAATAGGGGCTGAGGCGGCTCGGAGTTTATCAGCTTATTATGTCAGTGTATATGCTTTTTGTGTGTTTTGCAAGTTCTGGGGTGAACCTTGCTACTTCTAGAATTGTTTCTGAGCAGATGGCTTATGGCAAGGAAGATGGTATGAGACTTGCTGTTAAGAAGTGTATTAATTATAGCTTATTTATGGGAGTGACTTCAGCTGTTTTACTATTTCTGTTTTCTCCTTTTATTTCTACTTATTGGTTACATTCTAAAGTTAGTAGTATGCCTCTTAGAATTATTGCTCTTAGTCTTCCTTTTTTATCGATAAGTAGTAGTATTAATGGGTATTTTTCTGCTATTAGAAATGTTAAGAAAACAGCAATTGCTCAAGTTTTAGAACAAATTATTAGAATTTATTTTGTTACATTTTTTATTAATTACTTTTTACCTTCTGGAATTGAGTATGCTTGCATTTCATTGGTTTTAGGCGGTACTATTTCTGAAATCTGTTCTTTTTTACTTCTTTTATTTTCTTATAAAAGAGATATTAGAAGAAAGAAATGTGTTATCAATAGAGGCGATAATTATACAAAACAAATTCTAAGAATTACTCTTCCTATTGCTTTTACTTCATATGTTCGCTCTGGGCTTTCTACTTTAAAGCAAATTCTTATTCCTATACGTTTAGAAAAGTCTGGAATATCATGTGAAAGGGCTCTTTCGCAGTATGGTATGATTAATGGTATGGCTATGCCTTTAATTATGTTTCCATGCACATTTATTTCTTCTTTTAGTATGTTACTCATTCCTGAATTTTCGTACCTAAATGCTAAAAAAAGTTATGATAAAATTAATTTTGCCATTAATAAGATACTTAAATTTTGCTTTATTTTTTCTTTTTTAATTATGGGTGTTTTTTGGTGCTTTTCTGAGGAGCTTTCTAGTAGTATTTATAGTGAGGCTGATGTTTCTATTTTTATAAAAGTGCTTTCTCCGCTTATTGTTTTAATGTATATTGATAATGTAGTTGATGGTATTTTAAAAGGATTAGATAAACAAGTGGCTGTTATGGGAATTAATATTTTGGATTTATTTACGAGTATAACTTTTATTTATTTTTTACTGCCTATTCAGGGTATAAAGGGTTATATTGTTGTACTTTTTATTAGTGAAATTTTAAATGGTTTAGTTAGCTTACTTTTATTAATTAAAGAAACTAATATTAAATTAGATTTTGCAAATTGGATTTTAAAACCTTGTTTCGCTGTTTTTGTACTTAATTTAATTTTTAAGAATTATATCCCTAGTGGAATTTTAGAATTAATAGTTCAAATTTTGTTGTTTTGTATTTGCTATTTTGCTAGTATTGTTTTGTTTAGGGGATTAGTTAAGAGTGATTTGAAATTTTAGCAATAGTAGGAACACCCAACAACTTATACTTATTTAAGTACAGTTGCTGGGTGTTATTTTAGTTAGAAATATTTTTCATATAGTGAACTCATAGTATCTGGTATTCCATTTTCTTTGATAGCTTCTTCATATGCAAAAATAAAGTCATCATATAGTTCTTCTCCATTAGGGAATACTTCTCTGTATTCCTCTTCCATATTAATAATAGGATAATTTTTTACGCCACAACTATAATAAAATCTGATAAGTGCATATATTTCTGCTTTCGTAGTTACAATGATTGAGAATCCATTATCTTTTATTGTATATATAACACTTTTAATAGCTTCAAAGTCTTGCCACATATGATTAGCCCAATAGTCACGTATTTCTCCTAGCTCTTCAATCTTTTGCTCTTCTACTTGTAGCCGTTCTTTCTCTTCTTCTAATTCTTCACGTGAATTTTTATAAATAATATACTTATTTTGTGTACTATCAGCTACTGATATTTTGAGAAGATTATTTACCATTTCTAAATCTTCTTCATTATAAATTTCTCTTAAGTCATCCTCTTCTTTTTCTAACCGTTTTACCTGTTCATATGCAATATAAAAGCTATTGCATAAACTTTTAAAATAACTTTGCAAATCATACTGGTTCATTTTGTAGTCGCTCATATTGTTTTCCTCCTTATAAAGTTATTTGCTTTCTACTATAGTACTGCACCAAATTATATCATAAGGTTTAACATAATGCAATGAAATTATTTTATTCTATGATATTTTCTATCTGAATATATTTTATGTAGAATTTTTTTTATTTTAACTATATTTTGCTATATTACTCTATTTCACTTTTACCAGTAGCATAATCTATTTTTATGCCTGGTTGAACATTGTATATGTATACATTAAAACATATTCCTTTTCCATTATCTTCAATAGAATAGCTTTCTATTTGTACGCCATTTGCTACTAAATTGTTTTCTTGAAATATTGGTGTAACCCTATATAGCACATGATTTTGTGGGTTTTCTTGAATATAGTCTGCTACTTGGTTTTCGAAAGGTAGCATTCCTTGTACGTTCATATAGCGGGTTCCAGTTATTAAGTTTTTTTCGTTTGCATTTTCTGCTGCTAGTTGGTATCCTATTAGGTGACAACGGTTGTATAGGTAGTTTCCTTCTACTATTCCTTCATATTTTATTGTTTGCCAACCTGATGGTTTTATCATTCCTATCGCTTCTCTTTCTTGACCTTCTTTTGGCATTATTTCTTTGCATATATTTGCATATGCTATGGAACATCTTCCTAAATTATCAAGTTCACTATAATTTTCGAATACGCCTAAATTGTAATCTTCTTCGGTAAATGAGGGGATATTATTGTTTATTGTGCAATATGGTAATTGTGAATATTCTGGAATTTCAGAAATATCAAATGTTATAGTATTTGCATTTTCAACGTTCTGTTCGTTACTCTTATAATTTAAAAAGTAACTTGCGGTACCTATTATTGTAACTAAAATGATAAGAATTATCTGCTTACTTAAACTTCTTGTTTTTTTCCTACTTTTCATTTCGTTATACCTCACTTTTACTTGATTTTGTATGTTTATTAGTATAGCATAGTATAATAAAATATGAAAGTATAATTTTAATTTTTCTCTTCCTCAAATAACATATCATATCCATTTTGTGAGTATAACTCATATTTTCCATTTTTATATTGAAGCATTGCTCCTTCTTTTGCTATTTTTAATAATTCTTTATCAGTTATTTTTTCTTTAAATTCTATTTTTGACTTTTCTGTAAAATCACTTAAATATATTTCATTCATTCTATCTTCTGTTACTAAATATAAATGTCCTTCTTTTCTATAATATTGTAGTTCCTCATCTATATTTATTTCTGATAAATCTTCTTTTGTTTTTGATTGTTCCACATTTTTAAGAAAATTTGTTAATTCTTGTATAAAACCTTTTACATCAATATTGTTTTTTATATCTTCTTTTATGTTTTTTAATATGTTTAAATCCATACTTTTCCTCCTTTCTTGGTACTATACTATATTTAATTTGCGTTTATTGTAGAAATTTGTAGGTTTACTTAATTTTTTTATTTTCTATTGTTATTTTATGTATATTATGCTATACTTACAAAGATACTTGAAGTTTGATTACCCATAGTAAAATTTTTAGTGGGTATATCTTTTCTATTTCCTAAAAGGAGGTATTTATATGGAAATTGGTTTTTACTCTGGTAGCTTTGACCCTTTCACGATTGGACATTTACATGTACTTAAGCAAGCTCTTAGAATTTGTGATAAGGTTATTATTGGAATTGGTACTAATTCTGATAAAAAGCGTAGGTTTGATAAAGACCTAATAAAAGAAGCTATTGAAAAAGTTTTAGTTCGTGAAAATATTTCTAATGTCAGTGTTATAATTTATGAAGGCTTAACTTTTAAGGCTGCTCTTGATAATAATGCAACACTTCTTTTAAGAGGTATTAGAAATAATGGTACAGACTATAATTATGAAGAAAGCTTGGCTGCCACAAACAAAGAGGCTTCTGGATTGGATACTATTTACATTAGAGCTTGTGAATATGGAAATGTTAGCTCTAGTTTGGTTATGGAGTTTCTTAAGAATGATGTAGATGTTTCTAAATATCTTCCTAAAGATGTTTTGGAAGTAGTAATGAAAAGTAAAATATAAATTTTTTTGTAGTAGAAAGCTACCATAAGGCTAAAATTACAAAAAACAAAAAAATCCATTTATTTCAATGGATTTTTTTGTTTTTTCCTTCTTTTGCTAAAACTACTTTTTTGAATTCTTTCTTTGCTTCTTTTACATACTTTCTTGCATTCTCTTCTGGCCAAAGGTGAGTTAGCATTAATTCCTTTACTTTTGCTTCTTTTGCAATTATTCCTGCCTGCCTTGCTGTTAAGTGTGAATTAATTTCAGGAAAACCATATTCTTCTAATAAACTTGCCTCACATATTAGTAAATCTGCTCCTTTTGCAAACTCTATTATTTTTTCTTTTGCTGAAAATGATGTGTCTGAAGTATATACTATATTTTTCCCTTTACTAGTAACTTTTATTGCATAAGTTTCTACTGGGTGGTCTGTTTTGCAAAATGTTACTTCCATATTTCCAATATTTATTTTCGCATTTTCGGAAATATCATGATATTCTGCAAACGAGTTACTTTCTAATTTTATATCTTCATTTATACTGATTGGTGTTTTTGGAACATATATATTAATTGCATTATTACATCTTTTTTGATTATGAAATACAAAAGATGCATATTGTAAGTTATAAATATCATTATAATGGTCTCTGTGCAAATGGCTTATAATTACTGATAATTTTTGCAAATCATTAGGATACCTTAACATTTTGTGAGTTCCACTTCCGCAATCTAGCATCAACAAGTTTTCGCCTTCTTGTATTAAAAATCCTGGGCAATTGTGTCTTTTTGTGTTGTATGGTGATTGTGTTCCTAATACTTTTAATTTCATAGTTTTAATCCTCCATAATTTTTAGACTTATAATATCAATAGTTTCTTTCATTTCTTGCTCATTGTAGTTATTTTCAAAAATATAGTCAAATTCGTTTTCTTCATAGTCAATAGCAGCCAAATCTCTCTTTTTAAAATATTCTTCTGAGATATTATCTCTTTCTAATACTTTATTTCTTCTTTTTATATCATCTGCTTTTACTAATATTTTTGTATCACATTCTTGCCAATATTTACTAATTGGTAACTTTATCCATTCTAGTACAACTATGTTATTATCTGTTCTAGCTAATATAGTATCTATTTCTTGCTCTGCATCTTTTTGTGTTATTTGCATTAGTTCATTTAGCCATTCTTCTTTTGAAAAAACTATATTTCCTAATTTTTTTCTATTTATATTACCATCTTCGTCTAATATTCCATTCCCAAATTTCTTACATAATATATGTATGATTTCTGGTTTTTCTAAAGGCATTCGGCTTACTTTATCTATATCTACATACTCACAGTTCAACTTTTTTGCTAATTCTTTAGCAAATGTTGTTTTTCCACTTCCAGATTTTCCTGTTACTCCAATTATTTTCATAGGTTATACCTCCTTTAAAATTATTTAATTAGGTTTTATTTTTACAAATTTGTTAGTATTATACCACATATTCTTTTTACATTCTACGTTTTTAAACTATTTTCATAGTACAAGTTAATATTTTTTTAAATCAGTTGAATTTTATGTAAATATATGTTATACTTTTCCTGTAATTATTGTTGTTGTCCAATATTTAATTTTTGGACAATTGTCTCCCAAAACTTAAGGAGGTAAATCTATGAGTTATTTTGCAACTACTAAATGCCCTAAGTGTGGAAAAACAAAACAGCACCATCTTGGTGGACTTGGATTTTATACTGCTGAAAATACTCAATGTCCTTCTTGTGGTTATACATATCCAAGCGTTCCTAATTGCTTAGATATGAATGTAGACAGAGATGACCCACCTGTAAGGTCAAAACCTTTAGCTAATGTTTCAACTGGAGAACTGCAAAAAGAATTGGAAAGACGTTTAGCTGATTTTTCAACAGCAGACCTTGAAAGAGAGTTGCAAAGAAGACAGAAAAATTTATAAAAAACTCTAAAATAACCTTCGCTATTATGCGAAGGTTATTTTGGCTATTGTATATTAATATATCCACAGTCTTTTCCATCCTTAATTTCTCTTATCCAACAGTTCTTTGGATTTTTCTCTTCATGAAACCATTCTGGTGAATAATGGAACCATCTTAGTAAAAAGGCTCTTAGTGTAGTACCATGTGTGAATATAAACAAGGTATCTATTCCATGTCTTTTATAATCTCTGTGAATTGTTCCCATAAATTGATGAACACGAACTGCTACATCATATGGGCTTTCCCCTAAAGGAAGCCTTGCATAGAATTTTCCTCCATTTTTTCTTTGCCTCACATATTCTTCATATTCTTTTGGATAAAGATTCCCCCATTGCTCCTCAGGAACAGAATCAAATAATCCAAATTGCTGTTCTACAAGAGTTATATCTTCTCTTATATCTGATATATTAAGAGATTTATTAAACTCCTCTGATGTCTGCCTTGTACGCAAGTATGGGCTACACCATATCCTTGCATTTTCTAAGCCAATTCCTTGATTATCACAATAGTTTCTTAGCCATACTCCTCCTTCATACGCTTGTTTCTTTCCTAAGTCCGTTAATTCCACTAAGTGGTCTGGAATTCTTTTAATATAGTTATCTCCTACATTTGATATTGATTCACCATGCCGAATAAGAAAAATATGCATACTTTCCCTCCTAAAAATTTTATTTTAAATTTTTACTTTATAATTATTACAATAGGATTATATCAAATTATGTAAAACTTTACAACAATTTTAAATCATTATATTAAAAAACTTAGTTATTTTTCTTAATATATTTTCTAAAAGGCGAATGGAAATTCCATTCGCCTTTTACAATTATTCTTTTGTGTACAAGAACTCTTCTAAATCCTCACTAAGGATTTTCTTTGTTATATGTACTTCTCCTTCATTTATTATTTCTGTTAATGTATATTTTTGGACTTTTCCTTTTACTACATCTATTTCTGAAGTTATTTCTTTTTCGACTTCTGCTGTTATAGAAACACAAATAGGTTTTTCTAAGATAGTTGATATCCATCGTAATATTGGGAATACATCATAGTAATACCAATGTTTTTCATTAATTTTGAAAAGAAATTCTAAAACATCTTTGTCAAATTCCATATCAATTGTTGGATATTGGATTTTTATGATTCTGTTAGTTACATATGACTTTAATGTAGCCTGTGTAATGTCTTCTTTCAAGTTATATATAAAAACAACTGCTATTTCATCATTTTTACCATCTTCCCTTAGCTTAAGTACAGCTGATTCAATTAATTGAATATTATCTTCTGAAATTTCAAAAGTAAACTCTCTGTCAAGTAGTGGTTCTAGCTTACTGTTTCTTCTACCTATTATATAGGTATTCACCTTATTATAGGCATATAGAGTATCTTGTATCATATAGTATTCTTTTCCTTCATTATCTGTAAAATCAATATCGAATCTTCTACCTGATTTACTACAAAAAACATTGTTTATCTTAATTGGTAAAACAATTTCATTCAAAGGCAATAATAAGTCTTTAAATTGATTAATCTTAAGTCCTTTATATTTTTGTAAGTTATCACACCATTTTAGCATACGCATTTTTAGTTCAGTACTATCAACTTTAAAGATAATGTCTTCATAAAAATTTCCTGTACCTATTTTTGACCGTAAATATAACATTAATTTTTTAGATTTCATATTTTTCTCCTCCTTTTGCAATTGCAAAATGAATATTTAAACGATTTCGTTCGTATTTTAACATAATAATATATAAAAATCAAGCATTATGTTTATTTATAATTCAATAATTCTTTCCCACTCTAATTCTTCTTTTCCAAAATGTCCATAGTTTGTTGTTTTTGCATAAATTGGTTTATTTAAGTTTAAATATTTTATTATTCCGTTTTGGGCTCAAGTCAAACTTAGTTTTTATTTTTTCTACTATTTGTTCTTCTGGTATTGTGTTTGTTCCAAAAGTTTCTACTAATATTGAAGTTGGTTTCTCAACTCCTATTGCATATGATATTTGTATTTCGCATTTTTTTGCATATCCATTTGCTACTATGTTTTTAGCTATATGCCTTAACATATATGCTGCTGACCTATCTACTTTGCTTGCATCTTTTCCTGAAAATGCTCCTCCTCCGTGCCTACTATATCCTCCATATGTGTCTACTATTATTTTTCTTCCTGTTAGACCTGTATCTCCTAATGGTCCTCCTATTACAAACCTTCCTGTTGGATTTATATATATTTTTGTGTTCTCATCTATCATACTTGTTGGTACTATTTTGTTTATTATTTTTTCTATTATTTCTTGTTTTAAGTTTGCGATATCCACATCTTCTTCATGTTGTGTGGATATTAGTATTGTGTCTATTCTTTTTACTTGCATGTTTTCATATTCTACTGTAACTTGTACTTTTCCATCTGGTCTTAGACCTTCTATTTTTCCTTCTTTTCGTGCATTTGTTAGTTCTTTTGATAGTTTATGTGCCATATATATTGCATATGGCATATAGTTTTCGGTTTCGTCACATGCATAGCCAAACATTATCCCTTGGTCTCCTGCCCCTCCTATGTCTACTCCCATTGCTATGTCTGTACTTTGCTTTGTTATATTTGTTATTATTTTGCAAGTTTTATAATCTATGTCTAACTCACTATTGTAATAACCTATATCTTTAATTATTTTTCTTACTAAGTTTTCTATATCAACTTCTCCTTTTGATGTTATTTGCCCTGCTACTACTATTAGGTTTTTTGATGCAAATGTTTCTACTGCTACTCTCGAATTCTCATCTTTTTCTAAATAGCTATCTAAAATGCTATCTGAAATTAGGTCACATAGTTTGTCTGGGTGACCTTCTGTTACGCTTTCTGATGTAAAAAATTTCTTCATATTTTATTCCTTCTTTCTTTTTTCAGAATTTTAAGGTTATATATTTGTAGTCATATTATGTATGTTTATTTTTGATTTGCTCTTAATTTTATACATTTCTTCTCTTATATTACCCCTCTATTCTTATTATTTGTATGTTATTCAAGAATATTTAATATTCAAATTTTCTAAATGGCAAAACCATATAAGAGAATCTGATTATTTCATAATCATATTTTTAGGAAACTAACCTTTTTCGTTTTACTACATATAAGTTATCTGTAGCTCACTAACATTCAAATAGCTAACTTAACTATGGTGGATAGCTTTCCTAATAATATAGAAAACCTCTGGCTTACAACGCCAAAGGTTAATATTTTCGTTTTATGAAAATTATCAGCCAAAGCGTTTGCTTTGTCGGTATTAGCACCTTATTTTATAGGTTGCTGTGGAGTCATTGAGCCGATTCTCTCGTCCACTCTTGATAACATATTATTGCCATTATATTTTTTATTATTTATTTTGTCAATATGTTTTAATTTGTTTTTATAAAAAATGCCTAGAAATTTATTTAAATTTCTAAGCATTTTTTAGTTTAACTTAATATATCAGACATTATATGTTTCATTATATAATTATTTTCACTACCATATGCTGATAAGAATTTGTTTATCAGTGGTGTATTTGGAAGGTCTTGCTGTGCTGAAATAATTTTATGACCTGCAATATTTCTTTGTGAATAAAAATCTATTAACGCTACTATTTCTTCCTCTTTCCCATTTATCTCAATGTTTATTTTTGTTCTTACTGCTTCATGTATTATTTCGCTTATTTGGTCTCTTTGAACATAACGCATTCTTTCCCAAAATAATAATTGATTTTCCAACTCTATTTTTTCTTCATCACTTATTTGTTTTTCTAATTCTCTTTTAAGTCTTTTAATTTCCTTAATTGTTATATTATGAGACCGTGAAATGTTTAAAAATTGAGTTTGTAATACTTTTTGCATATAGTCTTCCTCCTTATAAGTTATTTAATTTCTACAAGGTTACTGCTTGAAGTATAACATATTACTATACATAATACAAGTTATTTTTATATTTTTATTACTTCTGTTTTATTATATTAAATTAAAGTGTCCAAAAGGGACAGATTACCCATTAGGAAACGTCCCCGATGGGACACCCAATGGGACACTAAATCCAATCATCATACTTTTTAATATACAACTTCTTAACCTCTAAAGCTAATAAGCAATACACAATTGGAACTGCAAATATGAATAATATATATTTTAAAGTAAGTGGTACTAAACCTAAAAACTTACCTACAAATGTGAATGGCACTAGTATTGCTACAACACATATTACTGCTGTAAATATATATACAATTTTTGAGCTATTGCTTTCTATGAATGGCTTTTTAGCTGTTCTTATTATGTGCAAGCCTATTAGGTTTGATATTATTCCATATGAAAACCATATTGTTTGAAATACTGCAGCTTCTCTTATTCCAAATATAAACCATAGTGTCGCAAATATTATTAGGTCGAATATTGCACTTGTTGGTCCCATTACTATCATGAAGTTTTTTATACTTTTTATACTCCATTTCCTTGGCTTTCTTACATATTCATCATCTACATTGTCCATTGGAAGCGATAGTTGACCTATATCATATATTAAGCTTTGTACTAATAATTGTATAGGTGTTATTGGAAAGAATGGCAAAAGTACACTTGCTATTAATATTGAACTTACTTCCCCAAAGTTAAAGCTTGCTGCTAATTTTATATATTTCATTAGGTTTCCAAATGTTTTTCTTCCTTCTATTACTCCATCATTCAATACTTTTAGATCTTTTTCTAGTAGTATTATATCTGCTGTTTCTTTTGCTATATCTACTGCTGTATCTACTGATATTCCTACTTCAGAGTTTACTAGTGGCGGGCTATCGTTTATTCCATCTCCCATGTATCCTACTATATTTCCCATTTCTCCTAATACCCTTACTATTCTTGCTTTTTGTATTGGTGATAGTTTTGCAAATATGTTTGTATCTTTTAGTATTCGCTCTAAGGCTTTGTCTGATAGTTTATCTATTTTACTTCCTAATACTATTCTTTTTGTGTTTATATTTACTTTTTCACATACTGCTTTTGTTACATATTCGTTATCTCCTGTTAGTACTATTACTCTTATTCCATTATTGTTTAACATGTTTATTGCTTCTTTTGCGCTTTCTTTTGGTGGGTCTAGGAAACCTATAAATCCCATTAATATCATATCTTTTTCGTGTTTTACTTCAAAATGTTTTATTTCCTTTATATCTGTTTTTTCACATATTCCAAGTACTCTTAGACCTTGTTCATTTAAGTTTTTTGCTATATTTTTTATATTTGTTTTTATTTCTTCTGTAAGGTTTGTTATTTCTCCTTTATATTCTACTTTTGTACATATATTTAATATTTCTTCAATAGCACCCTTTGTTATTAGTTTTTCTTTTTGTCCGTCTGTAACTACTATTGATAGTCTTCTTCTTGAAAAGTCGAAGGGTATTTCATCTATTTTTTTATATTCTTTCGCAATTTCTTTTATTCCTTCTTTTTCCCCTCTTGCTATTATTGCCTCATCTATATTTCCTTTTAAACCTGTTTGAAAATATGAGTTTAAATATACATGTTTTAGTACATTCATATCTTCTTGACCTTTTATATCTAAATATTTTTCTAGTACTATTTTATCTTCTGTTAGTGTTCCTGTTTTATCTGTACATAGAATATTCATTGCGCCAAAACTTTGAATCGAGTCTAGTTTTTTTATTATTGTTTTTTTCTTTGACATTTTTACTGCACCTTTTGCAAGACTTGATGATAGTATTACTGGCAGTAAAAGTGGGGTTATTCCTATTGCTATTGCTACTGCAAACGTAAATGCTACTAGTGTTCCGTGGGTATTAGCATTTAGTATAAATATTATTGGTATCATTACTAGCATAAATTTTATTAATAGTTTACTTACACTTTTTATTCCTTTTTGGAAGGCTGTTTGAGGTTTTCCATTTGTTACAGTATGGGCTATTTTTCCAAAATAGGTGTTGTCACCTGTTTTTATTACTACTGCTTTTGCATAACCACTTGTTACATTTGTTCCCATAAAACATATATTGTTTAAATCGGTTATTGTTTCTATTTTACTATTTTCTAAGTTGACTACTTTTCTTGATGCTTCACTTTCTCCTGTTAGTGTTGATTGTGATACATATAAGTCTTTTGCTTCTATTATTTTTAAATCTGCTGGTATTATATCTCCTGCTGAAAGTATTATAATATCTCCTACTGTTATTTGATTTAAGGCAATTTTTTCTTCTCTTCCATTTCTTAATACTAATGCCTTTGTTTCTATTAAGCTTTTTAGTTTTTCTGCTGCTTTATTTGATTTAAATACTTCAAAAAATTCTAATAAAGTACTTACTGCTGTTAATATAAGTATTACTATTATGTTTGAATAGTTTTTTGTTTCTGGCAAAATTACGTCTGTATATATTAAAACCACTGCTATTCCTAATAGTATTAAGTTAAATGGGCTTAGTAAACTTTCAAAGAAATAGTTATACCATTGTTTTGGTTTATTCTGCCTTATTTCATTTAAACCATATTTATTTATATTTTCTTCTATTTGTTTTTCATTTAGACCATTTTTTGTATCTATATTATTTTCTTTTATAAAATCATCTATATTTTTTAAGCTTTCCTTTTCATACATTTTTATAATGTCATTTTTCTCTTCTTTTTCTTGCATTTATGCTCTCCTTATATAAAACTCTTTTTAGAATTATTCCCATTTATTTGTATTTTTATTATGTTTTATTTAGAAAAGGAAAGAAATGGGACGTGTACAAAACCTTCCATTTCTTTCCTTAACATTAAAAGTTGCTTGCAATTTCACATAAATAATGTTATAATTTGAAAAGTAAATTTTTCAATCCTATTTTAGGTTAATATAGATATGCAACTGGTAAAAAATATTTTTTATAGGAGGATGATAAGTATGTTAAATGTTTTGATTTTAAGTTTTATAGGTGCATTTATTTTTACAATTGTAACTTCTGGAATAGGCTTAATTATACATAGGGCTAACCACATGGATTTTGACGAACGGGTAAAATATATGATAGCATCATTTATAATAGATTTTGTATATATGATGTTGTTTTTATATGTATCCTGCTTAGAACTAACAATTCTTGTGGTTTTAAGATGGATGTGGCCAATTTTGTTAGTAGATATTTTCATACTGCTAATGTTAGGCAATGATGAATATGAAATTAAATCTACATGTGCATTAGCATTACTTTCAGGTGTAATCTGCCTTTCTGTTAATTTTGCACCTGTGCAGAATTTGATATTTGCACATGATATGAAAAACGTTGACATATCCTATGCAGTCACTTCTGATGAAATACTTGCAAAAATTGATTTAAAAATTGATAATTCAGTATATAACCGAGACCGATATAGTGTAGAAAGTCCAGAAATGCGGTTAGTTAATGGTAAATATATTGCTGTATACCATATTGTAGATGCACAAGCTCATACTGGAAGTTCAAATGCTGAATATATTCCGGGGTATGCCATTCAGGAAAAAGGTAAACTTCCTGAAATAGTTCCATGTAGAATATATTTTGATACTTCATTTGTTAATCGTAAAGATGCTTTAAGAACTATAAGGAGAAAGTATAAAACTGAAGTTATAGGCAATCATAAGTTTGATATTGACGACGATGGAAATCCATATGAAATTTTCGAGTATCGAGAAAACTTATATTTTTCTAATGGTAATGACTATGGTTTAATTATTCTTAATTTGAATGATGGAACTTCTGAAAAGTACCCAGTATCGGAAAAACAAATTCCTGAATGGGTTGATTTTGAAACAACTTATCCAAGGTAAAAACATTGTATGAAGCCCCTAGCTAGGGGCTTCATTTACTTTTTATTGTATTTATTTTTCTAAAAATCTCTTATTTACTACATTCCAATTTAAAATATTCCAAAATGCATTTATATATTCTGGTCTTTTTGTTTTGTATTGCAAGTAATATGAGTGTTCCCACATATCTAATACTAGTAGTGGTTTGCAACCCCATAGTGTTAGGTTTTGGTGTTTTTCGCATTGAAGTATTTCTAGTTTATTCCATTTTTGAACCCATACTAATAAGCACCAGCCTGAGGCTTCTACTTGAGTAGATGCTGCTGTAAATTGTTCCTTAAATTTTTCGAAACTTTCAAAGTCTTTTATTATTTGCTCCATTAACTCTACACTTGGAGAAGTTGGTATTGCTGGCCCCATATTTTCAAAAAATAGCTCGTGCAATATTGCTCCTGAACCAAAGAAACTTAAATTCTTTTCTAAACATTTTATATTTGAAAAGTCATTTGTTTCTCTTGCTTTTGCTAACTGCTCTTCTGTTTTATTTGTGTTATCTATATAACCTTTATATAAAACATTATAGTGCAAGTCTAACATTTCTTTTGTATAATATGGCTCTAGTGCATTTAATGGATATGGTAAATCTATCATTTTTAACATTTTTTATACCTCCTACTATTATTTTTATATTTTATTAGGTTTTTTATTACATTTTTTTAATAATAAAAGCTAAAGTATTTATTTTTATACTTTAGCTTTTATTTTATTGTAGAAGAATATTTTATTTTAATTTAAAATTATATGAGTACTTTTTATCCAAATAAATTATTTCATTTATTCTCTTTTTATTAATTTAATGCTCTTGACATAATTCCAACTTCTAACTTTCAACTTCCGTTCAAAATTTACGTCAATTGTATTGTAAAACTATTTCTTTTATTGTATAATTTTATTAAATTGTAAAGGAGATTATAGAATGGATAGAATTGCAATTATTTCTGATGTACATGGTAATTTGACAGCTTTAAATGCTGTTCTTAAAGATATTGATTCAAAAGGTATTAGTAAAATCTATTGTTTAGGCGATAGTGTTATTAAGTGTGCAAATCCAGATAAAGTAATTGATGTATTAAGAAGTAGATGTGAAGTTATCTTAAAAGGCAATTGTGATGAAGCTATTTGCAAACCTAATGTACAATATGGAAGGTTTTGGAGTAGAGATATTATTGGCGAGGAAAGAGCAAACTTTATATATAATTGCCCTATTAGCTTTGAATTTTATATGAGTGGCCATTTAATTAGGCTTTTTCATGCTTCTCCTTTTAGTTTAGAACATGTTTTTAACCCTATGTATGGAAATAGTGATACAAGGTATAATAACTTAGTTATTAATAACCCTGAAGATCTATTTAAAAATACTGATTTTTTAGGTAAAACTACAAATGATCCTATTCCTGATGTTGTGGGTTATGGGCATTTACATACTCCTAATTTATTCCGTTTTAAGAATAAAACTATTTTCAATGTTGGAAGTGTTGGAGTTCCTATTGAAATGATGAATGATAAGGAAGATGATGAAACTAATAAATTTTCTACTATGGCTTCATACGCATATTTAGAGGGAAATTTTGATTCTAAAAAATTGGAGACTTTTAATATTACTTTGGTTAGAGTTCCTTACTCAATTGATACTGAAATTAAGGCTTTAGAGGCTTCTAATATGCCTAATAAGGAAATGATTATTAAAAGTTTGAGGACGGCTATTCACTAAAATATACTTTTATGTATATTATAAAGTAGGAAAATGTATGTAGGGAATTATTACATTATAAAACAACCTGCAAATCAATTTTAGCTATGTAATAAAAATGTACTTTACTACATGTTGTACCATACATATTAATTTATAAAAAAATAGATATTATTGTTTATTAAATTGCCTACAAAATACGTTTATTCCTATAAAACAAACAAGATATTAATTAATCTCTTGTATTATTATTAATAAAGGGTGTTAATTATTTTATGGATAATTTTCTGAAAGCGAAAGAGATTTTAAAAAAATATAATCAAGAACATTTATTATCTTTTTATGATGAATTAGATGATGAGCAAAAGGAGTTTTTAGTAAATCAAATTTTACGTATTAATTTTAAGCAAATTTTTGATTTATATGAAGCTTCTAAAACTGATGAGGTAATTCCCTGTAATTTGATAGAACCTTTGCCTTATTTTGATAAAGCTAAGCTAAATCATGATGAAAAAAATTTATACATGGCTTTAGGTGAAACTTGCATAAAGGAAAATTCATTTGCAGTTGTTACAATGGCTGGTGGGCAAGGTACAAGACTTGGTTATAAAGGTCCTAAAGGTACTTTTGAACTTGATATAGTTTCTAAAAAATCCTTATTTGAAATATTATGTGATAATTTAAAAAAAGCAAATGCAAAGTATAATGTTACTATTCCTTGGTACATTATGACTAGTATTTATAATGATGAAGCTACTAAAAAATTCTTTGAGGATAAAAACTTTTTTGGATATCCGAAAGATTCTATTAAATTTTTTACTCAATCACAGTTGCCTTTAATAGATATAACTGAAAATTTAATATTAGAGGAAACTTATAAAATTAAAGAGGCCTCTAATGGTAATGGTGATGTTTTTGAAGCTTTAAAAAAACATGGAATGCTTCAAGATATGAAAAATAGAAATATTAAGTGGGTATTTTTTAGTGGTGTAGATAATGTTATTTTAGATATTGTTGACCCTATTTTAATAGGTTTAACTGTTAAAAATAATGCTCACATCTCTTCTAAGACTTTATTTAAAGAAGATGCAAATTCTCCAGATTGGATTTTTGCTAAAAGAAATGGTAAGCCTGCTATAATTAATAGCTCACATTTAAGTAATGATATGAAAATAGCTAAAAATGAAAATGGATATGATTTATATAGAGAAATTAATATGCTTGCTCATCTATTTAGTATCGACTCTCTTGAACTTATTACTAACAAAAGCTTGCCTTATCATAGGGCATTTAAGAGAAATACTTTTGTAAATGATGAAGGAATGAAACAAATACCTGAAAAACCTAATACTTTTAAATTTGAAACATTTATATTTGATGCTTTTTCATATTTTGATGATATGGTGCTTTTAAGAGTAAATAAAAAAGATGAATTTGCACCTATTAAAGATTTTAATGGACCACATAACCCAGAGGTTGCAAAAGACTTATATTTGAATAAATTAAAATAATAAAAAATCGGTGTTAAATCGATTTTTTTGTTTGGATTAACTTTGTAAATTTAAGACCCTTTATAAATTTTTGCATTTAATACTTTAATATTAAATATGTACGTTAAATGCAAGCTTCTACAACTTGATAAGCTTATAATTTCTACAGTAATAAAATGATTTTATTTCTTTAAATTTTTACTTTTATTAATACAATTATATAGAAATTTTACCAATTTGACTTTAATTATAATATTTTTTATGTTATTATAATGTAGAAAAAATAAGAAATAGGTGGAAAAATGCAAAAAAATACAACATTAACAAAATTTAATAAAATATTTCCTTGGTATTCTGGGTTATCTGGTGACTTACTTTTTTGGATTGCAATAGATACATTGTTTTTATCAGTTGTAAAAAATTTTAACAGTTCTCAAATAGTTTCCTTGACTAGCGTATCTTTATTAACTTGTATATTATTACAAATGCCTCTTTTAAAAGTTATAAAAAAAATAGGAAATACTAATTCAGTACGATTAGGCTCGTTACTTTTATTGGTATCTAGTTTATTATTAACTTTTGGACAAAATTATATAACTATTGCATTAGGAAAAGTAGTTTATGAAATTGCATTTACTTTTCAAAACATGGTAAATGCAATATTAAAAAATAATCTTGAATTACAAAATAGAAGTGATGAATATATAAAAATTAAAACTAAATCAAATACTGTTTATGCTACTGCAACAATGATTATATCTTTTATTGCAAGTCCAATATTTAATCTAAATAATTATTTACCAATGTTTGGATGCATATTCTTTTGTTTTATTTGTTTTATATTATCGTTTTTTATGATAGATTTCTCTAATTATAATAATGTTAAAACAGAAAACAAAACTAAAGTAAAAATGCATTATAGCAGATTGATAATAGTATTGCTTGTTTCTTATGGTCTATTTTATCCTATTGTAAATTCTGGGCAATCTAATGGGAAACTATTTATACAGCAAGAATTATTATTAGACTTTAATGTAGAAAAAACTGCTTTAATAATAGGATTTATTTTATCCATTTCTCGTATTGTAAGGGTTATATCAAACATTTCTTTTAATAAAATTCATAATAAATATAAAGAAAAAGTTGGAGTAATTTTACCTATATTATTATTATTATCTATTATTCTAATGATAATTGGCTCTTTTATAGAATTTTCTCTAATTGTAAAATTTAGTATTATGAGTTTAGGTTATATTATTATACTATTTATTAGAGATCCATTTAAAGTATATATGCAAGATCTAGCATTAAGGAATATATGTAAAGAAAGTCAACAAACATTATTAACAACAATGGAGCTCTATAGGAAAATAGTAAGAGCAATAATGAGTTTAAGTTTTACAATGATTTTAGTAAATAACCCTATGATTGCAGTTATTGCAATATTGTTAATACTATCAATTGTTGAAATATTAATAGGAATAAAATTATATAAGTTAGTTTTAGAAAGAAAGGTGATAAAAAATGAAAAATATATTAATTATGGGAATAGGTAGAGCTGGGAAAACTACTTTAAGTAAAATGATAAAGGATAAATATAATAGTTATAATTTATTACATAGTGATTCTTTGAAATGGGCAATGATAAGAGCAAAAGACCAAGAAGCATATTTTAGAGAAAATGTAGATAAGCAAAAAGAATTTGAACATGGTGAGTATTTTCAAAGAACATTATTAGAATTATATAAATCACTAACTAGTAAGGATACAAAAGGATATGGTTATATTTTGGAAAGTGGTCAATTAGAGCCTAGAATTGTTAAAGAAATGATAAATTTTGATAATACAACAGTATTATGTTTAGGATTAGGAAATTTTACAGCAGAAGATATGGTTAATCAATGTATTAAATATGATACTGAGGAAAGTTGGACTTATGGTTTAGATAGAAACTATTTATTAGAACATGCTCAAGATTGGTATACTTGCAATGAAATGCTAAAGTCCGAATGTCCTAAACATGGTATAAAGTATATTGATACTTCAAAAAATAGAATAGAAGTTTTACAGGAAATTTTAAACAGTATAAATTAGAAATACAATGTGTTGCTTGAATTATAGTATTTCCAAAGTTGTAACTTCTAATAATATGTATATCTATAATCTGAATGCTATTTTTAAAAGTAATACTCCCATTTTTGTGGGAGTTATTTTATTTCACAAAATATATGTTTTTTTATTTACCTAAATAACAACATCTATATAACTGTCATATTAAAATATGTTTATTCTTTTTTATTCAATAGCCTTTTTTATATGATTTATATACACTTTACTTTTGCTCAAATATACCTCAATTACATCTAATCTTATAAAATCATCTTGTAAATTTCTGGAATACAAATAATACTCTACTGCTTTCCAAAAGTGTTTTTTCTTTGTATCATTTACCGCTTCTGCTGCTAGTCCATATTTTATATTTCTTCTGGTTTTTACTTCTACAAATACTATTTCGTCTTTATATAAAGCAATTATATCTATTTCACCTTGCCTACACTCGAAGTTTCTTTCTATTACATCGTATCCTATACTTTTTAGGTAATCTACTGCTATATCTTCTCCTTCCTTTCCAGTTTCTTGTTTATAATACATTTTTTAATTCTCCTTTATTTTTATAATATTTCCTGGAAATACTTCTACAAGTCCTTCTATTTCCATCATTGTAAGCTTCATGTTTACTTGTGAAATATTTATATTTAGAGTTCTTGATATTTTGTCAATATTCATTGGTGTTTCTGAAAGTAATTCATAAATTTTCCTATATTCATTTTTCACTTTTATTTTTCTATTATTTTTTCTTTCTTTTTTATTTTGTATTTGTTTTTTATTTTCTTTTACTTGTACTTTTTCTACTCCTAACTCAATTAATATTTCATTTACATCTGTTAATATATGTGCACCTTTTTTTATTAATTTATTTGTTCCTTTTCCTGTTTTGTCATCTATTCTACCTGGCACACAATATACTTTTTTACCTTGTATAGCAGAATGCCTTGCTGTAACTGAGCTACCACTTCTACTCTTTGCTTCTATTACTATTGTGCTATTTGCCAACCCTGCAATTATTCTATTTCTTATTGGGAAATTTGATAAATTTACTTCTGTATTTGGAGGATATTCGCTAATAATAGCTCCACCATTTTTAATTATTTCATTTGCTAAATTTATATTTTCTTCTGGATATATATGTTTAAAACCAGAACCTAAAACAGCTATTGTTTTTCCTTCTTCTAACATAGAGTTTTTATGGCATACTGTATCTATTCCCTTTGCTAAACCGGCTTACTATTGTAATACCTGAATGGGATAACGCCTTTGCAAAATTTGAAGCATAATATTCTCCATATGGTGTACTATCTCGTGACCCTACCATTGCTATGCATTTATTATTTAATAACTTTACATTTCCCATTACATATAATTTTTGCGGGCATTTTTGTATTTTAAGTAAGTTTTGTGGGAAGTTTTTATCATTTTTATCAATTTCATAAATTTTGTTCATGTTACCTCCTCGTATAGTAAACAGAATATTTTATATTTTTTTGAATAAACTATTGATTATTAAGCTAATTTATTGTATAATTAGTTTAATAATTAATTATTGGAAGGTCAGTTGAGAACCCCATTTTCTGGTTCGCAGTTGACCTTCACTTATTTCTTTTGTATACCTTTTCTATATTATTTCCCTTTATTATTACAATTTTATCTATCCATAAATATCTTCTCGAAATATATATACTTTCAATTTGCCTTTCTACTTCTTTAAATTCTATCTTTGTATTTGTTAAATCTATTATGAAGTTGTTAGCTTGTTTTTTCTTTTTCTTAAGGTTCCCTTCTATTACATATTTACCATCAACATTATATTTAGTTCCATCATTGTCAATAAAATATTTTTGTTTTTTTATTTGATATCTCTTTTTATAAACATATTTGTCTGTTATATCTTGATATTGCATGTTATTTTCCTTTTATGCTACTTCCAGTATTTTTTGTCTAAGTTTCTATATTGTATTGCTTCTGAAATATGCTCCATACCTATATTTTCTTTGCCTTCTAGGTCTGCTATTGTCCTTGCTACTTTTAGTATTCTTCCATGTGCTCTTGCGCTTAAGCCTAAAGTTTCAAAGGCTTTTTGTAGTATTTTTTTACTTTTACTATCTAGCTTGCAATACTCTTCTATTAATTTTGGGGTAAGTTGTGAATTTGAATATATTTCTAAATTTTTGTATCTTTCTAGTTGTATTTGCCTTGCTTTATTTACTCTTTGTTTTATTTGTTCAGATGTTTCTGATTCATTCGTATTTTGCAATTTTTCATATCTTACTGGCGTTACTTCTACTTGAATGTCTATTCTATCTAGTAAAGGACCACTTATTCTTCCCATATATTTTTGTATACTTTGCGGTGAACAATTACATTCTTTATCTGGCGAACCATAAAAACCACAAGGGCATGGATTCATTGAGGCTACTAGCATAAAGTTACATGGATATGTTAGGCTTGCATTTACCCTACTTATGCTTACTATTCCATCTTCTATTGGTGCTCTCATTACTTCTAATGTACTTTTATTAAATTCTGGTAGTTCATCTAAAAATAATACCCCATTATGTGCTAGGCTTATTTCTCCTGGTTTTGGTATTCTGCCTCCTCCTACTAATGAGCTTGGCGATATTGTGTGATGTGGCGCTCTAAAAGGTCTCGCTGTTATTAGTGGTGTTTGTTTTGTTAATACTCCAGCTATACTGTGTATTTTTGTTGTTTCTAAAGCTTCTTCAAAACTTAGGTCTGGCAAAATTGATGGTATTCTCCTTGCCATCATGGTTTTCCCGAGAGCCGGGGTGCACCGAATAAGGATACAATTGTGCCCGACCTGCGGCTGCTATTTCTAAAGCTCTTTTTATATTCTCTTGTCCTTTTACTTCTGAAAAATTTAATAGATATTTATTCTGTTTTGAAAATAAATTTTTTATATCAGTTTTATATGTTGGAATTATAACTTTTGAACTTAAATAATTTACTACTTGATTTAAACTTTCTGCACCTAATACTTCTATTCCTTCTACTACAGAGGCCTCTTTTGCATTTTCTTTTGGTACTACTATTGTTTCAATACCTAGTCTTTTTGCTTCAATACACATTGGCAGAACTCCATCTACCTTGTTTATTTTTCCATCAAGTGAAAGTTCTCCTATAAATGCAATATCTTCTAATTGCTTACTTTCTAAATATTCTGTACAATTTAATACTCCTATTGCAATTGGCAAGTCAAAAAATGACCCTTCTTTTTTTATATCTGCTGGTGCTAAATTTACTACTATTTTTCTACTTTGCAGTTCATAACCAGAATTTTTTATTGCTGTTTTTACTCTTTCTTTTGCCTCCCTTATACTAGTATCAGGAAGCCCAACAATTTCAAAGCCGTGGCATACCACCTGAAACATCTACTTGCACAGAAATAAGATAGCCTTCTAAACCAAGTAGAGACATACTTTTTACTATTGATAACATATTATTTTTTCCTTTCATTTTTAGGATTTTTTAACCTTGAATTAGGTTTTGATTTTTAATTTTTTTGAATTAATTTCTATATTCTTAGGGAAATCATCCACGATAGTGGTGAGTTCCCTAAGAATATAGTTATGGAAGAATTAGATTTTCTTAGCGAAGAATGAGCTTAGAAAATTTTATTCTTGTTTTTTATTATAATAGCATCATTTACATAATTTGTAAATAGGTTTTTTGAATTTTTTACATTTTATGTAATATATTATAGCTTTTCCTTTTTAGCTTTGATATAATACTTAAGTAAATTTATTTATAAGGAGGGCAAATTATGATACAAGAAATTAGAAGACAAGTTTTTGAATTGCTAAATAATGATAACTCTGGACATAATATGGATCATATAGATAGAGTTTTGACTCTATCATTAAAATTTGCAGAGCAAGAATGTGCAAATAAAGAAGTAGTTTTTTTAATTGCTTTATTACATGATGTAGATGATTATAAACTATTTGGTATAGAAAATGCTGAAAACTTGACTAATGCCAAAAGAATTATGAATAATTGTAATATCGATTTGGAAATACAAAACTTAGTCTTATCTTCTTTAAAATGTATTGGCTACAGTAAATTGTTAAAAGGCCTTAGACCTCAAACACTTGAAGGTAAAATAGTATCAGATGCTGATATGTGTGATGCCTTAGGTGCTAATGGCATTATACGAGTATATACATATAGTATGAAAAACAAAAAACCGTTTTTTGATAAAAATATTTTTCCAATAGAAAACATGACTGCTGATAAGTATACAAGTAAATGTGCTGATAGCAGTGTTTGTCATTTATTTGAGAAGATATTGAAGCTTAAAAATTTAATGTTAACTGTTTCTGGTAAAAAAGAAGCTGAGTCTAGACACCAAATTATTGTTGATTTCTTATATCATTTATTTGAAGAAGAAAATGCTCCAGAATGGACTGAATATTTGGATAATTATTTAAAATTAAATTAAATTTGAAAAATATATTTATTTAAAATAGCGATAAAATTACATTTTGTAAATTTTATCGCTATTTTATTATTTATTAACAACTTTTAATATATCATAAACTTTATGAATTGGAAGCCCCATTACTGACCAGTAGTTTCCATTTATTTTTTCAATAAACACTGAGAACTTTCCTTGTACTGCATATGCTCCTGCTTTATCTATTGCTTCTCCAGTTGCTATCCAGTTTTTTATTTCTTCATCTGTCATGTTTTTAAAGTATATTTCTGTTATATCGTAATCTAAGTATTCTTGGTATTTTCCGCTTCTTTCTACTAATATTGCTAAACCTGTTATTACTTGGTGTTTACTTCCATTTAATTCTTTTAGTATTCTAAATGCATCTTCTTCATTTTTTGGTTTTCCATATATTTTTCCATCTTTTATAACCATTGTGTCTGAGCCAATTACTATTCTATCTCCTGTAGTTTCATTAAATACTGTTTTTGCCTTTATGTATGATAGCCTTTTTGCTTGTTCTTCTATTTTAAGCCCTTCTTCCAATATTTCTTCTGCGTCACTTACTATTACTTCATATTTTAAGTTTAACATGTCCATTAATTCTTTTCTTCTTGGTGATTTTGATGCTAGTATTATTTTCATATTCATATTTTCTTTATTATAATTTTCCTTTCTTAAATATTTATTTTCTGTTTTATATAAATAATATGTTAGTTATTTAAGCATTTGTAAATTACTACAAAAGTCTATCCTTTCTGACAGTAAAATTGTCAAGAGGGTTAAATCTCTATTGACACTATATTCCTATGTATTTTTCATCTAATACTTTTTTTCTTTCTTTCCAATCTGGCATAAATATTGTTATGAAATTATAAAATTCTTTTGAATGATTCATATATTTGAAATGTGATAGCTCGTGTAATACCACATATTCTATACAATATATTGGTGTTTTTATTATATTTGTATTAAAGATAACTTTTTTATTTGATGGTATGCAACTTCCCCACTTTGTTTTCATTTTTTTTAGTTCTATATTTGGCATGGGAATTTCATATTTTCTTAATTTGTTTTGGTAAACTTCTACTAATTCTTTTATTGTATTATTAGCATATTGTTTTAACCATGTATTATATATTTTTTCAATATATTTTTTATTTGTTTCATATTTTTCTTTTACTTCAATATATAAATACCTATCTTTAATATAAATTTTATTGTTTTTTTGTGGTAATAGTTTTATTCTGTATTGTCTTCCTAATAAATATATTGTTTCTCCACTTTCAAATGTAAGACTTTCATTTATCGGCATTAGGCTATCATAAAAGTTTAGTTGCTTTCTTATCCAATTTATTTTTTTTATAACTAATTCTTTTATATATTCTTCTTTTACTTTCTTTGGCGCAGATATTATAATTTCTTTGTTTTTATTAACTTTCATATTTATATTTTTTATATCTTTTTTTATTATATAAAAATTATATTGTTTTCCGCCATATATTATAAAGTCTTGTTTCATTTATCCCCCTAGTATTTTATCATAGCAATAGCTAATATGTCTTCTATTATTTGGTCTATTTCTTCAAAAGATATTTCTATGTTTTTTTCTTCTGTATATGTATATATTGTCTCATCTATAAATCTTTTTATAGAATTGTGTACTTCTTCATTATAATGCCAGTCTCTTTTTATTCTTGCTTCTATTGCTTCTTTTATGTTTGTTGATATTTCTCCTATTTCATATAATTTGCAATTTTCGTGTAAGTGTACATTTATTATTTCATAAATAGCTCCATATATTGCTCTTTCTTCATCTTCTTTTACGTTTTCTGGATATATTATTCCACTATTTCCAGATATGAAGTCTTGTTTTAATTTTTCCATCTTTTCTAAGTATTGTGCTTCAGATATTCTTCTATTTCTATATTCTTCTATTACTTCTTCTAGCCTTTTTGAGAATTTTTTATAATATGGAGGATTTTCCATCATTTTCTCATCAAAAGTTCTTGTTAATCTTGTTCTTATATGAGTTGCTTTTGCCATTATAGTTTTCATTTGTTCATGTTCTTTGTTAAATTTATCTTCTTCCGTAATATTACATGGTTCTACTATTTTAAGCATTCCTTTAGCAGATACGTATGTATCTAGTAATTTTTGCATTTTTATGTCATATTCTCTATGGTCTATTCCTTCTGAATATCTTATTTTTACAGTTTTTCTTAATCTTTGATAGTCCTTTAATGCATTTTTGTATTCCCTTATTCTTTCTAAACCTAATTTATAATAGGCTCTGTTACTGGATAAAATCATTCCTAAGTAACTTCCAAAAACACATAACTTATCATAGAATTCATATCTTATTTGTTTGTCTTCTAATAGTATTTCATATGCTTCCATGTCTTGTTTATTTTTTATATCTTTAAATATATTGTTTAATTCTTTATATGCATTTTCTAATTTTTCTATTTGTGAATCTATTACATATACTGCTTCTTTTAAGTCCTCTTCTAAGAAATCTTCCATTCCTGCTTCTTTGTACATGTTTAATGCTTTATTTAGTTTTCCAAATAGTCCTCTATAATCTAATATATAACCATAATCTTTTCCTTCATATAACCTATTTACTCTTGCTATTGCTTGTAATAAATTGTGTGACTGGATATTTTTATCCATATACATTACTGAGGCTCTTGGCGCGTCAAAACCTGTTAATAACTTATCTACTACTATTAGAATGTCAATATCCCCATTTACAAATTTAGATTTTGTTATATCTTCGTATTCTCTTTGGTCTTTATAACCGCTTATCATGTTATGATAAAATGCTTTTACTTCATCATTTGAAATATCTTCTATGTCATCTTCTCCTTCTCTTTCGTCTGGTGGTGACATTACTATTGCAACTTTTAAGCCTCCTATTTCTTCGAATTCTTTATAATATTTTATGGCTTGTATTTTTTTGTTGCAAGCAAGCATAGCATTAAAACCAGTGTCTTTTAAGTTATCTATATAATGGTTATATATGTCTAATGCTATTTTCCATATTCTTTGGTCTGTTGATGCTACTTTTTCATAATTACTCCATTTTCTTTCTACTAGTTCTTTTTGCTTACTACTTAAATTTCTTGTTATTATTTCTAACTTTTCATCTAGTGCTTCTTTTTGTACAAATTGGTCTACCATTCTTCCTTCATATATTATTGGCACTATTGATTTATCTTTTAGTGCCTCTTCTATTGTATATGTTGGCTTTATTAAACCTCCAAATTTTCTAAATGTATTTTTATCTTTTTTCATTAATGGAGTTCCTGTAAATGAGATATATGTTGCATTTTTGAATACATCTCCCATTCGTGCATTAATTAAACCATATTGTGTTCTGTGTGCCTCATCTATTAATATAAAAACATTTTTTGATTCTACTTCCACATTACTTTTTACTACTGCTTCAAATTTGTTTATTACTGTGGTTATTATTTTTACTTCTGAACTTTCTATTAATTGTATTAAGTTTTGTCCTGTTTTTGCTCTTGCTGCTTCTATTCCTAATCTGTTAAAGGTTTTATGTATTTGGCTATCTAAGTCTACCCTATCTGTTACTACAACTACTTTTGCATCTTTAGAATCTACTTGTTTTAATAATTGTTTTGTTACATATGCCATTGTTATTGATTTTCCTGAGCCTTGTGTGTGCCAAATTACTCCACCTTTTCTTTTTCCATTTTCATCACGTTCTTCTACTCTTTCTAATATTGATTTTACTGCAAAGTATTGTTGGTATCTACATATTTTCTTTTTTCCTTCTTCAAATATAATGTAGTTTTTTATTATGTCTAATATTCTTTCTGGTGAAAATAATGATACAAGTGCTCTATCTTGACATGTTATTTCTCTATTTTCTACAACTTCTTTTAGTTTTTCTTCTGCCCACTTTTTATCTTTTTCATTCCATACACTCCAAAATTTGCTTTCAGTTCCACATGTTGCGTATTTTGCTTCATTTTTATTTACTGCCATTACTATTTGAACAAATTTGAATAATTGTGGTATATATTCTGTTTTTTGGTTTCGCAACATTTGTGATATTCCTTGTTCTATAGGCTCTACCGTTGATTTACATTCTATTACTGCAATTGGTATTCCATTTATAAATAGTACTATGTCTGGCTTTGCATCTCTTCCATTTGGTCTTGTTACAACAAATTCTTCTGTCACGTGGAAAGCATTATTTTCAGGATGTTCAAAATCTATATATTTTATATCATGTGATTTTTTACTTGTATCTATCATAGTTTCTTGATATGATTTTCCAAGTGTTAATAAATCATATATTTTTTCATTTGTACTAATTAAACCAGATATTAATGGTATGTTTATATCTTTTGCTGCTTGTCCAATATTGTTTGCTGAAAATGGATATTCTCTTCCATTATATTCATATTTGTTTATTTCACTTAATTTCTGCTCTAATATATCTTTTAATATTACATCACTTAAGGTTGTTCTCTTGGCTTTATTTTCTGACTCACTAATTGGTTTATATCCTAATTTTTCAAGTACTTGCATTGCTGGTTCTTGACTTATCTTCTTTTCACTAGTTTCTAGTACTTCATTTAACATTCATTTTCCCTCCTTTACTATTTATATTTTTACTCTTACTTTTCCTGTTAGCAATTGTTGCATTAAACCTTTTTTTAATTTTTGGTATTCTTTATTTTTTTTCTTTAGTAAGATTAGTTTATTATCTAATTTTGATAATATTTCTACTATTTTATTTTGTTCTTCTATTTTGGGAATTACTATATCTAATTGTTTTTGTGCTGTAATTCCTATATATGCTCTTGTCGATTGTGCTGATAATATTTTTAATCTATTCTGAAAATTTGGACTTTGGAAAAAATAATATAAATATTCCTTTATTAAAATTTTACTTTGTTCATTTATTCTATAGTATGTTACTTGTGGTGTAAGCATTATATATGGAGTAGTTATATTTTTTACAATAGCCACATTTCCAACACTTCCCTTATGTGTAATTAATACATCATTTTCTTTTGAAAAACCTTTTCTTAACATTTCAGCTCTTTCTTTTGATATAAACTTACAATTTTCTAAGTTTAATTTTCCATCTACTATATTATTTGCCATTATAAATGGAATTCCATTTGGTACATAGTCCTTTGTAGTCGGATGTAACTCTCCATGATTTCCATCCATAATATCAAGTATATCCTTACTATCTATTAAGTCTTGAAATTTTTTTACTTCCCAACTTTCAGGGATTTGTCCTATATTTGTGCTCCTTAATTTTTCATGATATATGCCATAATTAAATATATTTTTCATTATTATTTGCTTTTCTTTTTGTATGTTTTTAATGTCTTCATTTACTTTTTCTATAATGCTGTCTACATTTGATAGTATTGATAATATCTTTCTTTGTTCCTTTTGTATTGGAATAGCCAATTTAATTTCTTTCAATTCATCTATCTTTAGTGCTACTCTTGTACTCCCTTGAGACAAATTATTTATTGATTTTCTAAATAACTCTGATTGAAAAAAATATTTTAAATATTCTGGCTCAATGTGCTTAGCTTTAAATACTGGATATGCAGGGCTAATTATTCCTATATCTATATTTTCTAACCTATTAATTGTAAACCTACCTGTATCACTCATACTTCGATATGTAAATTCACCTTTTTTTATTATTTTATAGCCTATATTATCTTTACTAGCAACCTGTTTATTAAAATACTCCTCTTGTAAGTATATGCCATTTTGTGATGATGTTAAAATTTTATATTGATTATTTTTAGTTGTCTTTTCTGTTATTTCTTCTATACAATCTTTTAATTTTATAACTTTCCATTCTTGCATCTTTTTCTCCTATAATCCTAATTCTTTTAAATCTTCTTCTAATTTATTTTCTAAT
>CATLFA010000006.1 GCA_949927585.1 uncultured Clostridiaceae bacterium
GCAATAATAACTCCAACAGGAACAAATGAGGCAATAAATGGAGCAACATATTTATGCACTAAAAAAGGAATACTAATATATTGTGAAGGAACAATAACAAATAATGGAACAATAACAATGACAGCAAAAGGAACAGTAAATGAAGCAGGAGAAAATGTATATTTATATAAAAATGAAAATAATAACTATGAATATATACCAGCAGTTGGCGCAAGTGGAGGAGCAGGAATAACTGACAAATCTGTTTATGGTACCAGTGGTAAAGGAGGAAATACAGGTTTAGATAGAAAAACTGGTGGAGGAGGTTCAGGAGCAGCATGTAAAGGAACCTCAGGACGAGGAGGCTCAGGAACATCATATTCTGGAGGAACAGGTGGAGGAGCAGCATATTTGTCAAATGCATCTGCAGGCTCTAGTATTGGAGGAAAAGGCGGAAATGCCGCATGGAGAGATAATCTAGTAGGAGGCTCTGGCGGTGGTGCAGGAAACCCTGGTGGAAATAGAGCAGCTTTTGCTAGTAATACTACTAAAGCTACAAAAGGAAGCAATGGTACAGGAGGACTTTTAATATTATATGCAAGTAATGTAGAAAACAAAGGAAGTATTCTCTCAAATGGTAGTTCAGGGGGCTCAGGAGGAAACTTAGGGTGGTGTTACCGGAGGAGGAGGCTCTGGCGGAGGAAGTGTAAATATATTCTATAAAACTAGTATAACAAAAGGAACAATAACAGCAAATGGAGGAGCAAGAGGTAGTGCAACACCAGGAGCAGTAGGAGGCTCAGGAGGCAAAGGTTGTATTACATTAACGAATATAAAATAATAATAAAATAGCTTGTCAAGTGTAAAAATAATCATTACAATAAAGTAATGATTATTTTTTTTGCTAATATAATTTACAAATGGAATTATTAGATATATAATGTACATAAAAGAAATAATTTGATAATGTGGAGGATAGTTTATGAAGTTAAGAGAAATATTAGTAGGTCTAGAAGGGCTAAAAGTAAGAGGAGATTTAGAGGTAGAAATAAATAACTTAGATAAAGATTCTAGAAATATAAAACAAGGAGATTTATTTATAGCAATAAAAGGTTTTAGTACTGACGGACACGAATATATAGAAACAGCAATTACTCAAGGTGCTAAAGCTATTATGTTAGAAGAAGGTGTTTCAGTAGAACTAATTAAAAAACTTCCAAAGGAAGTAACTGTAATAGTAGCAAAAGATACAAGGTATGCTTTAGCAATTTGTTCATGTAACTTTTATGCAAATCCATCAAGAAGATTCAAATTAATAGGTGTTACAGGAACAAAAGGAAAAACTACAACAACATTTATGATAAAGAAGATATTAGAAAAGGCTGGTAAAAAAGTAGGTTTAATAGGAACAATAGCAACATATATAGGAGATGAAAAACTAGAAGATAGTGACAGAACAACACCTGAAAGTAACAAACTACAACAAATATTTGCAAAAATGGCAGATGCAGGTTGTGAGGCAGTAGTTATGGAAGTATCTTCTCAAAGTTTAAAACTACATAGAGTTGCAGGTTCTGAGTTTGATATAGGGGTATTTACAAATTTCTCAAAAGATCATATAAGTGAAAAAGAACATCCAGACATGGAAGATTACTTTAATTCAAAAGTAGAGTTATTTAAAATGTGTAAAACAGCATTTATAAATGCAGATGACTACCATGTGGCAAAATTACCAAAACTAGTTCCAAACTGCACAATAACAACTTATGGTATAGACAACTTCTGTAATATGCTTGCAAAAGATATAACAATAACAAACTCATATGTAGACTTTAAAGTAAAACTAGGAATGAGAAATGAAAGAATAAAAACAGGAATACCAGGAAGGTTTAGTGTATATAACTCATTAGCAGCGATATGTATAGCAGAAAAGCTAGGAGCAACAATAGACCAAATAAAAGAAGCATTAGAAGAAGTGAGAGTACCAGGAAGAAGTGAATTAGTAAACAATAGTAAAGAACTAACAATAATGATAGACTATGCACATTCACCAGAAAGTTTAGAAAATATATTAAATGCTGTTAAATCATATACAAGAGGAAGAGTAATATCAGTATTTGGATGTGGTGGAGATAGAGATACAAGTAAAAGGCCAATAATGGGAGAAATATCAGGAAGAATAGCGGACTTTACAATAATAACATCAGACAATCCACGTACAGAAGAACCACAAAAAATTGTAGAACAAATAGAAGAAGGTATAAAGAAAACAAAAGGAAAATATACTGTAATAGTAGATAGAATAGAAGCAATAAAAGAAGCAATAAAAATGGCAGATAAAAAAGATATTATTCTTTTAGCAGGAAAAGGTCATGAGCCATACCAAGAGATAAATGGAGTAAAACACTCATTTGATGAAAGAATTATAGTAAATGATATAATTGAAAATAAAATATAAATGTATAGAACATAAGAGGAAGTTGGAAATTGGAAATTGGAAGTTGGAAGTTGGAAATTAGGTAAGCTCTTTGCAAAAATTACCTAAATCTAGCCTCCAACCTCTAAGGTTCAATCTCTAAGCTCCATAGGAGGTTAAAACATGGAATTTCAAGTAAAAGTATTGATATTATCATTTATAATAACAGTAGTGTTATCTTTAATAATTATACCAGTACTAAGAAAATTAAAAGTAGGGCAAATTGAAAGAGATGACGGGCCAGAGTCACATTTAAAAAAGCAAGGAACTCCAACAATGGGAGGAATAATTATAGCAATTAGTATAGTAATAATATGTATAGGTTTATATTACTACTATACACATAAAACAATAGAGCCACAAATTGCTAAAAATATGATAGTTTTAATGCTAGCAAGTGTAGGATTTGGACTAATAGGTTTTATAGATGATTTTAAAAAGTTAGTATTAAAAAATACAAAAGGATTAAGACCAATAGCTAAAATGATAGGCCTTTTAATAATATCTGTTGCATATACTATATTTTTAGTTAAAGTATTAGGAAATGGAACTGATATATACATACCATTTGTAAAAACTACAATTACAATGCCAATTTGGATATATATACCATTTGCAATATTTGTAATGTTAGCAACTACAAATGCAATTAATTTAACAGATGGAATAGACGGATTGTCAAGTAGTGTTACAACAATTATACTTACATGTTTAACAGTAATAGGAATTATATATAATTTGAAAGAAATAACATTATTTGGAAGTGCATTATCAGGAGCTTGCTTAGGATTTCTATTATTTAATTTATATCCATCAAAAATAATGATGGGAGATACAGGGTCACTTCTTTTAGGAGGAGCAGTATCTGCAATGGTACTGTATTTAAAAATGCCATTACTATTAATAATAATAGCAATAATACCAGTATTAGAAACTTTATCTGTAATGTTACAAGTTATGCATTATAAAAGAACAGGAAATAGAATATTTAAAATGGCACCATTACATCACCATTTTGAATTATCAGGTTGGAGGGAGAATAAAGTAGTATCAGTATTTTGCATAGTGACATTAATAGCATGTATTATAGGATTATTTGCAATATAACCTAAACAATTCTAATAATGAAAAATGAATGAAAACATTTGAGTGTTGCAATTTGTAGATGACCACATAAACGCAATTAATAATAAATTGAATGTAAGAGCCTAATATGTAAAGAATACATATTGAAAATTACTAATTTATACCTAAAAAAGATAGAATGTAATTAAAAAATGTATAAAAAATAGTTGTTATCTATTTTCTATATAAATTGGCTAAATAAAGAGTGAGTGTGAAGAGTATAAAACTCTTCGAATTTTGAAAGGAGAAATATAATGCCTAATACTACAAATGTAAAAAATAAAGGGAAAAATAATCAAAAGCAATTTGATTTTATATTATGCATAACTGTATTTCTATTATTAGCATTAGGTATTGTTATGGTTTTATCAGCGAGTGCTCCATCATCACTTTCAGAATGGCGGAAATAGTTATCATTATGTAATAAATCAAGCATTTTTGGGGCTATTTGGTATAGTTTTAATGCTTGTAATATCTAAAATTGATTATAGAATTTATAAAAAACTTTATAAAGTAGCATATATACTTTCAATAATATTCCTTGCATTAGTAGTTGTTCCAAAAATAGGAGTCGAAGTTAAAGGAGCAAAAAGGTGGATAGATTTAGGATTTGGTCGATTTCAACCATCAGAATTAGCCAAAATAGGATTAATAGTATTTTATGCAGCATATCTTTCAGACCATAGAACAGAATTGAATTCATTTTGGAATGGATTTGTAAAGCCACTAGCATACTTAATACCACCAATAGCAATACTATTCTTTATTCAAGACCATTTAAGTGCATCAATTATTATTATATCAATAGTAAGTATAATGATGATAATGGCAGGAGGTAGAGTAAAATATTTTTTAACAGCGGGTGTAGCAGGTGTAGCAGCAGGTCTTTCAGGTATGTTAATACTTGCACAAGCAACAGGAAAAGGAGACTTCCGTTTGGCCAGGTTAACCACATTTTTAGATCCTTGGGCAGATGCAACAGATACAGGATGGCAAGTTATACAAGGTTTATATGCAATAGGTTCAGGAGGTCTATTTGGAGTAGGACTAGGAAATAGTAAACAAAAATATTTATACATACCAGAACCACATAATGATTTTATATTTGCAGTATTGGCAGAAGAATTAGGATTTATTGGATGCGTAATAGTAATTGCATTATTTGCAGTATTTGTGTGGAGAGGAATAATAACATCAATGAGGGCGAAAGATTGCTTTGGAAGTTTATTAGCAGTTGGAATAACATCATTAATAGGCATTCAAGCAATAATGAACATAGCGGTTGTTACATCATCAATGCCTGCAACAGGGATATCACTACCTTTCTTCAGTTATGGTGGAACTGCGTTGGTAATACTATTATGTAGTGTAGGTGTGTTATTAAATATATCACGTTCAAGTTCAAAAGTGTAAGTACAATAGGAGGATTTTTGTCTATACACTTTCAATACTTAATTTAAGCTTAAATGTTATAGGCAAAAAACATAAAATATGGAGGATTTTGATATGAAGGTAATTATTGCGGCAGCAGGTACTGCTGGACATATTAATCCAGGGATAGCAATTGCTAATAAAATAAAAGAACAAGAACCTAATTCAGAAATTATATTTATTGGAACTTCTAGAGGGTTAGAAAATGACCTTGTTCCAAGGGCAGGGTATAAATTAGAGAAAATACACGCATATGGTTTGAGTAAGAAGATATCAATAGAGAATATAAAAAAGTTATATAAAACGTTTAAAGGTTATGGTCAAACAAAGAGAATAATAAAAGATTTTAAGCCAGATATAGTAATAGGGACAGGGGGATATATTTGCGGAGCAACGATAATGGCTGCAAATAAATATAATATTCCAACACTATTACATGAGAGTAATGCATTCCCAGGTAAAGCAGTAAAAATGTTAGCTAGAAAAACAGATTGTATTTTAGTATCTTTTGAAGATGCTAAAACAAGAATAAAAAATGCAAAAAAAATAGTACATACGGGAACTCCTATAAAAATTGAGAGAAAAGACTATACTGAGAGTGAAAAAATAAATATAAAAACTAAATTAAATTTAGATGTAAATAAACCTATTGTATTAGTATTTGGAGGAAGTCAAGGAGCACAAGCTATAAATGAAGCAATAATTCAAATTGCCAATAGAAAGTTAAATAGTAATTATCAAATAATGTGGGCAACAGGACCAGAACAATATAAAATAATAAAGCAAGAATTTGCAGATATAAAATTAGATATTGAAAGTATACAAAATATGCAAATAGTACCATATATATATAATATGGAAGAAGTTATGAATATATCAAATATTATAGTTGCAAGAAGTGGTGCAATGACAATAACTGAAATTTCAAACTTAGGAAAACCTTCGATATTAATTCCACTTCCAAACGTAAGTAATGACCATCAATTATACAATGCAAAAGTACTAGAAAAAGTTGGGGCAGCTAAAATAATATTAAATAAAGACTTAAAAGCTGATAACTTAAATAAAGAAATACAAAATATAATCAATAATCCACAAAATATGCAACAAATGGGAATAAATGCAACTAAAAATGCGGTAAAAAATGTAGAAGAAAAAATTTATAATGAGATTAAAAAATTAGTTAAATAATGCCAACAAGAACGAAGCTTTTTAACAATGATATTGTCAAAAAGCTTCGTTCATATTAGTACAAAAGTTATTTTACTTTTTGAAAGTTTACCTCTTGTCCGTTTATTAATAATAAGTGCACGTATTTTTTGAATGATAATTTCGAAAATGCTTCTGGTATATGGAACAAGTGCAAGTTCAATATTAGAAACAGCCTCATATTTTTCATCTAATTTAATCATCATGTTAATATAATAATCATTGAAAAATGTATAGTTTTTAGTAGTTCCTAATAAATCCCTATAATAATATAATTTCTTCCTATAATCTTCAATCTCTTGTAAAGAATAAACATTATTTAAGGCTTTATTAAAATAAGAAGTTATTATAAGGTTTTGAGTTTCAAAAAATATATTTTTAATAGTATTTTTATATAAACCAATTTTAGTAGAAGCCCTTGCAATAAAAGTATCACTTACAAATTCATTTTCTAATTTATTAGATAAAGAAATCATCTTTTCTTCAATTTTTAATATCTTATCTAAATTAGCATTAATTTTATAAAAATTTTTCTCACCACATAAAGATATTAAAGATTTAACAAACTTAGAGTTACTATTCAAGGTACTATCAAATAAAACATTTTCACCTGTAATATATGAAAGTTGATTAACTAAATTGCATATTATAGGATATAAACTAGGAGTATTTGTAGTAAATTCAATATCATAATATTTTACAGTTTCTATATCATTATTTAATGCTTTCGCAGAAATTAATTGAACAGCAGCTTCATTTAAAGCCATGCCATGTATTTTAACACCAGTAAAGTCACAAAGTCCAAGTCTATATAATATATTATTTTTATCTTTTACTTCTTGGTAAGCATGAATAAATTCATGGACAGCATATCTTTTCATTTCATGAATAGATAATCCATCTCTAAAATATATAGAAGAATTTTTATAAAAATAACTAGCTTCTCCCATATTGTTTGGGATATTAGCAATAAACATAGGAATATTGCATATTTTTATAAATAAATTACTATAATTTAAACCATAAAAAGGAAGAGCAGATATTAATTTTTCTGCAACATATTTTGCAATTAAAGTTACACTTAAAGTATCTAACTGTTTGATAACAGTAATACCATCCTTTTTTAAGTCTTTTTCTATATTCATTATTTTCTCCTTGGTAAATTAATTTTTTAACAAGTACATTATACAATATAATAATAAAAGTAGGGTTACAAAGGTGTTAAAGTTTCATTACATTTTTATTACTACAGTTAAAAATAGAATTATAAAATAGTTCACTAATAGAAGGTTAAAATTTAATTCATATTTAACTTACAGTAAGCAGTCGCTAATTGCTTTAGTATAATATTTTCATTTTAAAAAAGTAAATTAGACCTCCTTTTATAATTACCACTAGTTTACCATTTGTAATGTATTGTAAATAGAAATTAAATTTATAAAAGACTTGAAATATAAATAAAAAAGTATTATAATTACTGACATAAATTAGGTATATGAGGCTAGGAATTCATAATTGAACTAGAAAACAAACAGAAACAATTTTAATGTAGAGTGATGATGGATAAATGTAAAAAATATTACAATTTTCTAAAGCCTAGATTTTATTGTGCAACAAGAACTTAACTTCTAATACCAAATTTTAAATATTAAATAATAACTTTATAATTTTTTAGTTTTACAAAATAAAAAAGGTGGTATAATTATAGTATATCAAAGTAAAAAACATAAAGGAGGAGATTTAATATGAAAGATGGAAAAATTGTTTTAGTAGGAACAGGTTTTGTTGGAATGAGTATGGCATATTCAATGCTTAACAGAGGTGGAATAGGTGAACTTGTTTTAATAGATATTGATAAAGAAAAAACAGTAGGTGAAGAAATGGATTTATCTCATGGGCTTCCTTTTGCACCACAAAAAATGGTAATAAAAGCAGGAGATTATAGTGATTGCAAAGATGCTGAAATAGTAGTTATTACTGCAGGAGTTGCGCAAAAACCAGGCCAAACAAGGCTAGAACTTGCAGAGGTAAATACTAAAATAGTAAAAGAAATAACTAAAAATATAATGGAAAGTGGATTTAACGGGATAATAATAGTAGCAAGTAATCCTGTGGATTTAATGGCATATGTAGTTTATAAAGTTTCAGGTCTTCCTAAAAATAAAGTAATAGGTTCAGGAACAGTACTAGATACAGCAAGATTAAGATATATGATAGCAGATTATATGGATGTTTCTAGTAAAAATGTTCATGCATATATAATGGGAGAACATGGAGATTCATCATTTGTACCTTGGTCACATTGCTATGTAGGATGTAAGAAATTAACCGATATAATAAAAGATAAAGGAAGACCAATAGAAGATTTAGAGAAAATACATCAAAATGTTATAAATGCAGCATATGAAATAATAAATAGAAAAAAAGCTACTTATTATGGAATAGGAATGAGCCTAAATAGGTTAGTAAGAGCAATATTAGATAATGAAAATTCAATATTAACAGTATCAACGTATTTAGAAAATGGAGAGTATGGGCAAAATGATGTATATATAGGAGTTCCAGCAGTAATTAATCAAAATGGCGTAAGGGAATTAATGCAATTAGAATTAAATAGCCAAGAACAAGAAAAACTAAATAATAGTTGTAATTTAATAAAGAAAATGAGAGAAGATTCTATTGAAAGCATAATAGAAGAAAAATAGAAAGTTACAGAGATTTTTTTAAAATCTCTGTAACTTTTTATTTTTCTAAATGCCATCTATAATTGCAAAAAGTATAACCAAAAAAGCAAATAGAATATATACTATATAAATTGTAAAAATAGAAAATTACAAAAACTTCAAAAATGAGTGATATGGTAATAATAATGTACTAATGATACTATTTAGGCATGAGTGCCTCTTTTCATATATCATTATATATAGAACTACTGCAGTTATAGCTACTGATAAAATATTAATCTATAAATAATCTAAAAAATAGGTAAAGCAGCTAAAATTAAGGCTTTATATTCTTCAAAATAGCTATAAAAGAAATAATGCCGTTCCATATAATTTTCCTCCTTATTAAGAATGAAATATAATTTACAGTTAATAATGCATCTATTATGCATTGAATTTACATAAAATCATCAAAAACGAGTAAACTTGACAAATTTATGTAGATGAAATATAATAAATGTATAAGCGTAAATCACTTTTATTTTAGGAGGTATTTCTATGAATATGGAAACAACTAAGGTTGAACGGCATCAGGATGAGTTTTTGGTATCAAATATCGAGGATTTGTACATCGGAGTGAGTACAAGCCGGGTAGAACAGATGGCAAAAAAGGTTCTGGATGTGGATGAAACAGAGGTAGCTATTTTGTTGGCGACCATCACTGGGGCTAGAGAAATAGCCACTGGGAACGAGGAAATAGACGAGGTGGTGGCAGACAATGCAATTATCCATTTGCTTCAGAACTACAATATTGATACCTTAAATGCTATCTTCGAAGAGATGAAGTATTACGAGATGAGAAATGTTCTCGAATCTGATAACCCTATAAGAGAGCTGGAAGGTATCATCTAAGAGCCAAGATTTACAAAAGAAATACGCAAAAAACTGGTAGAATTCTACCAGTTTTTTATTGAATAGGAAAAATCAAAATTTACACTGTAGGTGCACACAGTACCGTGCGTTTTTCTTATTTTTATTTTACAACAATATTATAAATCTTATTTTTAACATAAATTTCTTTAATAATAGTTTTACCTTCTAACAATCCACAAACTGTTTCATTTTTGTGTACAACTTCTTTTACAGTACTTTCTTCAGAGTTTAAAGGAACTGTAACTGTAGCTTTTAGTTTTCCATTAAATTGAACAGGAATTTCTATTTCACTATCTATTGTTTTAGCTTCATCATATATAGGCCAAGTTGATTCACATATTGGACTAAAACCTAACTCTTCATTAAGTTCTTCTGTAATATGAGGAGCAATTGGGTTTAATAATGTTAAAAGTAATTTATAATCTTGTTTAGATATTTGTTTTTCGTCATCATAACTATTTGCTAAAATCATTAAAGCTGATACGGCTGTATTATAAGACATATTACTTAAATCAGTTTGAACTTTTTTAATAGTTTTATGAATTATACTTTCTAGTTTTGAAGAATATTCTTCTCCATCAACAACTTTTTCTTTCAAACGAATAACTCTATCAATAAAACGTTTACACCCCTTTAAAGAATCTGTACTCCAAGGAGCATCTTGTGTATAGTCTCCCATAAACATTTCGTAAACTCTTAAAGTATCTGCACCATATTCTTTAACAATATCATCAGGGTTAATAACATTACCCTTAGATTTACTCATTTTCTCATTATTTGAACCAAGTACCATACCATGACTTACACGAGTCCAAATCATTTCTTTATTAGGTACTAAACCAATATTATATAAGAATTGAACCCAGAACCTCGCATAAAGTAAATGTCTTGCAGTATGTTCCATACCACCATTATACCAGTCAACTCTATTCCAATATTTCATAGCATCCATAGAAGCAAATTCTTTATCATTATGTGCATCCATAAATCTTAAGAAATACCAGCTAGAACCTGCCCAATTAGGCATTGTATCAGTTTCTCTTTTTGCATTTCCTCCACAACATGGGCAAGCAGTATTCACCCAGTCTGTTATATTTGCAAGTGGACTCTCTCCGTTTTCAGTAGGTTCATATTCTGCAACATCAGGTAATAATAAAGGTAAATCTTCTTCCTTCATAGGTTGCCATCCACATTTTTCACAATGAATCATAGGAATAGGCTCACCCCAGAAACGTTGACGAGAGAAAATCCAGTCTCTCATTTTGTAATTATTAACTTTTCTTGCAATACCCATATTTACTAATTTTTCAGTAATAGCTTCTTTTGCCTCTTCAACTGTTAGACCAGTAAATTCTTCTGAATTAATTAACTTGCAACCTTTACCTAAATAATCTTGTTTTTCAAAAGCCTCTACTGAGGTATCTTTTCCATCAATAACTTGTATCATATCTAGTTTGTGCTCTAAAGCATATTCAAAATCTCTTTGGTCATGAGAAGGAACAGCCATAACGCTACCAGTACCATAATCACCTAAAACAAAATCACCTAAGAAAATAGGAACTTCTTTTCCATTAATAGGGTTAATAGCACTAACACCTTCTAACTTGCAACCAGTTTTACCTTTATTAAGTTCAGTTCTTTCCATACTACTTTTTTTAGCAGTTTCTTTAATATATTCATTAACATCATCTTTATTAGTAACCATTGGCATAAGTTCTTTAATAAGTTTACCATCTGGAGCAATAACAAAAAATGTTATACCATAAACTGTTTCAATACAAGTTGTAAAAATTGAAAAACTTCCACCTTGCTTAATTTTAACATCAAGTTCAACACCAGTAGACTTACCAATCCAGTTAATTTGACCAAGTTTAACTCTATCAGCGAAGTTAGTATCATTTAAACCTTTAAGCAGATCTTCAGAATAGTCACTCATTCTCAGCATCCATTGAGATTTTTCTTTTTGTTCAACAGAGCTTCCACATCTTTCACAAACACCACCAGCGGCGTCCTCATTAGATAAAACACTTTTACAAGTAGGGCACCAGTTAACGCCTATAGTATCTTTATAAGCCATACCATGTTTATAAAATTGTAAAAATTGCCATTGAGTCCATTTATAATATTCAGGGTCAGTAGTAGAAAATTCTCTAGACCAATCAAAAGAAAAACCTAAATCTTTCATTTGTCCCTTAAAAGTTGCAATATTTTCCTTAACAGCATCCTTTGGGTGAATATGGTTTTTAATAGCATATTGCTCAGCAGGAGCACCAAAAGCATCCCAACCCATAGGGTATAAAACATTATATCCTTGCATTCTCTTCATTCTAGCAAGAGCATCTTGAGCAGTATAACTTCTAACATGACCAACATGTAAGCCTGCTCCAGAAGGGTAAGGAAATTCTACTAAAATATAATAAGGGTCTTTTTTAGTGTTACCCGTAACAGCCTTAAAAGACTCATTTTTATCCCAATAATTTTGCCATTTTTTTTCAATTTCATTAAAATTATAAGCCACCTAAAATCATCCTCTCTTTTTTGTTCCCATTGGGGAGTTTCCAAATGGGGTATCTGTCACTTTTGGGAACTTTTAATAATATTGGTATTATACTACATTATTTGGGGAAATGGAAGGGAAAAATTAAAATTAGTTGCAAATTATGGTAAACTATAGTAAAATATTGATAGTGATTTTTTAGTGACTATAAATAATAATTTATTTTTTGTAAAGGAGAAAGCGAATATGGCATTAGTATGGGCAAGTCAATCATTAGTACTTGAAGGATACGCATATTTTAAAGAAAGAGCACATTTATTTGCTAAAACTAATTACGTAAAAAAGCCTATATATGCGTTCACAGGAGTATCAATTATATGTGATGAATCAGAAGTAAAATCAATTATTGAAGAAAAAATAAGAGAAAAGATGCTACAATTAGAAGGCTGGGGAGAAAAATTTGAAGGTTGGAGCTGCTACCGAAAATATTGCAAACCAGGTGAAATGTATGAATATCCAGAAGGAAAAGAGTTTAAATTGAAAATTGAATACATTAGAGAAAAGAAAAATTAGAATACATGGAAAGATACACATAAAAAGTCATTATTATATGAAAGTGAAAAAACTTAACAGTTTTGAATTCAAAATGTAAAATAATTTACTTTTTATTGACTAGATTTTAGAAAATAAGTTTAATATAAATAAAGAAGGAGAACAATATGAAAGAAAAAATAGTAATGGCAACAAATAACCAAGGAAAATTAAAAGAAGTAAGAGAAATATTGAAAGATTATGAAATATTATCATTAAAAGACTTAGGATGTGACATTGAAGTAGAAGAAGATCAAGATACTTTTGAAGGAAATAGTTTAAAAAAAGCAAAAGAAATTTCCAAACTGCTAAAAATGCCATGTATATCAGATGATAGTGGACTATGTATAGAAGAATTAAATGGTTTTCCAGGAGTACTAACAGCAAGATTTTTAGGAGAAGACGCAACTCAAGAAGAAAGAAATAATTATTTATTAAATAAACTAGAGGAAAAGCAAAGTAGAAAGGCAACAGTAGTCACAGTTATGACATATGTAGATGAGATAAAAGGTATAGTATTAGTAGCAAGGGGAGAAGTAACAGGCAATATATCAAAACAAAAAAGAGGAAATAATGGATTTGGCTTTGATGAAATATTTGAATTAGAAAATGGCAAAACTTTAGCAGAGTTAACAAGTAAAGAGAAGAATAAAGTAAGTAGTAGAAGGTTATCATTAGAGAAGTTAGGTAAATCACTAAAAGATATATAAAGAAAGGATTTAAATGGTATAAAAATATAGTTGTACCATCTAGAAAATTGACATAAATAAAAAATAATGATATAATACAAAAAATTAGCCAATAAGGAAATGTAGAGATGTATAACTTTTAAAATAATTTTTGAGAGGAGAAAGATATATGCCAGGTATGACTTTTCATTTTGTATTTGCTGATGAGGTATATAGAAAGATAAAAATAAAATTAGATAAGGTAGAGTTCTTCTCTGGAAATATAATTCCAGATTTAGTTACACCAGAAAATAAAGAATATACACATTATCGAATTACTAGTCCAGTTGATGGACATATGTTTCCTGATTTAGCGAAAGCAAAAAGTGAGCTTTTTGATAAAGATAACTCTATTAAATTAGGAATGTATAGTCATCTTTATTTGGACTATCATTTTATAGAAGATTTTCTTTATAAAGAATTTATTTTTGATGTAAAAAACGGAAAAGTAATAAATCCAAGAACCAATACAACATGGGATTTAAGACAGTTTTTTGGTAAATGTACAGAAGGTGGAATTTTATATGAAGGTTACACTCAAATAAATAATCTATTAATTAAAGATGGATATATTAATACAAATGATTTAAGTAATATTCCTAATAATCTACCACTTAATGGAATACCAGTATTTGACAATAGATATGAAATGACATGGAGAGAAGAGTTAAATGGTTATCTTTCGAGGAAAATACCGTACAATGGTAAGATATTTGAATATGAACGATTAACTTCAGCCATTTATAATATTGCAGATCAATTTATTTCAGATGTAGAAAAGATGTTAGTTAAAAAATAGTAAAAAAACACATAAATAAAATAGTAATTATTTTATTTATGTGTTTTTTATAATTAAGGAAATTTGTACATATTGATTATTTTATACTTGTGATATTGAACTTGTCCATGTTTGTACTTTATCTTCAGGAATATATAAATTATTATTTAATCCTCGTCCTAACTGATTTTTCTTATTAGCACCATGATAGTCACTTCCGCCTGATACTAATAAATTGCGAGATGAACAAGTATCTAATAGATACATAGTGTGTTCATGTGTGAAAGTAGGATAGTAGCACTCTATACCATCTATTTCTCCAGTTTCCAATAATTCATATAATATTGATTTTGAATAATCGCCATACTGAAAAATATGAGGAATGAACACTTTTCCAACACATGAACGTATCAAGTTTATGGTATCTATATAACTAGGGTATGCACTAAATTCTACATAGAATCTGCTTTTAGGGTTTGTGAGCCATCCCCTATATAAGCTTTCTTTATTTGTATGCTCTATTTTATCAGAAAACAAAGTATTAGTATTCTTCTCTAAATTTTTTGTATCACTAAACAGTATACTTGAAACAAATTTAGCAGGTTGAATAAGAAAATCTGTATATAAACTTTCTATATTTTCAGGTAAGATAATATTCTGCTCACGTAGTACTTTTAAAATAGCAGTTAAATAAGATATATTGATTTCTTCCTTACTTTTATATAAAGTAGAAAGGCTTCTTTTCATCTTACTTACAGATATACCATATCCAAGTAGTTCAATTTCTCTCCCTTGACACATAGTCTTTAATTCTATTCCAGGAATAATAATTCCACTAAATAATTTCCTGTACTTTTTAATTTCATAATAAGCATCAACACTTTCATGGTCTGTTATTGAAATCCTTTTAAGTCCTAATTCCTCAGATTCCATTAAAACCGCTTGTGGTGTTTTGGTACCATCTGATTTATTAGTGTGTACATGTAAATCATTTTTGTTGCTAAGTGAATTGTTATAAGGCATCATAATTATTCCTCCTTAACAAAAAAATTATTATAATTACTTTACAATTATATAAAGTAATACAAAGAAAGTCAATATATAAACAAAAAAAGAAAAAGAAACTTGTAAACAAAGGTCGATAAAAAAATATTGACTTTTTTTCATGTTAATATATAATATTAATAGAAAAGAGTTCTCAAAAGGGACAGATTACCCAAAAGGAAACGTCCCCAATGGACAAAACAAAAGAAGGAGAGATTAAATATGGCAGAGTATACACAGGAAGAACAAGATAGAGTTAAGGCTATGATTGATGATTTAGTTGAAAAGGCTAAAAAAGCATCTAGAGAGTATATGAAATTAGACCAAGAACAAGTTAATAATATTGTAAAGGCAATGTCTATGGCAGGTCTAGAACACCACATGGAGCTTGCTAAAATGGCAGTAGAGGAAACTGGTCGTGGTATTTATGAAGATAAAATTACAAAAAATATGTTTTCAACAGAATATATTTACCATAGTATAAAATATGCTAAAACAGTTGGAGTTGTTGAAGAAAATGAAGAAGAAGGTTATGAAGAAATTGCAGAACCTATTGGTATTATTGCAGGGGTTACTCCTGTTACTAACCCAACTTCTACAACAATGTTTAAATCTATAATTTCCGCAAAAACTAGAAATGTTATTATTTTTGGTTTTCACCCATCAGCTCAAAAATGTAGCACAAGGGCAGCAGAAATTTTAAGAGAGGCAGCAGTTAAAGCAGGAGCACCTGAAAATTGTATTTTATGGATTGAAGAGCCTTCAATTTTAGCTACTTCAACACTTATGAATCACCCAGGGGTTGATTTAATACTAGCTACAGGTGGTACAGGAATGGTTAGAGCTGCATACTCATCAGGTAAGCCGGCTTTAGGTGTTGGACCTGGTAATGTGCCTTGCTATATAGATAAAACAGCTAAATTAAAGACTTCTGTCAATGACTTAGTTCTTTCAAAGTCTTTCGACAATGGTATGATTTGTGCTTCAGAACAATCTGTAATTGTTGATAATGATATTCATGAAGAATTTGAAAGATTAATGAAAGAAGCGGGATGTTATTTTTTAAGTGATGAACAAACTAATAAACTAAGAAATAGTATGTTTATAGAAGAAAAGGGTTGTGCCTTAAATGCTGATATAGTTGGAAAAAGCCCATATAATATAGCAAAAGGTGCAGGCATAGAAGTGCCAGTGGATACAAAGGTATTAGTATTACACGAAAATGGAGTAGGAATAGAATTCCCATTCTCAAAAGAAAAATTAAGCCCAGTTCTTGCATATTATATTGTTGAAAATGAAGATGAAGGAATTGATTTAGCAGAAAAATTAATTGAATTTGGAGGCTTAGGACATAGTGCAGTTATACATTCAGAAAATGAAGAAACAATTAGAAGATTTTCTCAAAGGGTAAAAGTAGGAAGAATTATTGTAAATTCTCCATCAACACATGGTGCAATTGGTGATATATATAATACAAATATGCCATCACTAACTTTAGGTTGTGGTTCATTTGGTGGAAATTCAACAACATCGAATGTATCAAGTGTAAACTTAATTAATATTAAAAAAGTGGCTAAAAGGAGAGTTAATATGCAATGGTTTAAAGTTCCAGATAAAATATATTTTGAAGCAGGTTCAATATCATACTTAGAAAAAATGCCAGACATAACAAGAGCGTTTATAGTAACAGATAAGTCTATGGTAGAGTTTGGATATGTAGATAAAATACTATATCATTTAAGAAAAAGAAATGAATATGTTCATTCAGAAATATTCTCAGATGTAGAGCCAGACCCTTCTTTTGATACGATTAAAAGGGGAGTAGCAATGATGAATGAATTTAAACCTGATGTTATAATAGCATTAGGTGGAGGTAGCCCAATAGATGCCGCAAAAGGTATGTGGCTATTCTATGAACACCCAGATGCAGATGTTGAAGGTTTAAAACTAAAATTTATGGACATTAGAAAACGTACTTACAAATTTCCAAGGCTAGGAGAAAAAGCAAAAATGGTAGCAATACCAACAACTTCAGGAACAGGTTCAGAAGTTACATCATTTGCAGTAATTACAGATAAAAAAATAAATAAAAAATACCCACTAGCAGACTACGAATTAACACCAGATGTAGCAATAGTAGATCCAGACCTAGTAATGAGTCTTCCACAAAGAATAACAGCAGACACAGGTATGGATGTACTAACACATGCAATAGAAGCATATGTTTCAAATATGGCATCAGACTACACAGATGGCTTAGCAGAAAAAGCAGTAGAATTAGTATTTAAAAACTTAAGAACAGCATATAACAATGGAAGCAACAAACATGCACGTGAAAAAATGCATAATGCAAGTACAATAGCAGGAATGGCATTCACAAATGCATTTTTAGGAGTAAACCACTCAATAGCACATAAAATAGGAGGAGAGTTCCATCTGCCACACGGAAGGATAAATGCAATACTTTTACCATATGTAATAAGATACAATGCTACTAAACCAACAAAGTTTGTATCATTCCCTAAATATGAATATTTCATAGCAGACCAAAAATATGCAGACCTTTCAAGAAGAATGGGATTCCCAGCATATACAAATGAGGAAGGAGTAAATTCATTAATAGAAGAAATTAAAAAGTTAAATGCAGATTTAGGAATACCTTCATCATTTAAAGAACAAGGAATAGATGAGCAAGAATGGCTTGAAAAAGTAGATATGCTAGCAGACAGAGCCTTTGAAGACCAATGTACAACAGCAAATCCACGTCTTCCATTAATAGAAGAACTAAAAAAGATTTTAATTGATAGTTATTATGGAAATGTATAAAATATAGTACATAAAAATAAGACCTTAAGCAAAGGTCTTATTTTTATGTACTATATTCAATTGTAAGTTTAAGGTTAGTTAATTAGCTAATGATAGCTCTGTTGTATAATGATTATTCTGAGTATCATATGTAAACTTATTACATTTATATTATAATACATCTCATCTAAAAAACAGTAATTACAATATTTTGGAAAAAATTATGTAAAATATTGATTTAATTTGAATAAAGTGTTATAATTAAAGAAGTAGTAAAATAATATTTTAAGGAGGAAAAGGCAAATGAAGTTTCCAAAAAATAATTTACGGGGTAGAAAATTAAGGAGAGGTTTAAGTTGTCTGCTGGCTATTGCTATTGTGATGTTATGCAGTAGCAATATAGTTATGGTAGCCAAAGCTATGGGGAAACAGGAGGTTAAAGGATATGTAAAAGTAGATACCTTACTTAACCTTAGAAAGAATCCAAATATGGATGCCACAATTATTGGGGAGCTGCTTCCTGGAGAGATTGTTACCATTGTTGATATGGGAGATGAAAAATGGACAAAAGTCAGAACAGAGTCTGGATATGAAGGCTATGTAGTAAATGACTATTTAGTAGTTCCCGGGTTAGATTCTGAAGAATATGAGCTAATATCAGTTGCAGTAATAACTAAAACAGATGGTAGTTCAGAAAACAGAAACTTCAATATGGAACGGGCAGCCAGATATCTTAATGGATTGGTAGTACATTCAGAAGATGAATTTGCATGGTATTCTACTGATAAAACAGAAGGTATAGTAGGACCTGCAAACAAAGAAAATGGCTACAAAGAGGCTCCTATAATAGTGGGAGGAAAATCTGTAATGGGTTATGGCGGAGGAGTTTGCCAAGTAAGTACAGCACTATATAATTGTATATATAAAATAGATATAGTGCCAACTCAGCATCATCATCATTCTTTAGCATCCTCATATGTACAAAAAGGAATGGATGCCACAGTAAGTTATCCGAACAAAAACTTTGTATTTACTAATACAAAGGAATATGCAATTTTATTTGAGGCTTATACAGATGGGCCACAGGTAGTAGTTGTTGCATACAAGATAAGATAAATAAAAGTGAAGCATTGGGAAATATTCCAATGCTTCACTTTTTAGATAAACTTATAAATTGCTTCTGCAAATCCTCCATTACCTGCAGAATTTTTTGTAATAAAATCTGCTACTTCTTTTACTTCATCATAAGCATTATTAACAGCGACGGCAATGTTAGTTATATTAAACATGCTTATATCATTAATATTATCGCCAATAGCAAGTATTTGTTCTTTTGGCATACTTAAATGATTGCTCAAAGCATTAACTGCATTTCCTTTAGAAACATTAGAAGTGGAAATATCTAAATATTCATAATCTTTATCTATAATATTATCACGATATTTCCCTTTCTTTCTAATATGGGTAATGCTAATTCCTTCTATTTGCTGTAATTTACTTTTTGTTTCTGACAAGTCATCACTTGAAGAAAGAACTAGTTGTAAAATTTGAGCATTTCCATTAATTAAAGTATTATAAATATCAGAAACTTCCATAATTTCTATTTTACCAGGGAATAATAATGAATTTCTTAAATCCAAATACTCGAGCTTTTCACTTATAATTCCAGTATCAGTATTCGCATGTATATGCAAGCCATATTCCTTAGCAAGCTCTAAGCATTTTATAATTGTATTTATAGAAAGAGTTCTTTTGAAAATATCCCTATTAGTAGTTAAATCTACACAATGAGAACCATTTCCAAAAATGCCGAAATCTGCACCAATCTTTTTACAAAAATCCTTACTAATAGCATAACTCTTGCCAGTACAAAGCACAAAAGTAACATTCTTTTCCTTTAAATATGATATAGCTTGAACATTCCTTTCACAAATAGGATGCACATTATCAATTAAAGTACTATCAATATCACTAGAAACAAGTTTAATCATACTTTATCTCCTTATATACAAAATTTAAATTAAAGTTACATAAATATAATATCATAAATAGAAGAATAAAACAAGTGAAATTATAAGAACAGGGCAAAAAATGTTAAAATTATAGGCAATATTTATCCTTTACTATTTTGAATATATATGATAAAATATAGCTTATGAAATAGAGATATGTTGTTTAATAACCAGAGAATAATTATTTGAAGGAGGAAGAATATGAAAAAGGAAACTATGTATATTGCGATATGAGAGGAAATGTATTTGATAAATTAGGATTTGAAGATAATGAAAATGTCAATTTAGATAATGTGAAATTTGAAAAGTATTATCCAAATAATAAAAACTTATAAGCGTTTAATAAAAAGGAGGATAAAACATATGAAAATCATTATTTCATTTGCAGTAATTTTCGCAATAATACTTTCTATTAAAGTTCTTTCTAATTTAAAATTCAGAAAGAATAAGAAGAATATTATACTCGACAATCATAGTATTAAACCAGAATTTTCCGATGATGATATACCATTAAGTCAAGCATTAAGAGGATTAAAAAATTAAATAAAAAATAAGCTCTCCCAAAAATTAATGGGGAGAGCTTATTTTTTGTTACTTATACACTTAGTACGTTAGTCGTAGCATCTAAATATTGTACATAAAAGTTTATCTCTTAAACTCTTTAACATGCACCACGATCATTTGCTAAATCTTGAGATTGAACTATTCTTTTATGAACACTCCCATCTGGTGAAATATATATACTATCAAAACACATTGGCTCATAATTTAGTAGTTGAAATTCAGACTGTTTAATTGGAGTTTTTAAATTACATGTTAAGTTTAAAATTATTTTTATTCCAAATCTTTTTTCAAGTGATTTAGGTTCCAAATAGCATCCGCATTGCAGGGTATCATTTTGATGAACATCATCGCAATAAGGTTTTAATAATTCTTGTAAATCTATAAAATTTGGATCGTTAGGGTCATCGGTCGACATTTCTGAAAACTTTATTGAAGTAAATCCTATTTTCTTCATTGCTAAGGCGAATTCCTCCATTTTATTAAATGAATCAATTCCTTTTTTATTAACAACACAATTAACTCTTAACTTAAGTTTTGGGTTTAACTTATGAAATTCTTTTATTTTATCTAGTTCAGGAGTAATTCCAACTATATCATTATTTACATTTTCATTACCCATAACAGAAACAATAAGCTTATCTAGTTTTGTTATAACTGGTAATAAACACTCCAAATTGTAGCCATTAGTATTAACAGTAATTTTTCTCTTAAATGGTGCAATAGCATTAATAATTCTAATTAAATCATTTGGAAATAATGTAGATTCACCACCTAATAGAAGAACATCAGGATATTTATATAATGCAATAGCACTTTCTATAATTTTATCTACATTTGTTTTAGAAGCCTTATTAAATCTTCCAACGCAAAAGTAGCACTTACCATTGCAAGCAGTAGTTGTTTGAATACACAAACGTGGTCCCATTCTTCCCATACAATAGTTTTCTTTACTTCTTAAGGTAATTGACATTTAAATCATCTCCATTCAAAACTTTATTATCAAACGAATCATATACCCAACTATCTGTTACTGAACAATCAGGTTGAATAACGTTCATATAATCATGCTGATATTCAATAGTTGGTATTCCAAAACTTTTTGCCTTAAATACATTATTATATGGGCAACATAGTTTAATATAAGTTTTTATTTTTAAATATTTTGATAATTCTGGTAATTCAAAAAAACATCCTTTTAATGTAGCATTTTTTTGATGGATTCCAAATTTTATTAATAAATCTTGTAAATCAATAAAATCTACATTTTCATTTGATGTAACTAACTCCATTAATTTAATTGCTGAAAAGCCTAATTTTTTAGCCTTTTTAGCATATTCTTTTATTTCTTTTAAATTAGAAACTGTTTTGTTTGTTACAACAACAGCAGCTATAATTTCAGCATTTCCCTTATTTCTATTTAAATCCTTTAGTTCTGTTTCATTAATATATATACCCGTTGAATTTTTACTATAATCAAAAGAATGAATACTTAATGTTACAGTATCTAGGTATGGTATACATTCTTTAATTATTTTTAAATTAGAACCATTGCTTATTATGCCAATGTCATTTTTGTATGGTCTAATTCCTTTTAATACTTCGACTAAATTAGGGTATAAAGTTGGTTCTCCACCCAATACATCAACTTTTGAAAATTTTGTCATCGAATTAGCAGTATCAATAAATTTTTGTGCATCAGTGGATTTTCTAAATGGTGTTCCAGCAGCAATACAAAATTCACACTTACCATTACAACTGTTTAGTAGTTTAATATTTAACAAATTATAACTATTTCCACAAATACTATTTTTAGATGGTTTCAATATTAGTTTTTCCTTATCATCCATAATTGTACTCCTTATTTTTGAATTATTATTTGTATTATTATTATAATAATCAATTTTTTAATGTTTTTTAATTAATTTAAAAATAAATATTATTAAGCATATCATTCTTAAGTGTCCATAAATTCTTAGATAAATCAACATAGTATTCATGTGGCTTTTCTAATCTTTTAACTTCATCCCACATAGTATCAAGTTCTTTTTTAGCATATTTTGCAATTTCTTTTAATGTAGGGTTTTTATAAACTAATTTTCCATTCTCGAATATTTTTTCATGTAAAGCTCTAACTGTGTAGTTTGTAAGTGTTTTCTTTTTCCAAGGGTTTTGTGGGTCAAATATTGTATAGTTATCTTTTGGAATGACTTCATCTGCTAAAGTTATAACATCTGCTAAAGCTTTTTTGGTATCTTTATCATAAAAACGATAAACTTTTTTATATCCAGGGTTTGTTACTTTTATAGCTGTTTCACTAACTTTAATTTTAGGAGTAATTACTGAATCTTCTTCCATAGCAACTAATTTATATACTCCACCAAAAACAGGCTCACTCTTAGCTGTAATTAAGTTTTCACCTACACCAAAGCTATCAATTTTTGCTTCTTGTTCTAATAAAGATGTTATAGAATATTCATCTAAAGAGTTTGTAGCACAAATTTTACAATCAGGGTAACCATTTTCATCTAATATTTTTCTAACTTTTTTAGATAGATAAGCTAAATCTCCACTATCTAACCTTACAGCCTTTGGACGAATTCCTTGTGGTTTTAATACTTCATTAAATACTTTAATAGCATTAGGAAGACCACTTTCTATTGTATTATAAGTGTCAATTAGAAGTGTGCAATCAGTAGGGTAAATTTCAGCATAAGCCTTAAAAGCTTCATATTCAGTGTCGAAACTTTGAATCCAGCTGTGTGCCATAGTTCCACTTGCAGGAACATCAAATTCTTTTGCGGAAATAGTGCAAGAAGTTCCAACAGCTCCGCCAATAATAGAAGCTCTAGCACCAGAAACAGCAGCGTCAATTCCATGAGCACGTCTAGCACCAAATTCCATAACTGGAATATTTTTGGCAGCATTTACAATTCTACTTGTTTTAGTAGCAATTAAGCTCTGGTGATTAATAGTAAGTAAAAGCATTGTTTCCAAAATTTGAGCCTCAATCATAGGAGCTCTAACAGTAAGCAAAGCCTCATTAGGAAATACAATAGTTCCTTCAGGAATAGCCCAAATATCTCCAGTAAATTTAAAGTTTTTTAAATACTGTAAAAAATCTTCTGAAAATTTATTTTGTTTTCTTAAATACTCAATATCATCTTCTGTAAATTTTAAATTTTTAATATAGTTAATAACTTGCTCCAAACCAGCAACTATAACATACCCACCGCCGTCTGGTATTCTTCTAAAAAATACATCAAAGTATGCTAGTTTGTTATTCATGTTTTTAACAAAATAACCATTTGACATGGTAAATTCGTAAAAATCCGCAACTAATTCTAATTTATTATTCATAATGATTCCTCCTTTAATATATACTTATTAACTTTATGATAGTAACATCATAATACTAAGTATATTAAATTGTCAATAACTTTGTGCCAAAAAATAAAATTAATTGATAAATATTAGAAGTTATGTTATTATAAAAATAAAAAGATCTAAGAAATACCTTAAAAGGAGTAATAGATAATGGTATTGCAGGAACACTTCTAAAAGGAATAAAAAATAGTATATTTAAGTAAATCCTTAAAGATAACTAGAAATAGTTTGATTTAGGGATTTATTTATGGTATAATAGCAACATATTAAAAAAACATTAAATAACTAGGAGATATTATGAAATTAAGAAAAGAAAAAAGCTGTGGATGCATTATTATAAAAAATAGAAAAGTTTTATTAGTATATGAAAAAAATAGAAATTTTTGGGGATTTCCCAAAGGTCATATGGAAGAAGGAGAAAATGAGATACAAACAGCATTAAGAGAAGTAAAGGAAGAAGTAGGATTAGAGGTTGAAATAGATGAGCAAAAAAGATATACACTAAATTATATTATAAAAGATGAGATAGATAAAACTACAGTATTATATATAGCAACACCAAAAAGTGAAGAAATAATAATACAAGAAAGTGAAATACAAAATATTAAATGGTGTGATTTCGACGAAGCTTTAAATACACTAACATTTGAAAATTGGAAAGAAATGTTCAAAAAAGTAATTAAAGATATTAAATAATAAATCGAATAATTGTACTTTAACAATTATAGAACATTAAGGAGGAAACAAAGTGAATAAAATACAAAAATTTTTAGCATATAATGGAAAAATAAATATAACATGTGTAGAAACTACAAACTTAGTAGAAGAAGCAAGAAAAGTACACGACTTAAGCCCAGTAGCAACAGCAGTACTTGGAAGAGTATTAACTATGGGAGCTCTTATGGCAAGTGGATTTAAATCAGAAGAAGATAGTGTAACACTTCAAATAAGAGCAAATGGACCAATAGGAGCAATAACAGTAACAGCAGACAGCACACGGAAAAGTAAGAGGATATGTAGCAAACCCACAAGTAGAAGTACCATTAAGAGAAGATGGAAAACTAAATGTAGGAGAAGCAGTAGGAAATGAAGGCTTCTTATATGTAATAAAAGATATTGGTTTAAGAGATCCATATATAGGAATGTCAAAAATAGTAACAGGAGAAATAGCAGAAGACTTCGCAAATTACTATTACACATCAGAACAAAAAAATACAGCAGTAGCATTAGGAGTATTAGTAAATAAAAACGGAGTAAAAAAGGCAGGAGGTTTCATAGTAAGCGCCATGCCAGATGCAACAGAAGATGAACTATTCATATTAGAAAATCGCCTAAAAGAAGCAATGCCAATAAGCAAAATGTTAGAAGAAGATATGACATTGTTAGACATAGCAAAAGATATTACAGGAGATATAAATATACAAGTATTAAATCAAGAAGAAAAAGAGCCAAAATATGAATGTAATTGTAGCAAAGAAAAAATGGCAAGAGGCTTACGAACAATAGGAAAAGAAGAACTACAAAAAATTATAGAAGAAGACAAAAAAGCAGAAACAGTATGTCAATTTTGTAATAATAAATATGAGTTTAATGAAGAAGAATTAAAAAATTTGATTAACTAGTTCCCATTGGGGACGTTTCATTTTGGGGTATCTGTTCCTAATGAGGTATAACGTCACTTTTGGGAAGTAAAATAAAAATGGAGGCCAAAATGTATCTAATAATTGGATTAGGAAACCCAGAAGAAGAGTATGGAAAAACAAGGCACAATATGGGCTTTAATGTAACAAATAAATTATCAAATAAATATGGAATAGAAGTAAACAAAAAGAAATTTAATGGACTATGTGGAGATGGTATAATAGAAGGCGAAAAAGTAATTTTACTAAAACCACAAACTTATATGAATTTAAGTGGAAAATCAATAATTCAAGTTGTAAATTTTTATAAAATACCATTAGAAAATATAATAGTAATATATGATGATATAGACATAGAGCCAGGCTTAATTAGAATACGCAAAAAAGGAAGTAGTGGTTCGCATAATCGGAATGAAATCTGTAATAGCTGAATTAGGCTCAGAAGAATTTGCACGTGTTAGGGTAGGTATAGGGAAACCAAAATACGAAGGGGATATGATAAATTACGTAATAGGAGCAGTTTCAGAAGAAGAGCAAAAAGAATTAGAAAAAGGAGTAGAAAAAGCAAAAGAAGCGATTATAGAAATATTAAAAAGTGGAATTGATATTGCAATGAATAAGTTTAATTAGTTCCCAATGGGAAGGAAGGAAAAAAACAAATGCAAGAAATACTAATATCAAAAAAAGAAGATAAAAAAACAATAGCCATACTAGAAAATGCAAAACTTGAAGAAGTATACGAAGAAAGAGAAGAGAGTAAAAGGCTAGAAGGTAACATATATTTAGGAAAAGTAAAAGACATATTGCCAGGTATGCAAGCAGCTTTTGTAGACATAGGAGAAGAAAAAAATACTTTTATACACATTAAAGATGTACTTCCCAAAATAAGCAAAATTACTGGAAACAAAAATGAAGATTTAGATAAATACAATATAAAAGACTATATAAAAAAAGATACTAGCATTTTAGTACAAGTAAAAAAAGATGCTACAAATTTAAAGGGAGCAAAAATAAGTACAGACCTACACATTCCGGGCAGATTTGTTGTAGTTATGCCAAAAGATAATTTTATAACAGTTTCTCAAAAAATAGAAGATGAAAATGAAAGAGAAAGATTAATTAATATTGCTAAAGAAACTATAAAAAATGATATAGGTTTAATAATTAGAACTGCTGCTGAAGGAAAAGATGAAAATATTATAAAAAAAGATATAGAGCAAACTATTAAAAAGTGGAATGATATAAAAAAAGAAAGTGAAAGCTTAAAAGAAAATGAAATTCCAAAAGTATTATACAAAAATGATTCAATAATAGAAAAAATTTTACTAGATACTGTTGATAATGGAATACAAAGAGTTATTGTAGATGACACACAAATGCTTGAAGATATAAAAAGAATACTAAAAAACATTGATGAGAGTAACAAAGTAAATGTTGAACTAAAACAAACAGATAATTTGCTAGATATGTATGACACAGATGACCAAATTGAAAAATTAAGTGCAAGAAAAATATGGCTTAAATGTGGAGGTTTTATAACAATAGATAAAACAGAAGCGTTAACTGCAATAGATGTAAATTCAGGAAAATTCACAGGAAAGCAAAACTTAGAAGAAACTGTACTAAAAGTAAATGAAGAAGCAAGTTGTGAAATAGCAAGGCAACTACGCCTAAGAGATATAGGTGGAATAATAATAATAGATTACATAGATATGCAAGAAGCCAAAAGCAGAGAACAAGTTTTAGAAACCTTAAAACAAGCCTTAAAAAAAGACCGCTCAAAAACACAAGTAATAGAGTTTACAAAGTTAAACTTATTAGAAATGACAAGAAAGCATATGTTTAGTGAAAATTAAAGACAGAACAAGGTAGATAACATTTACCTTATATGTGGTTGATACAGTTTCAAGTAAAGCTACATAAAGCGAAGATGCGAATTGTAAGGTACCAGAGTTATTAAAATATAAGAGAAATGGAAAAGCAACAATCTGTACATTTGGATGTGGCAGTGATATTAAATATGTTTTCCAAGTACCAGAAGGAACTATATCTCATGAAATAAAGTTAAAATAGGAAATTAAAAGATGGCGCATGCCATCTTTTTAATTTCCTAATATCTTCTTTATTTCCTCATGTCTCTTAATTTTCTGAGTAGTGGTCTTAATCAAAGGCTCATTTGTAACAATAATATCTTTTATTGACTTATATGCAGGCAGTTGCTTATTAATTTGTGCTTTAATATCATGCCATATAATATCATGATATTCATTAACTTTTTTACCTTTAAACATCTCTTCTATAAGATCTTTATTATAAACAATTTTTGCAGATAACACTAAATCATCTTTTTTAGAATCTGGCATACCAAATACTAAACTTTCAGCAACATATGGTAATTTGTTTATTAATATTTCTAGCTCTTCTGGGTAAATATTCTTACCATTTTTAAGAACAATAACATCCTTTTTTCTACCAGTAATAAATAAATATCCTTCTTTATCAATATAACCTAAATCACCAGTATAGAACCACCCAGCTTTTAAAACTTCATTAGTTGCTTCTTCATTTTCATAGTAACCCTTCATAATTGTAGGACCCTTTGCTTTTATTTCGCCAATACCTTCATCATTTGGGTTATCTATTTCAATTGTTATACCAGGAAGGGCAAAACCTACAGAGCCAGCTTTCTTATATTTATCATTTTCACCTGCAAGAACAGGTGAAGTTTCAGTTAAACCATAGCCTTGAAGTAAGTTTATACCTAAATTAACAAAACATTCTATAGCATCTTTACTCATAGGTGCACCACCTGCAATTAAAACTCTTAAATTGGGTGCAAAGCTATTTAATATAGTTTTGAATACTTTTCTTCTTATATCAATTCCAAATTTTAATAAAAAGTTACAAACAGAACTCATAGTTTTTACTAATTTCTTTTTACCTTGTTCTTCTATTGCCTTATCAATTTTTTTATACATAATTTCAAGCATTAAAGGAACAGATACGAAACCAGTAATATTAAATTCTTTCAAATTATTTGCAACATATCGTAATCCATCACTAAAAGCAACAGTAATACCACAAGAAGTACCATATAAAAATGTACAAGTTGACTCAAAGGTATGATGCAAAGGTAAGAAAGATAAAAATATATCTTCTTTTCGTATATCAGTCATTTGAGAAAGTGCATAAATATCTGCACATATATTTGCTTGTGATAACATTACGGCTTTTGAAATTGCAGTAGTTCCTGATGTGAAAAGCATAATAGATATTTTATTATTATCTAATTTTATATTTTGGTATTTTTGGTCATCATTTTCAAGTAGATAATTACCTTTTGATACTAATATAGAATAATTAATAACATCTTTATCTTCAGTATTATCCATACAAATTAAATGTTTCAAATTAGTAGTATTAGAAGCCTTTAAATTTTTTAAAACATCAATATGTTTTTTATCAAATATAATAGCTTCTACTTCACTTCTTTTAATTAAACTTTCAATTTCATTATCTGGAAGAGATTTGTCTAAAGGTACAACTACAATATCACTAGTAGTTATAGCTAAATAGCTTACACACCATTCATAACGGTTAGAAGCAATAATAGCAACTCTTTTTTTAGAAAGGCCTAAATGAATTAAAGATGTAGCTAAACTTTTAATATCACTTGCAAATTTTGAATAAGATATATTTATAAAATCTTTAGATTTGGGGTTTTCTTTATATGTAAATGCAATCTTTTCAGAGTATTCATTTTCATATCTTTCAATCAACTCTCTAAAGTTATTAAGAGTTCTGCCTTTGTATAATTTTCTTTTTTTATCTTCCAAAGTAAAATACCTCTTTTCTAAATTTATGCTCTTATTTTACACCATTATATATTAAATTGCAAGAAAGAAAAATGTCTAATTTTGATGGAAATTTATCTTCATAATATTTACAAAATTAAAAAAAGATAGTATAATTCCAAATAGAAAAATGTAAGGCACTAAAAACTTTTTATTATTATAAGGAGGAAGGAATATGGCAAATTCTAAAATCATTGTAGTAGAAGGAGCACAAGGGGCAGGTAAAACAACTATAACAGATTATATAAGGAACACATTATCTTATACAAATTTATATAGGCTATGTGGAACATCGGATAGCACTATAACAGGCAAGAAAAAAGCAAGGGAAATGTACGAGGATTTATTAGAGTACATGAAAAAGATGGAAAACAAAAGTATAAATTTGCTTTTTGACAGAACATTCTTTACAGAAGAAAACTATTGTAGATTAGGAAAAAAAGAATATTCTTTTACAGATGTTTATGAAAGATTGCTACAGTATTTCGCGGGTCTAGATTTTGAAATATATTATATTACATTGTACTTAGAAGATGAAAGTAAATATTCAGAAAGATTGAACAGAGGAGAAAAGGCTGTATTCAAAGGATCTGAATTTGCAGCTGATAATAGCAGAAATCAACAAAAAGTATATTTACAAATTGCAGCTGAAATAAAAGAGAGATATCCTAATATAAATGTATTTAATGTAAGAAATGACAGGCCAGAGGAAGAAACAAAAGCAGAAATTAGAGAAATTTTAAAATATTAATAATTATTGTGGCATGGAGTTATTTTCTAAATTTAGAAAATTGTATTCATGCCACAATTCTTATAAAAAAGGAGAAGAAAATGAACGTAGGATTTATACACTTAGGTTGTAGCAAAAATTTAGTAGATACAGAAATGACAATAGGTCTATTTAAAAATAATGAATATAAAATAGTAAATAACCCAGAAGATGCTGATATTTTAATAATAAATACATGTGGTTTTATATTAAGTGCACAAGAAGAAGCTATAAATACAATACTTGAAATGGCAGAATATAAAAAGAAAAGATGCAAATATTTAATAGTAATGGGTTGCTTAGTGCAAAGGTTTAAAGAAGAACTTGAAAAAGAAATTCCAGAAGTAGATTTATGGATAAAATATGATTCTTATAATACAATATGGGAGCAAATAGAAAAAGTGATAAAACCAGAAGTAACAAAAGTAAAAGAATTAAATTTCTTAGATAGAACAATAACAACAGGAGAAAACTTTGCATATTTAAGAATAGCAGAAGGTTGTAGCAATTTCTGTACATATTGTGCAATTCCAAAAATAAGAGGAAAATTCATAAGTAGAACCATAGAAGATGTATTAGAAGAAGCGGAAAAGCTTGCTAAAGAAGGGTATAAGGAACTAATAGTAATAGCACAAGATACAACAAAATATGGAATAGACATATATGGAAAGCCACGCTTAGCAGAGTTATTGCAAGAATTATGCAAAATAGATGGTATAAAATGGATAAGATTTTTATATTCATACCCAGAAACAATAACAGATGAATTAATAGAAGTTGTTAAAAAAGAAGATAAAATATGCAAATACTTCGATATACCAATTCAACACATATCAGATAGTGTACTAAAAAGAATGAATAGAAAAAGCAATAGCGAAAGTATACGAAAAGTGATAAAGAAATTAAGAGAGCAAATACCAAATGTGGTAATTAGAACAACAGTAATGGTAGGCTTCCCAGGAGAAACAAAAGAAGACTTTGAAGAACTATATGACTTTGTAAAAGAAACAAAATTTGATAGGCTAGGAGCTTTTAGCTATTCAAAAGAAGAAGGAACACCAGCAGAAAAGCTGCCAAATCAAATTCATACAAATACCAAAAAGAGTAGATATAATAAAATAATGAGTTTACAACAACAAATAGCAATAGAAAAACAAAAAGAATTAATTGGAAAGAAATTAGAGGTACTAATAGAAAGTGAAACTTTTGATGGTAAATATTATGTGGGAAGAAGTTATATGGATGTACCAGATATAGATGGGCTTATTTACATACAAATGGTAGATGAACTACTTAAAGGAAAATTCATAGAATGCGAAATTATAGAAACAAATAATTATGATTTAATTGCAAAATTAGTAAAGAAAGAAGCAACTATATAAAATTGTAGGCAGAAAATTGAAATTAATTAGTAAGTAATATGAAAAATAACTTACTTAATTGTGTATTAAATATATTTAAAAAATCCAAAAGAAATGTAATATACTTCTTTTGGATTTTTTATAATACCATAATTAAATAGTATCAAAGCTTATGCTTACTTTTTTAAACAATCTTAATTAAATCTTCAACAGAACATGAAAGGTATTTACAAAAGCATTCTAAATATTTAAAGGAAATAGAATCTGTTTCGCCATTTATTACTCTATTTAGATTCCTATTTGTAATATTCATTTGTTGACACAACCAATACTTCGACTTATTCTGCTTTTTTAATAGTTCTTCTATATTAAAATTTACCATAAAGTCCTCCTTCAAAAAAATTTTAATATAAAAAGAATATATAAATAAGATACTTGCAAATACCATGCATTTAATTTATAATAATTTTGTGTATAAAGGTTAAAATAATGGGGGAACAAAGGAGGAAAATAGAAGATGAGTGAAAAGTTAAAAGTGAATGATGAAGAGTACAAATTCAGGAAATTTAAATTAAGTGCAGGTTTATGGACTACCCATGCAATAACACTAATTTCATTAGTAATAACAATAGTAATATTAATCATTTTAGCAGGAGTAGCAGTAAATTTAAGTTTAGGAGAAAATGGATTATTTAGAAGAGCTAAAGAAGCAAGAGATAAATATTTAACTGCAGAAGAAAAAGAACAACAACAATTAAATGAATTATATGCATACTTAAGTGAAAAAGACTTACCAGAAAATACAAAAGATACTGAAGCGGGAACATTAGTGAAAATACCAAATAGTTGGTTAACAGTGTTACCAAACTATGTATCAGATGTAGATGGAAGTATAGTAAAGGAAACGAAAACAGCAAGTACAGTATATGCAGTAGCAGATGGAAAAGGGAATACTATACCAGTACCAGTAGGATTTTGGTATGTGGGAGGAACAGAAGAAACAGGAGTAGTAATATCAGATAGAGAAGAAGACTCATATGTAAAAAATAAAAGAGATATGACACCACATGAAGATAGTATAAAATTAATAGGCAATCAATTTGTATGGATACCATGTACAATAAATAATTACACAATGGTTACAACATTTAAAAATGCATCAGGTGCTAATGCTTGGGGAATAAATTGGGATGGACAAACAAATGCAGCAGAAGAAGTACAAATAAGAAAATATGGAGGTTTTTATATAGGAAGATATGAGGCAGGAATGAGTCAAGCAACATTTGGAACAAATGACAATATTGTAGATAAAGAAGCTGCAATAAATACAAAAACTATAAATGGATTGACAGGTCAATGTGATTTGTTTTTGAAAGGTAACGCAAGTAGTGATAGTAAACCAACAAGTAAAGCTGGGGAAATACCATGGTCACGTGTGGACTACCTAACAGCGATAGAAATGTCAAAAAGAATGTATACTTCAAGTAGTTCAGTAATTAGTGGTTTGATGACAGGAACAATGTGGGATACAATTATGAAATTTATATCAGAAGATCCAGATTACAATGATTTAAGAAGCACACCGTGGGGAAATTACTCAAATTCAAATTTAACCAATTGTACAGGCAAATACTGTGTTTTAGATCAATATGGAAATTCATCAGCATGGCAAGAAAATACAGTAGGAACTAATAAACCAAATGCAAATGCAAAATATACACTACTTTCAACAGGTTCAACAGAACAAGTAAAAAAGAAGAATATTTATGATATAGCAGGAAATTTATCAGAATGGACAGATGAGGTGGCATATTTTAGTAATATTAATGCTACATATGCAGGGTGGTGGACACGTATAGCACGAGGAGCATCATATGCAGATGATTATAATACTTGGCCAGTATGTTATAGAATTGGAGTGTATTCAATATCAACACTTTTTACATTAGGATTTAGAGTAGCACTTTTCCTAAAATAAATCAGGGTAATGTTATGTTATATTTATTTAATTGACAATAAATATATAATATGCTATAATAACAAATAGTGCTTACCTTAAAAGTGGTAAAGAAGAGATTTAAGTTTATAAATAAGTAGATTATTAAATGAGATAAAAATATAGTCTAAAAAATTAAAAGAGAGTTATTATAGTGTAATAAATATTAATAGGGCTTGATGAAATTTGAGATGAAAATTCAAGACCTATTAAATGCTTGCCATACAAAGTATTTGTATGAATTTTGTATACAAATTTGTATAAAGATACTAAAACTCCCTTAATAAAAGGGAGTTTTGTTATAGAGATAAAAAATATGGAAAGAATTTATATATAAATAGACTTAAAATATAAATTTAGATAAATAATAAATAAAGAAAGGAAAGGAAATATGACAGAAGAATTAAAAGAACAGAGAGTTACTTCACAAAGGACTAGAAGAAATTATAGAAGTAATACAAAAAGAAAAGTAGAAGGAAAGGAAAGAAATGTAACAGAAAAAAGTACACAGATAGTAAAAAAAGAGACAAATAGAAAAGTGAAAGAAAAATTAGAAGATAGAGAGCAACAAAAAAGGAAAACAACTACTCAAAGAAAAACAAATAAAAAAGAGAAATTTGAATTTAAAAAGTCAAACTTAAAAGTAATAGCATTAGGAGGACTAGAAGAAATAGGAAAAAACATGACTATATTCGAATATGAAGATGAAATAGTTATAGTAGACTGTGGTCTAGAATTTCCAACAGATGATATGCTAGGGGTAGATCTGGTAATACCAGATACAACATATTTAGAAAGAAATAAAGAAAAGATAAAAGGAATTGTAATAACACATGGACATGAGGATCACATAGGATCAATTGCATATTTCTTACAAAAAATAAATGTTCCAATTTATGGTACAAAATTAGCAATTGGGTTAATAGAAAATAAATTAGAAGAACATAAATTATTAAGAAGTGCCAAACTAAAAGTAGTAAACCCAGGGCAAACAATAAACTTAGGCAAAATGAAAGTAGAACTTATTAGAAGTTGCCATAGCATACCAGATGCGGTTATGCTTGCAATATATACACCAGTAGGAACAGTCCTTCATACAGGAGATTTCAAAATAGACTATACACCAATAAATAGTGATTCAACAGACTTAGGAAGAATTGCAGAAATAGGAAAAAAAGGAGTATTACTATTACTTTCAGATAGTACAAATGCAGAAAGAAAAGGTTATACAATGTCTGAAAGAACAGTAGGAGCTGAGTTTGACAAGTTATTTGTAAACTGTACAAAAAGAATAGTAGTTGCAACTTTTGCATCAAATGTGCATAGAATTCAACAAATTGTAAATTCAGCAGTAGAAAATGGAAGAAAAATTGCAGTATGTGGAAGAAGTATGATAAATACTATAGAAACTGCCAGAAAATTAGGTTATATGGATGCTCCAGAGAACCTATTTATAGATATAGACATGATAAAAAATTATCCAGAAGATAAATTAGTAATAATAACAACAGGAAGTCAAGGAGAGACCATGTCTGCACTAACTAGAATGGCAGCAGGAGAACATAGAAAAGTAGAAATAACACCAAATGACTTAATATTAATATCTGCAACACCAATACCAGGAAATGAAAAATTAGTTTCAAAAGTAATAGATGACTTAATGCAAATAGGTGCAGAAGTTATATATAATGATATACACGTTTCAGGGCATGCATGTCAAGAAGAGCAAAAGTTAATATTAGCTTTAACAAAACCAAAATATTTTATGCCAGTACATGGTGAATATAGACAATTAAAAGCACATAAAGAAACAGCAGAAATGATGGGGGTACCATCAGAAAATATATTTATGAGTGTAAATGGAAGAATATTAGAAGTAAACCAAAATGAAGCAAAACTTACAAGTACAGTGCCATCAGGTAAAATATTAGTTGATGGACTAGGAGTAGGTGATGTAGGAAGTGTAGTATTAAGAGATAGACAACACTTATCACAAGATGGATTAATAGTAATAGTAATGACAATGGATAACAACTCGGGAGAAATAGTAGCAGGACCAGATGTAATAACAAGAGGTTTTGTATATATTAAAGAGTCAGAAAACCTAATGGATGATGTAAAAAGAGTAATTCGTGAGGAAGTACAAAAATTAGAAGATCAAGGAATACGTGATTGGGGAACAATAAAATCAACATTAAAAGATCATATAAGAGATTATATATTCCAAAAAACAAAACGTAATCCAATGATACTTCCAATAATTATGTCATTATAGCTTAAAAGCAGTAATATCAAGAGTTTGTTAATTTGATATTACTGCTTTTGTTATTAATTTGTTATTAACGTAATAGTTTTTTATAAGTTTTATTTCTGACAAAATTTGACAAATCTATTTTAATTTAATTATTGATTTGAAGCTAAAATATATAGTTTTTTTTGTTGCTTATAGGTAATCATTTTTATTGCTTCTAATTTTTCTTCTATTGATACATGAGAATATATATCCTCTCCAACATCATTATTGCTGTGACCAATTATAGAATTTATGATAATATCTTTAATATTTATTTTACGTAATTCATTTCTTAAAGTATGTCTTGCATCATGTGCAGTATGGTCTGAAACTTCAGAATGCAATTTTTCAAAGTTATATTGAAAATGATAAAAGTAATAAGCATAGTCAACTTTCATTCCATTTGATCTTGTAAACAAAAATTCATTTTTAGGATTATAATATTTTTGAAAAAGAGTTTTGACAGCAGGATGAATAGGTATTTCTCTATTTATTCCAGCATCAGTTTTTAAACCTCCTATAAGATAATTATCATCTAAAAATATATTTGCATTATAAACAGAAAGCAACTCATCTGCTCTCATACCTGTATATATAAGCATTAACCAAAAATCTCTAATAAATTCTTCCCAGTATTGTTTATGATTCTTCTGCCTACCATTACTTTTTAAAGTAAAGTTCCATAGATAATCTATTTGTTCATAAGAGAACAGTTTGTTTTTCTCAACAATACTATTATTCAATTTTTTGATTTCTTTTCTATTATTTGTGGTTGTAGTAATTAATTGAGAATATCCTTTTTCTATTATATCTTCTTCTAATGCAAATTTATCGAGATTAGTAAATAAATTAATCATTTGTCTTTGAGATTCTTTACTTTTTTGACTTTCTTCTAAAGCTTGTTTAAAATCTGACAATCTTAAATCTTTATATAATTTATTATGTAGCGATTTAGAATTATTAAATGCAGTTATCATAGACCTACAATAATGATATCCAAAAGATTTATTTTTAGGTCGTATGTGATATAATCTATCTTTTTCGCCTTCTTCTTTAGTAAGCATTTTGACTTTTTTAAAGTCTTCATACAATTGTTTAAAAGTATAATTATCCTTTTTTACTTTTTCTATAATAATATTGTTAGGATTTTTAACAGGCGCTAGTGGATATGGTTTATTAGGGAAAGTAGCAATTCTATTATATTTTTCTTCTTTTACATATAAAGTATAAGGATTTTTGTGATAATTTTCTAAACAAACAATTGCGTCTAGCTCTTCCTTAAAAGTATCTATATCATAATAAATTGGCTTTCCTTCAATATTTTTACCTATTAGTAATCTAGCAACATAGGGCTCATATCTATCACCTGACAATTTAACAACTGTTCCTGTTCCATTTTTTCTTTTTTTCATAATAAAATACCTCCATTTTCAAATATTTTTACTTAAACACTTGAAAATGAAGTTACATTTATATTATAATACAAATGCAGTCACTTTCGAGTGCCTATCGAAGGAAAATATATGTATCGGTTTGTGGTAGATTTGATAACATTTATTTTCCTTTTTATATTTTAATTAATATACCATACTTTTCAGTATAAAAATTAATACAGTCATTCATATAATGACAATCTACATTAAAGTAGTCAGCTAAATCATATAAGTTTAATCCTTGTATGATTTTTTCTTTCAACTTCTGAAAAGGAACTAATACAGAATAAGACCATTTCTTTGCTCTATATTCACACTTGTTTTTAATAATTCTATCAGTATCTATATAATATAAAGCATTACAATAATAATGACCTAATTCTTCAGCTAAAATTTGTTTTTCTTCAATATTACTATTTATTTGTTTAGTATCTAATCCAATATAATATTTATTATCTATATTAAATATTTTAGCCTTAGTCTTTGACCATTTGTAATTTAAAATGTTTATTTTTTCATTTTCAGCTATTTTATACATATCTAAATTATTCATATTAATCCTCTTTTGTTTTTTTCTTATTTTTAACAAATTCAACGAATCTGCATATTTCATCTATATCGTTTTCATCTAAACCTTCTAAATTAATTCCATCATATGAGGCATACAGAAAGTCTTTTTGTGTATCAAAAAAGTAGTTTCCATCTTTTTCTAATATGTCACATATAATTTGTAAAGTATCTACATCAGGACTATTAAGTCCAGATTCCCAATTAGCTATTGCAGTATTAGATGTTTTTCTTCCTCTTTTTGTTAGTTCTTCCGCTAATTGCTTTTGTGTCATTTTCTTTTCAAGTCTAGCATCTTTTATTTTTTTATTTAAAAACATATTTTCACCTCACTTATTGAAACAATTTCATTTTAACATATATTTTTAGATATGTAAATAAAAAAATTCAGAAAAACTGAAAAAATTTTCAAGAAAAGTATTGACATTTCAGAAATATTGAAATAATATATAAATAACTTCAGAGAAACTGAATAGAAAGAAGGTGAAAAAAATGTCAGTAGGAAGAAATATAAGATTATATTTAATTGAAAATGGGATTAGTCAAACTTGGGTATCTGAACAGGCAAAGATTGCATTGCCAAAACTAAACGCATCTTTAAATGATAAAAGAAAATTAGATGTTGAAGAATTTTCAAATATTATAAATGTATTAAAAGAAGATGCTAATAAATTTATAAATAAATAACCACGAACCGATACAAATACGAAAGAAAGAAGGTGACTTAAATTGCAAATATCTAAAGTTGAAACCTTAACTCCTTATGAGGCGGGAAAAATTATTGGAAAAAATCAAGAATACATAAGAGCAGGATTAAGAGTAAATAGATTTAACTTTGGTAGTGCAGTTCCACCGAAAAAAGAAGGTGGTAAATGGAACTACAATATTATAAAAAGTAAATTTCTAGAATATGCACGGGATAAAAGATAAGGAGACGATAACAAATGACTAAAAAAGAGAGACAAGCATACAGAAGAGGAATAGCAGAAACATTGTTAAGTATAACAGCAATAAGCGTATGGCTAGTAATGTTTATTACTTATTCATATATAAAATTTTTTTAGGAGGCAGAAGTATGGCCAGAAAAAAGAAAAAGAAAATCAAAGTTAAAAAGACTTCTATAATATCTATAATTTTTTCAGTAATATCAATAATTATTTCAATAGTGATACTGCTAAAGCTATTATAGAAAGAATAAAAGCTAAGAAAGAGATTATAAGTGCCAATGTTTCAACTATATGTTCAGAAATCCACTCAGAGCGTTTAACAGAAAAATAAGTCTTTCCTTTATTAGTAGATTTAACCGAACTATCGCCAACAAATTTTATATAGTCTTGCTTATTTAGATATTGAATTATTTCAACTAAATAATCTTTATCTATATTTGGAAATATTTTAAAAAGTTGAGCAAGAGAAAATCTCATTGAACCATGCGAATTAAGATATTTTAAAACTTTTTTAGTTTGAAAATCCATAATAATAACCTCACTTTCGAGGTAATTATACAAAATTTAACAAAAAATGTAAATAGAAAGGAGATGAAAAATATGTGGAATAAAGAAAAACAAAGCTTATTACAAGAAAGTAGACAAGCATTAAGAAGAGCAGAAAATAAAGTACAAAATTTAAACGAAGAAAACATAGCAGTGCATGAGGAAAATAAAGACTTACGTTTTGAAAACGAAGAACTAAGAGACATTATAAATAAAATATACAGTTTATCAACAAGTAATAAATACAATAATGAAAAAGTAATTTTAGCAAAAATAAAAGAGCTAGTAACCGACTCGCAATCAGAAAACTAGCTAGATTTAGAATAATTATATAAATTCATTATCTGTCTATATATTAACACAAAAAAGACAGATAATCAAGAGAAAGGACAGAAAATGGACGAAAAAGAAATGTTAGAAGTAGGCATAGGAGACTTAAAGGATGCTTATAACAGGATACAAGAAGCATTAAATGATTTAAAAGATGTAGAAGATTTTGACGATAAATCTTATGACGATTTATTTTATATAGCTGAAAATATTAATGAATTAAGAATAGAAAAAGAAATCGAATTAGAAAGAATGGAGGAGATAGCATAATGGAAATAAAATTTGAAGACATACAAAGAGCAAATGAAACAATAAAAACAACAGATATAAAACGGTAAAGAATATGCAGAAGTTAATCAAAGAATAAAAGCGTTCAGAATGCTTTATCCGCAAGGAAGAATAGAAACAGAACTAGTTAGTTGTCAAGAAGGAATATGTGTATTTAAAGCTATTGTCGCAACAAATGAAGGCAATATTTTAGGGATAGGACATGCATATGAAAAGGAAAATAGCTCATTTATAAATAAAACAAGCTATATAGAAAACTGCGAGACTTCGGCAGTAGGAAGAGCATTAGGAATGGCAGGTTTTGGAATAGATACAAGTGTTGCTAGTGCAGAAGAAGTACAAAATGCAATAGAACAGCAAGAAGATATGAAGAAAATAACAAAAACTAATTTAAGTGTATTACAAGCACTAATAAAAGAATTAGCAGAAGCAAAAGCATTTTATGACAATATTTTAAGAACATATAATATCACAGATTTATCACAATTAACTTATAAGCAATATGGTGAAATACTTTTAGAAATAAAAAAACTAAAAGGAGAGTAGTTTCATGATAGGAACGATAAAACAAATAATACAATATCTATTTAAACAAGATAAAACAAAACAGTATGAAGTAAAAGAATATAGAGAAAAAAGAAGTCTAAATGCAAACAACTATGCATGGAAACTTATTATGGAAATAGCAAACGTTATGAAAGTAAGCAAAGAAGAAGTATATATTGAAATGCTAAAAATATATGGTCAAAGTGAAATAGTTAGCGTTTTAGCAGATATAGATGTAAGCAAGTATTTTAAATATTACTCAGAAGCAGGAGAATCAATTTTAAACGGCAGAAAATTTAAACACTATAAAGTGTATATGGGTAGTTCAGAAATGAATACAAAGCAAATGTCAATATTAATAGACGGAATTGTACAAGAAGCTAAGCAGTTAGATATAGAAACAATGACTCCAGAACAGTTAAGTAGACTAAAAAAGGAGTGGATCAATTGGTAGTAAAAGATTTAAGCAATTCATTTAACCCAGTACCAAAACCTCTGCAGAAAAATAAAACTGCAGAGAAGTCTGCAAAGATAAAAAAGAAAAGCAGTAAATTAGCAAAGTTAGAAAAGGATAGATTTAGCATATTAACAAAGAATTTTGAACATTGTTATATATGCAAAGCTAAAAGACAAGATTTACACGAGATTTTTGGCGGAAGAAATAGACAAGCTAGTATGCGATATGGATTAGTTATACCACTTTGCCGAAAATGTCATAGTTTAATAGAAAACAATGAAACTTTAAAGCAAAAATGGCATAAAGTTGCTCAAAAAGAGTTCGAAAAGCATTATAAATCAGAAAACTTTATGCAGATATTCGGAAAAAGTTATTTAAGAAAATAGGAGGAAAAGAAAATGAGAAAAATTTTACAAGTATTAATAGTAATAGCAACTATAATTTTAGGATTATATGTTGGAATATGGCTAATGTTCGTAGGCGGAATAATTCAAATAGTAAATGCGATAAATCCACTTAATGGATTAGAGATTGCAATTGGAGTTTGTAAAATTATATTCTGCGAAGTAGCAGGATTAATACCAGTAGCAGGATTTTTTATAGCAGGAATATTAGAAGATTAAACAACAATGGCTAGACAAAATAAACTCTAGCCATTTATTGTACGAAAGGAGAAAGCTATGGAAGGCTGGATAAGTATTCATAGACAAATAAAAGACAACTGGATATGGAAAAGCAATGAGCCTTTCGATAAACGTTCAGCTTGGATTGATTTACTATTAAGTGTAAACCATAAAAATAGAAAAATTCCATTTGAAAATGATTTTATAGAAATTGAAAGAGGACAAGTTTTAACTTCAATAAAACAATTATCAGAAAAATGGAAATGGTCAAGACATAAAGTAAGTAATTTTTTAGACCAACTAGAACAGGACACAATGATAGTACAAGTTAGGGACGCTAGAAAAACGCTTATAAGTATTGTAAATTATAATATTTACCAAGTTGCTAACGAAAAAAAGGACATAGTTTCGGACATAGTTCGGGACAGACTTGGGACATAGTAGGGACACAAACAATAATGATAATAATATATTATTTAATTTATTTAAAAATAATAAAGGCGATTTTGTAGGTTTTAAAGAAGGCGACGAAGTAAGTAACTTTTTAAAAGCAAAAGGAATAAATACAATAGAAGAATTTAAAAGTTTAGAGCCTAGCAAGCAAGACGATTTAATAGAAGAATGGTTTTTAAAGACCAGATAGGAGTGAAAACAAATGAATAAAAATATAAAAAGAGTAGTTAAACAAATGCTACAAGAAGATACATATGCAAGAGAAGATGACTGTTATTTAATATTACAAGTGTTACAGCAAATGTTACCTTGCAATTCAGGCACGGCATTTGGACAAGTGCTACAAGGAATGAAATATAAAGGAATAAGTTTCGAAGCAATTACACGTGCGAGAAGAAAAGTAATGGAAGAAAATCCACAGCTTAAAGTACAAAATGTGGAAAACATTAGAAGAAAAGAAGAAGAAAACTATTTTATGGAATATAGCAAGCATTTTCCAGTAATAGATTAGGAGATATTTATGGAAGAATATTATGAATATTTTAAATATATCAAAAACTTAATTCGTAGCTTAAATAATAAACAATATGATGAACTTAACGAATTTTTAGGAGATATGGAACAATCGATAAATGGAGATACGACATTAAGAGAAATACAACAATACATTAAGAAATATAAGAGAAAAAACAAAATATTATTTATAACATTTAAAACTAAAAATAAAAACAAACTAGCACGCATTTGTAAGTACATAATTGATTTAGAATGGCACAACGAATGGGCAATAGCGGTTGCTGGGCAAAGCACACCAACAATGTTTGGCTGGTTTGATGTTTAGGAGGTAACTATGATAGAAAGACAAGGGAATAAATATGAATTACAATGTGACTATTGTAGTAATTATATAGATGATTTTGAAGACTTTCAAGAAGCAGTAGATTACAAAAAAGCAAACAATTGGAAAAGTATAAGTATAAATGGTGAGTGGACTGATAAATGTTCAAACTGTATAAATGAGGGTTAGCTTATGAAACAATTAATAGAAAACTGTAGAAAAGCAATAGAAGAAAATCGCTGTTTAGGCTGTCAAGCATTAGAAAACGAAAATTTTATAGGAAACATAGATTGTAAGCACAGTAAAACAAGAACAGCAGAAGAAAGTATAAAGCAAATATATAAGAGTTTAGGAGTTGATAAAAGTGCAAGAAACAATAGATGACAAAAAAGAAATGACAAATGAAAGAATTGTCGAGTTGTGGAGAATGGGACTTACAGTACAACAAATATCAAAAAAATATATTAAAAATCAAAAACGAAAGAAAATAAATTTAACAATAGCAAAAGCACAAGAGTATATAGAGCCGATAATATTTAATTATCAAGTTAATTTATTAAAAAATTAGGAGGCAAAAGATGAAATACAAAAATAAAAAAACAAAAGTAGATATGTATGTATTTGATAGTGCACTAGAAGCAAAAAGATATAAACAACTAGTATTATTAGAGCGAGCAGGAGAAATAAGTAATTTAAGACTACAAGTGCCGTTTTTACTACAAGAAAGTTTTAGAAAAAATAATAAAACATATAGAAAAATAGAGTACATAGCAGACTTTGTATATGAACAAAATGGACAAACAATAGTAGAAGACACGAAAGGAATAAAGACAGATGTATTCAAAATTAAACAAAAATTATTTGAACATAAATACAAAGATTTAACTTTAAAAATAGTAACAAAGGAGGAGATATAAGTGAAAAATACTACATTAAATTTAATGACTACAATAATATTATTAACTATTATAACTTTATTTAATTGTATAAATATAAAACAACAACATCACATACAAAACATAGAAACAAAATTAAACATATATGAGCAAAGTTATAATAATTTTGTGTTAGAAGATAGTTTGAAGCAGTAGAGGAGGAAAACTTATGTCAGAGGAAGATAAGAAAGCAATACAAAGATTAGAATACATAAATAGACAATATGACTGTAATAATTACTACAGTATATATGATTTAGAATGTATAGAGACAATTTTAAATCTAATACAATCACAGCAAGAAGAGTTAGAAAAGAATAAAAGACTATTTAGTATTCAAGAAAAAAGAAAATTACAGTTATTGCAACGAAAAGATAAAGAAATAGAAAAGAAAGATAAAATAATAAATGAAATGGCAAAACATTTAGAAAAATATTCAACAAAATAAGCAACTAAAAATTGTTGCTTATAAATACTAATCAAATACAAGAAAAGAAGTACCTGCGCTAGAATAACTTTCTATAATATGTCTAGAATTAATTTTAAGTTTAAAATCGAAATATGCGTATTTACCTTTATAACCAACCCAACCCTTGCCTAAATAACGAAGAGTAGCATAAACTTTATTTTTCTGATTAATATAAGCTTCACTATTGCCTTCGATAAAATAAAGTAATTCAAGAAGAAGTTTATCAGACATACGTTTTCCTACAATATGAAAGTCTTCTAGTATTTGTATTAAATCTTGTTCGTTCTGAGGAAATGCTTTAGATACAACAAGTTTATTATCAATAATTTCTTTAACAACAAAATGATTAACGTGACAATCATTAATTAGACCAAGTTGTTGAGCTTCTTTTAGACTTACATTTAAAGTATATGAAGAAATATGACCATTTCCATTTTTTTTAGCAATTAAACTGTTTTGTTTTTTCATAATTACACCTCAGCAAAAAGTATAACATTTTATAACTAAAAAGTCAATGAAAAAAGCGTATCGCAATAATAAATAGAATTGCGTATCGCAATTAATTAAAAAATATAAGAGGAGGTAAGCAAAGCTGAGTAAAAAAGAAATAGAAAATAAATTAGAACAAACAGAAGATGACGAAATAGTAATAAGTTTACTATATCAAAAAACAGAATTATTAGAAGAAGAGTTAGAACAACTAGAAACAAACAATAAAAATCTTATAGAGTATATAGAAAAGAAAATGAGCGAATATGACGAAACTATTATAGAACTTGTATTACAAAATATATTAACATTTGCGAAAGGAGAAAAGGAATGATTTTCAATGATATAGAAAAAACATTTATATTAATAAAAAAAGATAACTTAATTAAATTCAACAAGCATTGTAGTAGAGAATTAACAATAAAAACAACGGAAATACAATGCACATTATTTTATAATCGCGAAAGTAAAAGAGATAAAGATTATAAAAAATTAAAAGAGTTTGAGGAGGAAAAAAGAAATAGTACAATAATTGTTTATAGTGATGATTATGATGACAAAATTAATATGCAAGAACTATAAGCAATAAACGAAAAAGTAAAGGAGCTTGATTGAAATGAATAAAGATGATGAAATAACAAGAGAAGAAATAAGAATAAAAGCATATAAAATGAAAGTAAAGAATTTCCTAAAAGAAGTATTAGACGAAAAAATAACAAAAGACACACAAATAAGATATGGTGCAGGCTATTATACATTTTATATTGAAAACTTTAAATTTATTAATAATTCAAATGGAATAGGACTAATTACAATAAAAATATTAAATGATGAAATAGAGGTGTTTACAGATGAATAAAGAATTAGAAGAAACTATAAAAATATTAAAAAGAAGAAATAAAATATTAAAATTAGACTATGCAATAACTAATGAAGATTTAAAAGCAATACAAACAGTATTAAAATACATAGATAATTCTATATCTAAAGAAGTAATAAAAGAGAAGATAGAAGAATTACAAAAAGAATATGAATTATTATTAGAACATCAAAATGGACAAGAAAGCAATAGAACAAAATATTTAAGAGGAAAAATACATATGTGTCAAGAATTACTAGAACAAAAATAACGCATACTACACTTAAGAGGTGTAATATGACAGACAAAGAAATAATTCAATTGTGGCATGAAGGCTATACAAGATTAAACTTAGCAAAAATATACATGAGAAGATATAACGAGAAAGTAAAAATAATAAGACTAGACATGAAGAATCGACATGTAAGATTTATAACGTATAAAGAAGCGTTGAATAGAGTTGAGAGAATATTAATAAAAAATATAAAAGAAAGAAGGTAAAAAGATGGAAAGAAAATATAATGAAAAAATAATTATAAAAGATGGCAAAATAATCTATGCAATACAATTAGATGAGAAAAATAAGAAAAATTATATAACAATAAACAGAGGAGAGATATATTTTACAGATAGTTGGTATAGTTCATTAGAAGATTTTAATTTTAATGATGAATCTCATAGAATAGCAAAAGAAATATTCATACAACAATTGCAAACAGATATAAAAACAAAAATTGGAGAACTAAAATTACTAGAAGAAGTATTTAAAAGTATAGGACTACAGGAATGCATTGGAACAGTTATTCCAGACAGTTCAAAAATATTATTAGAAGCAAAGAAAGATATACAAGAAGAAGTAACAAAACAAATAGAAGAAAGCGTAAAACCAATTGCTAGAAAGAAGAAAAAAGCAGTTTAAAATACATAAGAAAGAAGTGAGAATAAAAAATAAGAAAAAAGGAGGTACAAATGAATAAACAATTGTTAATCCAATACAATGATTTAATAAAAGAAAAAAAGAAACTAGAAAAGAGAATAGAAAAATTAGAAAAGCAAAGCTCAATGGTATCAGACGTAGTTCAAAATGGATATAAGAGGCATGCAGTCATATTCGGATATGATTTAAGTAGAAATAATAAATTGAACCAATTAAAACAAACATTAGTAGAAAGAGACGCAATGATAATAATGCAACAAGTTGAAATAGAAAACTATATAAACGCAATTGAGCAAAGTGATATAAGACAAATATTTGGACATAGATACATAGATAACATGAACTGGTATCAAATACAAACTATAATGGGATATAATCATGAGGATACAGCAAGAAAAAAACATGATAAATTTATTGAAAAAAATTTATAAATTTCCGATTTTTCCGCTTTTTATATGCTAAAATAGTAGTAGGTAGAAAAGTATAAAGAAAGGAGATTACCTTTCGGCAATTCAATTTCTACCTTGCACAGTCAGAAATGGCTCACAGACCAAGTGCAAAAATACCATAAAATACCTTGTAAAATAAAAGTTTCATAGAGATTGTACTTAACAGTCTCTTACCAGCACGTAAAACTCAATAAAACAAGATAAAGTGAAATAGAAAACGATATGTTAAAGCTTGTTAAAACATATATAAGTACAAAGTAGCAAGATTAGGTTGTGATGTCGAGTTGTCCTAGTTGTAGAGTTAGTTATATAAAATATAGCTAGCTCTTTTAAAATATAAAGAAAGGAAAGAGAAAAAAATGAAAGATAGAGCAGAAAAATTAATGAATGCAGTTTATTTAGATAGTGAAGAACAAAAGAATAAAATACAAAATACAAGAAAAGCCTTTACAGAAGTAACTGCGTTTGTATTAGAAAATATGAAAGATAGTAGAGAAAAGAGTTTAACATTAATAAAACTTGAAGAAGCTTGTATGTGGGCAATAAAAGGAATAACAAGGGAATAAAATTAGATATTAATAATACTAGATAAATTAATATATATTAGACGATTATAGAATATCGCCTCCTTTCAAAAAAATATAAAATGGCAATAGAGGAATAAAAGACAATTCTAGTTAAGTCTAAATGATTATGCATTATTGTACAAAGCTACAATAGTGCATTTTCTATATAAAATTGTATGAAGTGATATAAAGGTATGTAGTGAAGAAAACACTAAACCTATGAATGCAAAGAAAAAAACACGTGAAATACTATGAGGTTTGATTATTTACTTATAGTAACATAAAGAATAATCAATAATGCAAATTTATATCATTTCATAGAGTCTTATAGAAAAGGAAACAAAAGATATGGAACAATGTTTAATAGATAACAAAATATGTTCAGAACAAAACAGAAGATGTAAAGTCTGTAAATTAAATGATTGTAGGAGAACAGTACAAATGATAGAAGATGAACAAAAATGGATAGATAAAAGTAATTTAGAAAAGTTAAGGAAGAAACTTCCAAGCGAATGTCAACAATGCAATTTATTAGAAATTATAAATTTAAGTAAAGAAAAGGTGAAATGCTTTTACAGAATAAATGATAGATGTATATTAAAATAATTATATAGCAAAATAGGGTAGCTCCCGACAAGCACAGTACTCCACTGTGCTTTTTGCTATTTATATTGGAGAAAATAATAGGAGGTTATTTTAAATGAAAGAAATATGGAAAAATATAAAAGGATATGAAGGATATTATCAAGTTAGTAATTTAGGAAAAGTAAAAGGATTAAGAAGGACAATAATTTCAAAACATAAAAATGGTTATTATACAAGGGTTATAAATGAAAAAATCTTATCAACAAAATTAGATAATAGTGGATATCTAGTTGTAGGATTAACAAAAGAAGGTCTATGTACAACAACAAGAGTACATAGACTTGTAGCGCAAGCTTTTATATCTAATCCACAAAATAAACCACAAGTAAATCATATAGACGGAGTAAAAACAAATAACAAAGTAGAAAATTTAGAATGGAATACTTCTCAAGAAAATAATCAACATGCAATAAAGACAGGTTTAAGAAAAGTAACAGAAAAACAAAAAGAAGCATCTATAAAAAATATATTAAAAGCATGCGAAAAAAATAAAGTTAAAGTAATGCAGTTTGATTTAAATGGAAATTATATAAAAACATGGGATAGCATTTTAGAAGCTAGTAAACATTGTGGAATTAAAAGTAGTTCAAATATAATACATAATTGCCAAGGAAAAAATAGTAAAGCAGGGGGATACAGATGGAAATATGTAAAGTTAGAAAAATAAATATAAAAAAGACTAAGCAAAGTTAGTCTAAAACTTTTTCATAGTATCTTCAATAGCATAAGTAAAGTATTCTACGTCTTCATCTGCGTTAATATCAAAAGCAGAGAAGCCAGTTTGAGCATCTTTATAGATAGAAATTGAGATAGTACCAACTTTTTCGCTACAACTTTTATTATTTATGATATTTAACATTCTCGTTCTCCTTTCTTTAGCAAATGAAAATCAATAATATTATATTTAAAACAAAAAGTTTGTCGAAAATTGAAAATAGTTAAAATTAATTAATAGCTTAATAACATAAAATAGAAAGAAAAGGTGAGTTAAATGCCAGAAATTGGGGATATATGGGTTGCAACAATTCCAAAAATAGAAACAAAAAATAATAGAATAATAAGTGTAAAATTAGAAAGAAGACCGTGTTTAATCATAGATGATGGACACGGTTTTATTATAGAAAAAAATAATGATTATTTAGGTATGAAAATAACTACTAAAGATAAGAAAAATAAAAAAGAAATAACAAACTGGTATGACGTAGGACTAAGGCAGAAGTCATTTGTTCGTATAGAAATGCCAATAAAAATAGAAACAAATCAATTAGTAAAGAAAATAGGTAAGCTAAGCAAATGTGATACTTATGTTTATATAAATGAATTAATGAGTTTTATAAATAAGGATATAAAAAGTAAGTTTGGTGATGCTATATGAACATTAATCAAAACATAAATAAATTATTATATGCATTAAAACAAAAAGGACAGTTTTATAAAATAAATAGTTTTCAATTTTATAGTGAGAAGAATGATAAATATTGTACTAAGTATCAAATAATGAAAAAAGAATTAGCAGAAGTATACAATATTGAAACAGAAGAAATGGAAAAGCAAGAAAGATACAAACAAGTTAAAGAATGTTATAGCAAAATAGATTTAATAAAATATCTAGCAGAAGAATATAGAAAAGGAAGTGAGGCAGATGGAAGATGAAGTAAAAGAAAATAACTATAATAATTTAACATTAAAACAACAAAAATTTATAGACTTTTATATAGAAAAAGGAAATGCTACAGAAGCAGCAGAATTAGCAGGATATAAAGGTAAAAATCTTAACAGAATAGCTTCAGAGAACTTGTCAAAACTAGACAGTTACATAAAAGTTAGATTAAAACAATTAGAAGATAAAAGAATAGCAACAGCAGATGAAGTATTAAAATATTTTACTTCTGTTATGCGAGGACAAATAAAAGATAGTTTTGGAATAGATGCTTCACTAAGAGATAGAAATGATGCTGCAAAGAGTTTAGCACAAAGGTTTGGAATAAATGCACCAGATAAAGAAAACAAAACAGATATGGAATTAAGAATAAAAGTAGACTACGGTGATGATGAAGAATGAATATAATAGTACAAAGCAATAAAGTGTTTAAACCAGTTCATCAATCAAAATTAAGATATATAATTATGAAAGGCTCTGCAGGAAGTGGAAAGTCAGTAGATACAGCACAACAATATATATTAAGATTAATGAATGATAAGGGGAGAAATTTATTATGTTTAAGAAAGTCAGAAGTTACCAATAGAGATTCTACTTTTGCAGAATTAATAAGTGCTGTAAACAGAATAGGTGTGGCGAACTACTGGAAAGCTACTTTAAATCCATTAAGCCTTAAATGTATAAATGGCAATAAAATTATATTTCGAGGCATGAATGATGAAAGACAAAGAGAAAAATTAAAATCTATTACTTTCGAAAATGGAAAATTAACAGATGTATGGTTTGAAGAATTAACAGAATTTACACAAAATGACTTTGAAATAATAGACGACCGTTTGAGAGGTGAACTTCCAGATGGTTTGTTTTATCAAATAAAGGGGACTTTTAACCCAGTTAATGCACAGCATTGGGTAAAAAAAGTCTTTTTTGATATATCAGACCCGAACGTATTAACACATCATAGCACATATTTAGACAATAGATTTGTTGATGAAGCATATAAACAACGTATGATGAGAAGAAAATTAATTGATCCAGAAGGTTACCGAATATATGGAGAAGGAGAATGGGGAGAAATTGGAGGACTTATTCTTCATAATTGGGAAGTAAAAGAAATATCACAAGAATTACAATACTATGACAGTATATCAATAGGACAAGACTTTGGATTTAATCACGCAAATGCAATTTTATTATTAGGATTTAAAGATGGAAATATTTACATATTAAAAGAAATATATGTTTATGAAAAGGATACATCTGAAATTATACCTATAGCAAATAATCTAGAAATACCAAAGAATAAAAAAATGTATTGCGATAGTGCAGAGCCTGACCGAATCAATATGTGGAGAAAAGAAAAATATAAAGCAGAAGCTGTAGTAAAAGAAAAAGGTTGCGTTAATTCTCAAATAGATTGGCTAAAACAAAGGAAAATATATGTACACCCAAGTTGCATATGGACAATTAAAGAATTACAGCAATGGAAATGGCAAAAAGATGAAAAAACCAATACATATTTAGATACACCAGTAGAAATATTTGATGATGCAATGGCAGCATTAAGATATGGCATAGAAGGACAAAGAAAAGGACTATCTGGTTTATCAATATTAAAATAAGAGGTGCAAATATGGATATAAACAAAATAAAAAGAATAATAACACAAGATTATGAAAGAAGAAGACAAATTGCAATAGAAAAGAAATACTACGAAAATGATAATATTATTAAAATAACAGGAATATTACCAGCAGATACAGACCCATTAAGAAATGCAGACAATAGAGTGTCACATAACTTTCATCAACTAATAACAGATGAAAAAGTTGCATATATGTTTACAAATCCAGTTTTATTTGATACAGGAGACGAGAATATAAATAAACAAATAACAAGAACACTAGGAGATGACTTTAAAAGCGAAAGTGCTTATCTATGTACTAATGCAACTAATAATAAAGTAGGTTGGTTACACTATTGGATAGACAGTGATGACAAGAGTTTTCAATATGCAACAGTAGAAACAGAACAATGCTTACCGCAATTTGATGGAAAATTAAAGAAAAAGTTAATAGGTTTTTATAGATATTATGAAGTAGTAGAAGATGATGAAAGATATAATATTAAATCATACGTTATATTTGAGTTTTGGGACAACAAACATTGTGAAAAATATAAATTTAAAGGTAATTTACAAGGTACAGGACTTACATATATGCCAGAGGCTTACGAAGAATTTGAACACGAATTAGGAGATGTTCCTTTTATCGAATTTAAAAATAATAGAAATATGATAAGTGACTTAAAAAAGTACAAAGACTTAATAGATATATATGACAAAGTAATGTCAGGATATGCAAATGATTTAGAAGATATACAACAACTTATATACATATTAGAAAATTATGGTGGAGAAGACTTAAAAGAATTTTTAGGAGAACTAAAGAGGTTTAAGACTGTAAAAACAGAAACAGGAGCAGATGGAAGAACCAATGGAGGTTTAAAAACACTATCTATTGAGATACCAGTTGAAGCAAGAAATAGTATACTTGAAATATTAAAAAAGCAAATATATGAAAGTGGACAAGCACTACAACAAGATAATGAGGATTTTGGAAATGCAAGTGGTGTAGCATTAAAGTTCTTCTACAGAAAATTAGAATTAAAAGCAGGATTAACACAAATAGAATTTGAAAAAGGATTTAGTAAATTAATAAGAGCAGTAATGAAGTTCTTAAATATATCTGACTGGAAAACAATAACAATAACACAAACATGGACAAGGAACATGATAAGCAATGATTTAGAAAACGCACAAATAGCAAATGAAAGTAAAGCAAGTGAAACAATATCAGATGAAACTATTGTTAAAAATCATCCTTGGGTAGAAAATCCAGAAGAAGAATTAAAGAAGCTAAAAACACAAAAAGAAGAAGCACAAAAAAGACAACAGGAATTGTTTGCGAATGCAGGTGGATTTGATGATAATAATAATGATGACACCGAATAGGAGGTGTTATTTTTATGGCTAGAAAACCAGAGAATTATTGGGAAAAACGTTCTACTGAATTAATGAAAAGATTGGAAAAAGGTACAGAAAATACAATAAATTCATTAATACAAGCATATGAACAATCAACTAAAAATATTAATAAAGAAATAACTAATATATTTAAAAACTATGCTAAAGATAGTGGGTTAGACAAGAAAACGTTAACACAACTATTAAATAAAAAAGAAACAGAACAATATTATAAGAATCTATTAGAAGTAATAAATAGAGATATAACAAGTGATGACATAAAGAAAAAAATGCTTACAAAATATAATGCTCTAGCTTACTCATATAGAATTAGTCGTTATCAAGCATTACAAGATAACATTGATGTAGAATTAAAGAAATTAGCAAATATAGAACAAGACATAACTAAAATAAGATATATAGACACAATAAAAGAGGGATACTATCATAATATATACGATATTCAAAAAGGTACAGGACTAGGATTTAGTTTTACACAAATAGATAACAGAACAATAAACCTAATGCTTAATGAAAATTGGACTAATAATGCAAACTTTTCAAAGAGAATATGGAATAATATCGAAAAATTAGGTAATTATTTAAGAACGCAATTAACAGCTGATATAATGTCAGGTAAGTCAATAGCAAAAATAAGTAAAGAGTTATCTGAATATATGAATGTAGGTTTGTATAATGCTACTACACTAGTTAGAACAGAAGTAAATCATTTTGCAAATGAAGCTGAGATGTTAGCTTATGAAGAATTAGACATTGAAAAATATAGATTTATAGCAACATTAGATCAAGTAACTTGTAAGCATTGTGCTGAACTAGATAATAAAGTATTTAATACAAAAGATAGAAAACCACGGTAAGAATTATCCGCCAATACATCCAAATGATAGATGTACAACAGTAGCTGAATTTGATGATGATGTAATAAGTGGATTACAAAGGCGAGCAAAAGACGAAAATGGAAACTCTATATTAGTACCGCAAAATATGAATTATCAAGAATGGTACTGTAAATATGTTGATAAAGAAGAAGGAATAATAGATAATTTATTTAATAGAAATCAGAAAGTACAATATAAAGATATTACTAAACAAAAGACTAATATTATTAATCAAGCATTTAATAATGATATTATAAAAAATATCGCTTTAAATACAGATATAAGAACAATAAAAATAGGTGGAAACAAAGCATATCACAGAAATGGTAATATAGTCTTAAGAAATAATTATGATAATAGAACATTGATTCATGAAATAGGACACGCAGTTGATTATAATAATAAATGGCTATCTTCTAATAATTCTTTCATAAAAGCGATACAATTAGATAAGAATAATATTTTAAAACATCAAGATATGTACAAAAAATTAATAAAAAATAATACCGACAATAGAGAATTAAGTGATATAGTAGGAGGTATGACAAATAATAAAATTGTAGGCAAATATAAACACCAAAGCAAATACTGGAAAAAAACAGGAAAACTAGAAAAAGAAATGTTTGCGCAGATATTTACAATGGCAGGGAATAATGATATAAAACAATTAGAATTATTTCAAAAGTATCTGCCAAATACTTTTAAGGAGTTCGATAATCTTATTAGGAGGCTATTATAATGTATTATGATGTTTTAGATAAAGAAGTAGAACAGAAATTAGATGAATATGCATCTATATTTCCAGAGGGTTTTCCACTAGCACAATTTGATGGAATAAAACAAGAACTAATAGAAGAAATAAATAAGTGTATTAAGACTAAGACAGAATATGATACAAGTTTTTGGGATGAACACCCAGAATGTGATGATTAAGCTGTTAATGTTTTATAATTATAAATTCAAGAGCTAGACGTAGCTCTTATTTTTGTGTCCTAGATACGACATTAAACTGTCTTATTTTTATGCTTGAAAAAGCAAATACATTATAGTTGCAGAAATAGCAACAGAAAAGGAGAAATACCAAAATGGAGTTTTTAGAAGAAATTTTAGGAACAGACTTGTATAATCAAGTCAAAGGAAAAGTAAGTTCTTATAACGAGAAAGTCGATAAGGACAAAAAAGTAAGTATTGTTAATGTAAATAATGGAGAGTTTGTTGCGAAACCAAAATATGACCAATTAGAAACAGATTTAAGCAATACTAAAACATCATTAGAAACAGCGAATAATACTATTAAAGACTTGAAAAAGTCTAATGGAGATAATGCAGATTTACAAAACAAGATAGCAAATTATGAAACTGAAAAAGCTAATCTTGAAAAAGCACATAAAGAGACAACTGAAAAGTTGATAAAAGAAAGTGCAATAAAAGATGCATTATACAATGAAAAAGCAAAACATCCAGAATTATTACTTGGAAAGTTCGATTTATCTAAAATATTGTTAGATGAAAAAGGCGAAAGAGTAGTATCTGGAATAGAAGAACAAATAAAATCTAATAAGGAAACTTACAAAGATTTATTTGGAGGGGTTGAACAGCAAAATCAACCATACCATTACACTCCAGCAAGTGGTAATCAAAATCAAAATACTGGAGCAACAGATTTTGTTGGAATAATTAAAGAAAATCAATCAAGAAAAATTTAAGGCGCTTAAGACGTCTTTTTATTTTACCCAAAGAAGAAGGAGGAATGTAAAATGGGTTATTTAAAAGATGAACTATCAGGATTTGTACCTGTTGAGCAAGCAACAGAAATTATGAAAGATGTGGCTAGAGGGTCAAGTATATTAAGACTTTCAAAAGTTTCACAAATGGAAAGTGATACTAAGAAAATACCAGTTATGACAGAGGGAGCAGGAGCATACTGGGTAGGAGAAGGAGAGAGAATAAAAACAACTAAAGCAGGCTGGATTTATCCAGAGCTAAAGGCTAAAAAGTTAGCTGTAATTATACCAGTAACAAAAGAAAAATTAAAAGATACAACAATAGACGTATTTAATGAATTAAAAGAAAGTATAGCAGAAGCATTTTATAAAGCAATAGATGCAGCATGTTTATTTGGAACAAACACACCATTTGAAAAAAATGTAATGAATTGCATAGAAACAAGTGGAAATAAAATCGAAATTGGAACAAATACAACATTTGATTTAGATGTTTCTGATGCTATGGCAACAGTAGAAGAAGATGGATATGATGTAAATGGTTTTGTAGGAAGAGTAGGTATTAAAAATTCTTTAAGAAAATTAAGAGATGGGAATGGAAACCAACTATTTGCTGATGGAGTAAATGGTAAAGAATTTTATTCACAACCTATCGAGTTTTCAAGAAATGGTGCTTGGGATAAAACAAAAGCAGAACTAATCGGAGCTGATTGGGATAAATCTCTAGTAGGTATTAGAGATAGCTTAGAATATGAAATCTTAAAAGAAGCTACTTTAGAAGGAACAACAGATGAAGATGGAAAACCAATTTCATTAGCAGAACAAGATTTAATTGGTATTAAAGCTACAATGAGGTTAGCATATTTACCAATTAAAGATGAAGCTTTCTGTGCCGTAGTGCCAAAAGAAAGTGTAGGTGCTTAATTTATGAATAAGTATATTAAAGATAATAATATTATTAACGCTACTGAAAAAGCCTACAATGTGATTTATAAAGAGCAAGGATATATTCCTTATAAAGAAGAAAAGAAAAATACTAAAAAGAAAGAAGAAGCTGACAAATAGTTAGCTTCTTTTGAGGTATTAACTATGTCAGATAATGTAAAAACAATAAAAGAGATATTAAATATACAAGACGATAAATTAGATAACTACTTAAAATTCTGTGAAACAAACATAACAGACAAAATATTAGACAGATGTCATATAGGAACTATTCCAGAACGACTAGATTCACTTATACAAGAGTTTTTAATTGAACAATATAATCTTAATGAGGAAGGTATTGGAAAGGGTAAAAAACAAGTTTCTGGTGCGTCTGACAAGGGACAAACTGTTAGTTTTGAGACTGTAGGTGGAGCAAGTTCAATGTCAAAAAATGTAGATGAATTTCTTAATAGAAATATGGCTACTTTAGTTAAATATAGAAAAATGAGGTGGCATAATGGAATTACCAGATGAATTTAAAAAAGTAATAGCTGATACGTTTTATGATAAAGAACTAAAGATAATGACTACTGAAAAAGAGCAAGTAAGAGATGATGAAGGTTGCATTATTGAAACAAAAAAAGACATTGTAAAAGAAATTATAACGGGCAATTTTCAATATTCTACACTTGAAAAAGTACAACAAGAATATGGTAAGGAAATGGTTGCAGAATGTATTGTTACTTGTGAGGATATGCAAGCAACAGTAAATGACATATTAGTGTATCTTGATAAAGAGTACGAAATAAAAGCAATTATTCCTTATGATAGTCATAAAACAATATTATTACACAAAGTAGGTGGTCTAGATGAGTAGTGTAGAGGGTTTAGACGAACTACTTGCTACTTTATCTGGTTTAGGTGGAAACGTTAAAGAAAGTGCAAAAAAAGGATTAGAAAGAGGAGCAAAAAAGATACAGAAAAATGCTAAATATCTATCACCAGTCGATACAGGACATCTTCGCAATTCTATCAAAATAAAATCACAAATAACTCAAGAAGGCGTAGAAGCACAAGTTTATACAAACCTTGAATATGCTCCATACGTGGAATTTGGAACAGGCGTAAGAGGAGCATCAAGTCATATGGAGAGACCAGAAGGAGTACATTACAATGCTAGATGGATGGGGCAGAAACCCCAACCTTTCTTAACACCTGCATATTTGCATGCCAAAAACACAGGAGAGGTAGAACAAGAAGTAATTAAATCAATACAACAAGATATTAGAAAGTTAGGTGGTAAATAATGATTAATCAAAAACCAATAGTATATAAAAAGTTATTAGAATTAGAAACAAAAGGAGAAGCAAAACAAGTATGTGAAGAAGGCAATCAAGATTGGTCAAAATTACCATGCGTAACCTATATGGAATTACAAAATGAGCCAGCACAAGATGCTGACGATGAAGAATATTCAAGTGCATTAGCAATAAAAGCTGATGCATGGGGAAAGTCATCTAGTGAAGTGTCTAAATTAGCAATGCAAGTAGTTGCAAAAATGAAAGAGTTAGGCTACAAAAGAACACTTTACTTAGATGTACCAGATTTAAATAGCAAAATAGAACACAAAACGATGCGTTTTGAAAAAGAAGAAATATTATAAAGGAGGGCGTTATTATGCCAAGAAAATATTTAAAAGGCTTTAGTGGATTAACAATATTTCCAATAACAGAAAATACTTTAGAAAAATATATAATAGGAGAAGGAACAAAAATACCATCTGCTCAAAAGTTATCAAAAGAAATAGATAGTTCAGAAGAAAATATTTATGCAGATGATGAAGTGTGGGATATTGACAAAACAGTAAACGGAGAGAAATTTACATTAACATTAAAAGAATTAGATAATAAATTAAGAGCAATGTTTGAAGGTGGAAATTATGACGAAACAACAAAAGAATATGACTTTACAACTATTGATAATGCACCAGAATTTGCTTGTACATATCGTGGACTTTTAGCTGATGGAACTTATAGAATGTTTAGACAATATAGATGTAAAGTAACTAAAGTTAAAATGGATTTAGAAACAAAAGGAAATGGAAATAATGGGGCAGTAGAAATTGAAGGAATGTTTATGCCAAGAGCATATGATAATAAACTATTTACAATTAAAGACACAGAAGCAGGGAATGCCGATTTAACATGGCTAGATACTATCCCAACTGTACCAACAGCAGGAGAGTAGAAATACTCTCCTTAAATTTATATTAGGAGGAAACAAAATGACAACAAAAACTAGCGAAAGTATAAGCTTAAATAAAGCTAAAAAAATACATGGTGTAGAGATTAAAAGGATGCCTTGTGGCAAGTATTTTGAAGCTCTACAAACTTTAAAGGATTTGCCAGAAGACTTCATAAAAGAGTTATCTGACAATAAGCAAGAATTTAAATTATCAGAAATGTTTACAATAGAAAATATAATGAATTTAGTAACAAAACTACTAATTATATTACCAGACTTTACATTTAGATTTTTATCTGTGTTAATGGACGTAGATGAAGATTTATTAAGAAATGAACTTACACCAAAACAAGTGCTAGATATAATACAAGAATTTTGGAAGATGAATGAATTAGAAAGTTTTTTCGTACAAATGAAGCCAATTTTAATGAAGATTACAACCCTAATTGGCTTCAAAGAACAATTGCCATCTGTGTTAAAATCGGAATAAGTAAAAAAGAATTTTTGGAAGATTATTATATAGATGAAATACCAATAATAATGCAAGAGTATGCAGAATTAAATAAAACAACTTCCTCAAACGAAGAGGAAGTTAGTGCTGATGATTTTTAAGTATTATCATTTGCTGTAGAACCTATACTTACAGCAATTATTTGGTCAACAAAGATATCTACAAAAGGCATTGTAATTTCTCCTCTTAGTCCAGTAGGAGTTATAGTTACATCTTCAAGAGTAATGGTTATTCCATTATCAAAAGGCTGATTTTGATCTGACTCAGAATAAGTCTTTTCTGCATAATCTAGATATGTAAGACGAATCAAAGAAGCATAATCTTTTTTTTCTATGTATTCTTCAACCTTTTGCTTATTAGATAGATTTCCCATAATTTCGTCAGAATCAAATGCTTTTAGTTTTCCACGATACATTCCATTAGCAGTAAAGATAATTAACTCGTTAGTATCATCATCAAAGCTTTCATTAGAAAATTTTGAAAAACAAGCATAAGATTGTACCTTTAATAGTTTATTTGAAATAACTACAGGAGTTTTTGACATATTATTCACCTCACTTTCTATAACTTATGAATTTTTATCATATGTATAAATAAATTATAGCAAGTACAAATTGAAAAATATGTCAAATATTGTCAATAAATACAAAAATTTTGTAATAATCGCAGTTTTCGACAGACTTTGACATTTGTTTTATGCTATCCTCCTATTAGGAGGGGATAAATATGTGGTTTTTCATTTTGTTTTTTATTGCAATTATTTCATATTTAATATGGGGGATTAATTACAATGTGAAAGAAAGTCAAAAAAAGAAAGAAGAAAACAATAGTATTAATGAAAAAGGAAAAGAATACAATGCAGAGTATTCTGCTAAAATAAAACATATATGTGGATTACCATTATCAGAAAATTCAGAATGTATAATACATCTATGTAATAACCAAATTATAATTGAAAGTATAGGAAGTATTTTTAAACTACAAAGAAGTAGAATATTAGATATGAATATAAAAACATCTAAAGAAGTTCAAAACTCTATAAGTAGAGCAGTTGGTGGAGCAATATTATTAGGACCAATAGGAGCATTTATAGGTGGAAGTTCTACAGAATTTCATAGATTTTTTATAATTATATATAAAAACAAAGAAAATAAGGAACAATATATAAGTTTTGATATGAAAGAAGATATAAATGCATTGAAAGGCATATATAATTATATACAAGAATTTAAAAACAATATTACACAAAAAGGAGAAATAGAGTTATAATAAATAAAAACGCTTGCTTTTGCAAGTGTTTTTATTATGCAAAGGAAGTGAAAAAATGGCAAGTGAAACACAAATAGGGCAACTAGTGATTGATCTAAAAATAAAAACAGAAGCACTAGAAAAAGGATTGGAGACAGCTAAAAAAAAGTTAGAACAGATAGAAAGTGAAAATAAAAAAATAGAGAACAGCAATAAAAGTTTAAATGCAAGCTATTTAGCAATGTCTGCAACAGCAGTATTAGCAATAGGGAAAATAGTAGGCATTATAAAGGAAGCTACAGAAGAATATAAAACATATACTCAAGCTATGGACTCATTATCTAATGTAGCAGATTATACAAATCAAAACATGTCAGATATGGCTAGAATAATGGACAAGTATTCTTCAATTATGAACAAATCAGATATAGCAACTACGATAAAGAATTTTTCTTTAATGGGATTTACTATAGAACAAACTGACAAAATGATAGAAGCATTAACAAATAGCGCTATACGTAACAGAAATGCTAATTATACAGTATCAGAAGCAGTAAGAGTAGCGTCAGAAGGTTATAGACAAGGTTTATCTACATTATCAGATAGTGCAGGTGTTACAGAAAATCTAAGTGTAATGCTAGATAATTATGCAAAATCAATAGGAAAAACAGCAAGTCAATTAACAGAAGCAGAAAAAAATCAGGCATATCTAAACAGAACTATGTATGCCGCAGAGCCTTTTGCAGGTGCAATGGAAAACTATCTAGATAGTTTGGCAGGGAAACAAGGAGAATATAGTCAGGCAATAAGAGAAACACAAGTTGCTTATGCAGAAGCATTAGAGCCTATGATGACAAAAATGTTAGAAGGTGGAACAGGATTATTAAACATATTAAATTCATTAATATCAGCTAATCCAACTATTGCAAGTGGAATGACAACATTTGCTATAACACTAACTGCAGTTACAGTTGCAATAATAGCAGTAAAAAAAGCAAAAGATGCTTATACAGCTTCTACTTTTGCTGCAACTGTAGCGACAAAAGGTTTTACAGCAGCATTAATGGCGAATCCAATTTTTTTGATTGCTACTGGTATTGCAGCGGTTGTTACAGCTTATAGCGTATATTGTACAAAAGCACAAGAAACAGCAGATGCACAAGAAAAACTTAATCAAGTAACTGAAAAATATAATCAGATAAAAGAAGGAACATATAATTATACTAATAATAGTACAAACGAATTAGAGCAAGAAAAACAAAACATAGAAAAACAATTGGAATTAAAGCAAAAAATATATGAATTAGAAGAGAAAATTAAAAATAACTCTAGCAATCCATTAAAACCAAATTTTGAAGGCACAAAACAGCAAATAGATGAATTAAAAAGATTAAAACAAGAATATGAAAATAATACAAAAGCAAATGGAAATTTTGGAAATAGTGTAGAAGAATTAAATAATAAGCTAAAGATAAACAAAAAAGGAATTGAAGAATCAAATGCTTCACAAAAAATAAGAAAAGTTTTAGAAGTAGAAAGTACAAAAACGCAACAAAAAGAAGCAGCACAATTAAAAGTAAATGCACAAAATATGCAGGATTACCTAAACATTATCAAAAAAGGTGATAAATCTACTTCAGAATATCAAAATGCAGTAAAAGAGTTAACTAAAGCATACCCAGAAGCAGCAAATGCAGAAGGAATAGTTATAGATAAAGCACAAGATTATATAAATGCAGAACAGGCAAAAGCTGATCAAGCTTGGAATACTTCTCAAGAAACTATTAATGGAAATATAGCAGTAATTAATACATATATAGAAATGGCAAGAGCTGCTGAAAATGATACACAAAAACAGACAGAACTAGCAAATAAAATAGGAATTTCATATCAAAATATAATTCCTACATTAACAAGTGTTTTAAATATATTACAAACAATGGGAGGTTATTCGCCAACACAAGTTCCAAACATAACCCCAACATCGGTATCAAAAAAAAGCTATAGTGGCTCATCTAGCTACTCAAACAAACGCCTAGACAACTACAAAAAAGAAATAGCACATAAAAAAGCATTAGACCAACTAAGTCTACAACAAGAAATAAGTATGTACGAAACAGCACTAAGAAGCTATGCTAAAACAACTGACGAAAAACGAGAACTAAGAGAAAAAATATACGAACTTAACAAAGAGCTAGCAAATAAAGAAAAAGAAATGTTAGAACAACAAACAGAAGATTATGAAACATACATACAACAACAAAAGAACTTACGAGGTTCTGCATATGACGTAACGCAACAAACAAATGATTATAACAAAATTATTCAAATGCATAGAAACTACTTAAATCAAATAATGAAAGATGAACGCTTATCACTTGATGAAAGAAAGCAAATATACAGAGAAGAACTACAAACAATAAGAGATTATGAGCAACAAAAACGCGATTTAAGAGTAGAACAAATAGATAATACAGTATCACAATTAACAAATGCTATAACAAAGCAATTAGAAGAAATGCAAGAAAAAGACAAAGAATTTATAGATAAACAAATTGAAGAAGTAGAGAAACTAAAAGAAATTAGAATAAATGCTATAAATGATGAATATGACGCAAAAATAGAAGCAATAGAGAAAGAACTACAAGCATTAGATAAAGCAGAACAACAAAAGTCAAGAGATGAAGAAGACGAAGAACACGAAAAGAAAAAGAAACGTTTAGAGGATCTTATTGCATTTGAACATGATGTGACAACAAAAGCTAACTATCAAAAAGAATTAGATAAGCTACTAGCGGAATATCAAAAGACATTAGATAATAGAGCTTTAGAAGATAAAAAAGAAGCATTAAATGAACAAAAAGACTTATTGCAAGAGGAGCAAGACAACAAAATACAAGCAGTAGAAGACGAAGTAGAAAAACAAAAAGAAGTATATGACAAACAATTAACAGACTTGGAACAATATTATGATAAACAAATAGACATGGCACAACAAACAGCTGAAAGTATGCTATTAAATGTTGAACAAAACCAAAATCAAATTCTTAGCTTATTGAAAAGCTATGGCAATGCTTATGAAATAACAGGACAAAGTCTAGGAGAAAAACTAGCACAAGGAATAAACGAAGGTTTAACTTCTAAAATAGAAAATATAATTGCTAGAATACAAAACAGTATAGACGCAGGAATAGAAGCTCAAATATCAAAAATAGCATCATCAGTGTATAAATATGAAGCGGGAGCTAATAAACCTCAAACTTCAAGTGTAAATGTAGTTCAAAATAACTATATTGAACAAAACCCAGAAATGCCAAGTGAAACTTATAGAAAGTTAAATAATGTAAGTCAAAAATTAGCAGAAGAATTTGCAGGAATGTAGGTGATTAAATGCAAAAATTAGAAATAATTAACTTAGCTTTAAATGAAAGTATAGTATTTAGTAGTGTGGGAAATCCAAACGAAGACATATTATTAAGCCACATAGAAGGTTTAGGACATCCTGGTGCGACTTCTCAAAAAAGTCAAGGTGTAAATCAAGATGGTTGTAATAGTGAAGATAGTTTACTAGATCCTCGTGTAATTAAGTTGCAAACAACAATAAGAACACAAGATAGAGAAAAGTTATATGAGCTAAGACGTAAGATATTTAGAATAATAAATCCGAAGACATATAATCAAGCAACAGGGAAACGTGGAGAATTATTGATATATTATACCAATGATTATAAAAAATATAGAATCTATGGAAAAGTAGAAGATAGTGCAGAGTTTAATGACAGAAAGAAAAATCACGATAAAGCAACTATCTCTTTTTATTGCCAAGATCCATATTGGTTAGATGAAGAGGGACAAGACATAGATATTAAATCTGTACAAGGTGGACTTAAATTTGGATTGACATTACCTAATAAATTTTCTACAGTTTCTTTTTACAAGGAGATAGATAATAAGGGAGATGTTGAAGCACCAGTTCAAATAGAATATATTGGACCTGCTAAAAATCCTAAAGTCACAAACGAAACTACAGGAGAATATATACAAGTTAATATGGAAATAGATGAAAACGAAAGGTTAATAATTGATACACGAGAAGGGAAAGAAACAGTAAATCTTATAACACCACACGAGATTAAGGACGTATATAACAATATAGATTTAAAATCTACATTTTTTAAACTAATAGTAGGAAAGAACTTAATTAAGTATAGTTCAGATATTGAAGGCGCAAAAGATAAAGTAATAATAAAAGACTATACAAATAAGTATGTAGGTGTATAAATGAATTGTATAGAAATAATAAATACTAATTTTGAACTTTTACGGTATTATTACTAATTATGAAAGCTTAATATGTACTTGGAATTATTATGAATGTGGAACATTTGAATTGACTATAAATAAAAACAAAGCTAACACAAATAAGTTAAAAAAAGACAATATGATTATAGTAAATAAGCAAGATGATAAAATACTTCTAATAGACAAAGTAGTTACAACGACAACTAAAAACAGTAAAACTTTAAAAGTAACAGGAACTTGTATAAAGGGTGTAACCAAAAGACGTATAATAGCAACAAACGGATATGATAGAGTAACTCAAGATTATGCAGAAAACATACAAAAACATTATTTAAGAAAACATTTAGTAGAAAGCTACTATGATGATATTAGAACACCAGAGCGTGACATTTCATGGATAAAAATAGCACCTTCACAAAATAGAGGAATAAAAACAGTATGGCAAGCAAGATTAACTAACTTACATGATGAAGAAAAACATATTTCAGAGGATACACGGACTTGGTTGGAAAGGTATATTAAATCGAAGTGAGAAATGTATTTACTTTGATAGCATAAAAGGAACAGATAGAACAGTAAATCAAATAGAAAATCCCAATACACACAAGTTTTTAAGCACACTTACACACGAAGAACTACAAGAATATACACATGAACAATTAAAAGGAACAATTAAACATCCTTACATTATTTTTTCAGAAAAAAAGAAAAATCTTTTAGAAGGAAAAACAACCGATGACAGTACAAATTATAAAAATGTAGGATATGTAGCGGGTAAGGGAGAAAATGAAGATAGACTTATAACTGTATTAGGAACAGCAACAGGTTTCGACAGAAGAGAAGTTTTAATAGACTTAAATAACATAGAAGACCCACTTGAGTTAAAACAAGAAGGGCAGAAGAAACTAGATACATATAAAATAATACAATCAATAGAAGGAAAAGTATATCAAATACCAAATATGGAATATGAAAAAGATTTCTTTTTAGGTGATTTAGTAACATTAGAAAGCGACGGAATTTACGAAGATAAACGTATTATTCAAGCAAAAGAAATATATGAAAGAAATAATAAAACAGTTGAACTAGGTTTTGGAGATAAAGTTCCAACACTTGGTGAAGAAATAAAAAGAGTAATTACAAGACCTATTAGTTAGGTCTTATTTTTACGGAAAGGAAAAGATATGTCAGCAATAACATTAAAAAGTTTTCCATTCGATTCAATGAAAGTTTTAAATGAAGAGAGTGGACAAATGGAAGATGACAGATTATACGAAGCAAAAGTATTTAGAAAATATTTCGCTAAATTTTTAAGTAATGGAGTTTATTTTGGTCATTATAATAATTATGGCGAAAGTGGAATGAAAGTAAGTTTAGACAGTGGAGTTACAATAAAAGTAAATAAAGGTAGTGGAATTATAAATGGAGCAGATTATGAACTAGAAAATGATACACTATTTATATTAGAAAGACCAGCAGGTGGCGAAAGAAAAGATAGAGTAGTTGTAAAAGTAGATGATACACTAGCAACAAGAGAAACACAACTATATATTAAAGAAGGAAATGGAACAACACCAGCAACATTACAAAGAGATAATAATATCTATGAAATTTGTATTGCAGAAGTAACAGTAAAAAGTACAACTAATTTAACGCAAGCAGATATTGTAGATACAAGACTAGATAAAGATTTATGTGGAATTGTAAATAGTTTAATTACTATAGATGGAGAAGAATTATATCAAAGATTTAAAGAATATATACAACAAATAAAAGAAAACTTAATGTTAAATAATCAAGACAATGTATGTAGTGGAAAAATAATCTCAGAAGGAGGTTTTGAGGGAGATGTTAAAGGAAATTTGGAAGGTAATGCTGATACTTCTAGTAGTTGTAGTGGCAATGCTCGGTAGTGCAACAAAATTAAAAAATACAAGAAATATCAAACTTCAAGGTGCTGTAAGTGGAAATACTAATTTTGATGGAAGTAAAGACATTGTAATAGATACTGAATTTAATGATATCGTTTCAGACAATATTACAAATACAAAACGGAAGTAAAGTTATATATAGAGATAATTTTGCAATAATTCAAGGAACAATAAAAGGTGTTACTGAAAGTGAAAATAAATATAATGCAATAGACATTAATTATCCTAAAGGATTTAATAAAGATAATTGTATTGTAATTTCGTGTAGTCTAAAAAGAACAGATGCACCAGATGCTAGAGGTTATACATTAGGAAATGTATTTTTGCCTGATAGCAAAGTGTGTGGAAGTTATCCAACTAAAATAGAATTAAAAAATGATGTAATACAAATTCAATTAAGATACATCTATATTGGAAATGATGGGCATGTGGCTACCAAAATTGATACTGATACAAATTTTAAATTAATCTTAATGAAATTACCTGAAATAAGTGCATCAGAATATAAACTAGGAGATGTAAATGGTGACGGACAAATAACACAAGCCGATTTAACACTTGTGCAAAATTACATACAAGGAACACAAGCATTAACTGATAAACAACTAAAAGCAGCAGACGTAAATAAAGATGGAACTATAAATACAGGAGATACGCTTTTAATTTCAAAATATATTAATGGTAGCATTAGTAGTTTTTAATAGGAGGACAATATGCCTAAAATAATAGAATATCTAAAATAGGAGGTGCGATATGCCAAATTATACAAAAAATCTTAATTTAATACTTCCAAAAGAGAGTGAAAATTATGACGCAGAAGTAGCGAATACAAATAATAAAATTATAGATGATAAACTAGGAAATAAGGTTGAGAAAGTACCACGGTAAAGACTTATCTACAAATGACTTTACAGACGGGTACAAGAAAAAAATTGATAGTATGCAAACACTGTATAGATTTAAAGGAACTGTAGATACAGTAAATGACTTAAGTTTTATTGAAGATAGAAATGTTGGAGACACATATAAATGCAAAGAAAATTCAAATACATATATTTGGAATGGAGTAGAATGGATAAATGTAGGACAAGATGTAGACTATAACGAGATATTAGAGCAAATAGATACATATCAAGACGAAGTAAATACACAACTTACTAATATAGAACAAGAAGGAATAATAGTAAGCCCAACAGAGCCTACAACAAATCGTAGGAAGGTTTGGATGCAGAAGGGGAAGAATTTGTTTGATAAGAACAATGTAACAAAAGGGTATTTTTTGCATAAAGATACAGGTATAGCGACAATAAGCGAAGGATATTCTTGTAGTGATTATATATATGTAAAGAATTTTGATAAAATAGCAATTTCAGCAGAGATTTATCCTTCAGCTCAAAATCCACGGTTTCATTTTTTATGACAAAGATAAGGAATATATAAGTGGTAATACAGTATTAAATTCAAGTAATAGTATTGTTGTACCTGAAAATGCAGTTTATTTTAGATATAGCATCTTATTAACACAACTAGATACTATGCAAATAGAGCAAGGTTCAACAGCAACTTCATACGAAGAGTACATAGAAACTAAAATGTATGTATTAAATGATAATAATGTATATGAAGAGTTTATGAAGAAAGAAGAAAAGAGAATATTATATAACAACCCAAGCGGAAGTAATGGAAATATAACATTGCTAGATAACGCAGAGAATTACGACTATTTAGAAATATTCTTTGTAGATAATAATAAGCACGATTATAACTCATTAAAATTTAATCCGAATAGAGAAAATATAACTCTATCGTTACAAAGTGGATATACAGATTCAAGTGGGCTGCATTGGACGTCAAGATTTTCTGTTTTTAATATAAGTGGCAAAAATGTAACAAGTGATGACACAAGAAATGGACTTGCTAATATAACAAACAATTTTAATATTAAAGAAATTAGATCGGGTAATTTTATTTATATAACAAAAATTATAGGATATAAAGATTAAAAGGAAGGAATATGTTATGGAAAAAGAATACTTAACAAAACTAGTAGAAGTAGAGCAACGAAGTAAGTCTAATATGAAAAGATTAGATGAACATGATGAACAGATAAAAGAATTATCAAATGTCTATGTTGCATTAACCAAAGTAGATGATAAAGTTAGTAATGTAGAAAATGATGTATCAGAAATAAAAAAAGACTTAAAAGATATAAAAGAAAAACCGTCGAAAAATTGGGATAATTTAAAATGGCTAATAGTAACTCGGGATTGCAACAGCAGTTCTGGGTTTCTTTTTGGGAAAATTAGGGTTATAGGGAAGGAGTGAAAGATATGAAAAAAGCAGTAGAAATATTATTAACTAATATAGCAAACTTATTTAAAGTAAAAACAATATTAAGTTTAGCAGTAATAATAACAGTATGCATATTAACATTTAAAAATATAGTAAGTGTAGAAGCGTTTATGGCAATAGCAAGTGCAATAATTACATATTACTTTACTAAACCAGAAAAGGAGGAAAAGTAGATGGAAATAATAAAATCTAGTTTACAATTTAATTCAAATATGACAAAAATGGGTACAGTAGAAGGAATATTATTACATAATAGTGGAGTATCTGTTTTACAAAGTATAGAAGTAATACACAATTATCACAAAAACCATAATGGATGGGCAGGAATAGGATATCAATACTATGTAAGAAAAGATGGTACTATATATGAAGGACGTTCAGAAAAATATGCAGGAGCGCATTGTCCTGGTGCTAATAGTATAAGTATTGGTATATGTGCTGAAGGTAACTTTAATGAAGAAACAATGTCAGAAATTCAAAAACAAGCTATTATAGAATTAATTGAAGATATTAAATTAAGATACAATATCAAGTGGATAAAAGGACATAGAGAGATATTAAACACATCTTGTCCTGGTGCTAATTTCCCACTTGAAGAAATAATAAATGCAACTGTTGAAAAAAACGAAACAGCTCAAATTAAAAAATCTATAGACGAAATAGCACAAGAAGTAATAAACAATAAATGGGATGTTCAGCCTCGTAGAAAACAATTATTAGAGCAATCAGGATATAATTATAATGAAGTTCAAAATAGAGTAAATGAAATACTATTAGGAAATAAAACTACAGTAACTAGAAAATCTAACGAACAAATAGCAAATGAAGTAATTGAAGGCAAGTGGGGTAACAATCCTTCAAGGAAAGAAAAATTACAAAATGCAGGTTACGACTACAATGCTATTCAAAAAATAGTTAATAAGAAATTAAGATAAAATAATAGCAGAGTATTAATTTACTCTGCTTTATACTTTTCTAAAATCGGTTTAAAATATTTTTCTTCAGATTCTTTACGAGCTTGTATAGCGTTATCTATACTATCAAAATATCCTACATGTATTGATTTTTTATCTATTTGTATTCGAACTCTATATTTATTATTTATTTTAGATATTCCGAGTATAACCAGTTTTATTATTTTTCATTGTTTTAGTAGAATAAGAATTTAATAAACTCAACTGTTGCAATTGTTTGTTTTTTGCAGATAAATTGCCTTGCTTACATCCACAACTTTTAACTTCATTATTTAAGGCTTGTGTAAATACCATTTCTTTTATATTTCCACAATCACATTTAAAGAGTGCTAATTTAGAATTATTGTTATCTATTTTATTTAAATTTTCTATTAAAGTTAGATGATTAAATTTTTTATTAATATAATCATCTATATTATAACCTCTCATAAAATACTCCTATTCATTTATATATCTATCAGACATATAGAATGCTTTTATATATTCATCAAAACTGATTTCCTTGTCTGTATCTTCATACCATTCTTTAATTTTTTCTTCTGTATATCCGTATTCTTCCATTTCTTTTAACATTTCTTCTTTATTTAACTCTTTCATAATTAATCTCCTTATAGAGTGCGTTGCATTTGCTAACGTCTTATCTCTTAACTTAAATATATTATAACATACCGTGACGGTAATGTCAATACTTTTTTATAAATATTTTTAAATTTTTTTCATTATTATTTTTTCTCCATCAAATTCTAAATTGACGAATTTTTCTTTAGTTTGTTTATCAAAAAGTTCTGAAATCCATTTTTTAGGTAATGATATCCTATATCCAATTGTGCCATGTCCATCTTGATTTTCTGAAATTTTAATCTTTCTTGTTTCCATATAAATTCCTCCTTGATTTTTTCTATTTTATCATATATAATATACAGAGAGAAGAGATAGACTCTTTCTCTGTGATGGCTTGGCTAATGTAAGTTCTTTAATTCTTCGCGGGATTTATGAAAATACATTTCGTCTTGCCATTTTTGTATTTGTTCAAATTGTTTATGCAATTTTTGTTTTTGCTTTTTTGAACAAATCTTTAAAAGTAAATTTTGTATCATAGTATTACCTCCTTTCTATAATTATTATAATATACCGTGACGGTAATGTCAATACTTTTTTCAAAAAAATATAAAAAAACTTAAAACTACTGAAATTAAGCCATTTTTGAAAGATAAAAGTATACTAAACAAAAATAAAAACGTCTTAAAATGCAATGTCGCAAGACATTTTTTAGCTATTTTCACTCAAAGGTAAATTTTATGTACATGACACACTTCGACAGACTTTTCGTAAACATAATGTTATAATATACTCAAGAGGTGATTAATATGTTAGATATAATTATAAACTATCACAAAAGAGTATTAAATATTATGTTAGAAGAAAATACAGACTACAACGATATAGTAAAACAGAGTCAATTCTTAGATGAATACATAGTAAGAAAGATGAAAGAGCTAGTATAAAAAATAAAAAAATGTAAAATATAAAAATATGAAGAATTTTTATAAAAAAACAAGAAAAGAGTTTAAAAAAATATTAAAGAAAAACAAGAATATAACTTATCACGAATGGAATAACTATGCTCACGAAAATGGATTTTTCAGCTCAATAACAATTATGTCACATGAGGATGCAGAAAAGTGGGAAGATTTAAAGAGAAAGTTCGTAATTTAAGACTGGAAACTATTTCCATTGCTTTTATTATCTATTATATATATAATTGTTGTGGTGAAACAAATGAATAATAGAAATGTGTTTAATGAAATAAGAGTATTGCAAAATAAAATGAATAAAAATATAGAAAAATATGGTTTAAGTGATAAGAAAACCGTAGAATTAAGCGAGAAAATAGATGAATATATAAATTATTATTTTACTACAATAAAAGAAAGAGAATACCCAGCAGGAAGTGAAATGTTCTTGTATTATAGAATGTCTTATAATAAGTTGAAAGAATTAACAAAAGAAAAGGAAAAGTTTCCGAGTGTAGAAGAATGGAATAAATATGCTAAAGAAAACTATTTATTATCAACAGAATCTATGAAATATATATCTATGCTTGACTGGAATTACTTAAGAGCAAAAATAAATAGAGAAATAAATTTAAAAATTTTTTAAAAAAAATTGTGTAGCATTATCAAGTGTTACACGTTTTTTTTACCTAAAATTCGACATAATTCGTGTCGAAAACTAGACTAAATTGTTTGACAAGATTTTAATAATACAATAAAATACTTATATAAAAAAGTTGAGAGTGTTTTAACTCGCACTTAAAGCACTCTCAGAGTGTATATTATGAAAGTCAATATACAAATATAATATACACTCTAAAAACAGATTTGTCAAATTTTGTCAGAAGCAAAACTAAAAAAATGACAAAGAACTAGAAAGAGAGGTATTTTATGGTAGAAGAATTAAAAAGAAATGAAGAGGAGATTGTAAAAGATTTAAGTAAGAGAGTTAATAAAAGAGAAG